>JANNOS010000056.1:0-44981 GCA_031399315.1 Methylophilaceae bacterium | reverse complement strand
CTGAAGCAACGTCTGCGATCTTCAGCCGGCGCGGACGATGTCGACGCGGCGGTTCGCGCAAAAATTCCAGACGCTCATTGTTGTTTGCAGCAAAACTGCGATGTGTGAGCGCCTGCGTGAGCAATACAGGCGTTTTAAATTGATAGGCCAAGCGCCCAGCAAGTTTACCTATTGCAAGGCTATCTATAGACATATTTCCAATAGCTTATTTTGCAGTAGTGGCATTAAAATCTAACAATACGCTGGCATTGGCAACAATTGGTATCGTCACTTGATAAGTCGCAGTAACTACATTACCTGACTCATCTTTTGCAATCACTAAGTCTGAACCTTTGATGACTGTAACATAGCCTATATCAGCGCCCTTATTAAACGCAGTGACTATATCTTGTTTACTCATTTCATTAAACTTAGTATCGTCACCGATACTAGTGATAATTTTTTTTACACCAAAAAACTCAATATAGGCTGGAACTAATTTCATACCTATTACAGCTAAAAAAATAACTGCGGCAACTACTAGCACCAAACCAATAAATGTCATCCCTTGCTGCTTATTTACTATGTTTTTTTGCATATATCCTCCTTAACAATTTGTCTCATAAAGTGCTTCAAGTTAATGAATTGAAGACCCTATTCTGTCAAATTTATCAAAATTAAACCAGATAAAAAATGCCTTACCTACTAGGTTATGCTCTGGCACAAAACCCCATACACGACTATCAGCACTGTTGTCACGATTATCACCCATCGCAAAATAATTACCTTCAGGCACTGTAATCGTTTCGCCATTGAGCAGTTTAGCACCAGGCGCATCTGAGTTGTACTGGTTAGGGATGTCGTGAATTAAAATATCGTGTGCTACATCGCCTAATTGTTCTTTTGAGCGACGTGCGTTGATAATATTCGCGCCTTGCATTTCATATGCATAATTATTTTCAAACTTCACATCTAACTGCTTGCCATTAATAATTAATTTTTTATCTTGGTATTGAATTGTGTCACCAGGCAAACCTACGACTCGCTTAATGTAATCAATTGTTGGCTCTGGGGGATAGTGAAACACAAACACATCACCCCGTTTTGGTTGGCTGATTTCAAAAATAGTATTATTTGAAATTGGCACGCGCAAACCATAGGTAAATTTATTCACCAAAATATAATCGCCTGCTAACAATGTGGGCATCATCGAACCCGATGGAATTTTAAATGGCTCTACCAAAAATGAACGCAAGGTAAATACCAATAAAATCACCGGGAAAAAACTTTTTGCATATTCCACATACCAAGGATCATCCACGCCAACCAAGCGGTTTTTACGTAACACAAGAATATCTAACAGCCAAATCAAGCCTGTTATGATTAAAATCAACAACATAAATAATGCAAAATACATACTTAAACCTTAATTTAGTCTAAAACTACTTATCTTCAACTCTTAATATCGCTAAAAACGCTTCTTGTGGAATCTCTACATTACCCACTTGTTTCATGCGCTTTTTACCTTCTTTTTGTTTATCTAGTAACTTGCGTTTGCGTGAAACATCGCCGCCGTAACATTTAGCAATCACGTTTTTACGCATGGCTTTTACCGTTTCACGTGCAATAATAGTTGCGCCAATGCTGGCTTGAATCGCCACATCAAACATTTGACGCGGAATCAGCTCGCGCATTTTCTCTGCCACTTGACCACCACGGTAACGACTATTGGCGCGGTGTACAATCAAACTCAGTGCATCTACGCGCTCGCCATTGACCATAATATCAAGCTTGACTAAATCTGCTGCGCGAAACTCTAAAAATTCATAATCCATACTGGCATAGCCACGCGATACCGATTTTAACTTATCAAAAAAATCTAACACCACTTCGTTTAGTGGCATTTCATAGCTTAACATTACTTGCCTGCCCATATATTGCATATTTTTCTGCACGCCGCGCTTGCCGTTACATAACGTCATCACTGGGCCGACGTAATCTTGCGGCATCAGCAAATTTACGTTAATCACTGGCTCGCGAATCTCTTCAATGCGTGACGTATCTGGTAAACGTGATGGATTCTCAATTTGCTGTAATGTGCCATCTTTCAACAGCAGCTCATAAACCACGGTGGGCGCGGTGGTAATCAAGTCCATGTCGTATTCACGCTCTAAGCGTTCTTGCACAATTTCCATGTGCAGCAAGCCTAAAAAACCGCATCTAAAACCAAAACCTAAAGCTGTTGAATTTTCTGGCTCAAATAAAAGAGAAGCATCATTCAAGCTTAATTTCTCTAATGCTGTTCTTAATGCTTCAAATTGATTCGATTCAACTGGATAAAGCCCCGCAAACACTTGCGGTTTCACCTCTTTAAACCCTGCCAATGGCTCAGCCGCTTGACGGTCAGTGTGCGTCACTGTATCGCCCACTTTAGCGTCTTCTAGCGATTTAATGCCGGCAATCACAAAACCTACTTCACCGGCAGAAAGCGAAGTTTTTTGTAAAGATTTTGGTGTGAATACACCGACTTGCTCGCACAAATGTTGCGCGCCAGTCGCCATTAAGCGAATTTTTTCTTTGGGCTTAAGCACACCATCGATTACACGCACCAGCATGACTACACCAACGTAGTTATCGAACCAAGCATCAATCACTAATGCCTTCAGAGGTGCATCCACATCGCCTTTTGGCGGCGGTACTTTTTTAATCACAGCTTCTAGCACATCACGCACACCCAAGCCAGTCTTAGCTGAACACAGTGCGGCATCCGAAGCATCCACACCAATCACATCTTCAATCTCTTGTTTTACCCGTTCTGGGTCAGCCGATGGCAAATCAATTTTGTTCAATACCGCTGTCACTTCTACGCCTAAATCCAGCGCAGTATAGCAATTGGCTACACTTTGCGCCTCAACCCCTTGCGAAGCATCCACCACTAGCAACGCGCCCTCACAGGCAGATAAGCTACGTGAAACCTCGTAGCTAAAATCCACGTGGCCGGGAGTATCGATTAAGTTTAAGTTATAAATTTGACCATCATCTGCCTTGTATTGCAAGGCCGCAGTTTGCGCCTTAATGGTAATGCCGCGCTCACGCTCAATATCCATAGAATCAAGCACTTGCGCTTCCATTTCACGGTCTTCCAAGCCGCCACATAAATGAATAATGCGGTCAGCCAGCGTCGATTTACCGTGGTCGATGTGCGCGATAATGGAAAAGTTACGGATGTTTTTCACGAATATTTATATTGCATCTTTTAAGTTTCACAAACAAGAAAGGCGCATTGAGCGCCTTTCTTATACTGTCAGCATTTTACAACAAATGCCAATAACTCACTAATTATTTGGCTACTTTAATCGGCACGTATAAGGTGCTTTCGCCTCGCAGCACCAACACGGCAACTGTTTTACCCGCCGCCACAGCGTTAATCTGTTTATTAAACAACTCTACGCTTTGGCTTTCAGAATTATTCAGGCCAAGTATCACATCGCCACGACGAATACCCGCTTGTGCCGCAACACCTGTACTATCGGTTACCAATAAACCATTCTTGCCATTTAACTTTTTCTTTTGTTGCGGCGTAAGTTCTTTAAGCGTTAAGCCAATTTTATTCGCTTCTGCTTTAGGCGCGAGTTTCGTTGCAGGCGTCGCTTCGTTGGGGTCGGCAGGCATTTCACCCACGGTGATATTGAGTGTTTTTGTCGCAGCTTTGCGTAAAATTTCTACTGGTACCGTCTTACCTGGTTTTGAAGCGCCAACAGCACGCGGCAAATCACTAGAGGTATTAATCATCTTACCGTCAAATTTAGTAATCACATCCCCCGCTAACAAGCCACCTTTTTCTGCTGGGCCAGTTTTTTCTACACCTGCAATGAGTGCACCATTGTTGTTTTTCATACCAAATGATTCTGCAAGTTCTTTGGTTAACTCTTGAATCGCAACACCCAACCAGCCGCGCGTAATTTTACCGCTGGCTTTAAGCTGGTTAGAGATATCAATCGCCACATCAATTGGAATACTAAAGGACAAGCCCATAGAACCACCACTACGGCTATAAATTTGCGAATTCACACCCACTACTTCACCGCGCAGGTTATACAGCGGCCCACCCGAATTACCTGGGTTAATTGCGACATCAGTTTGAATAAATGGCACAAAGTTTTCTTGCGGCAAAGCGCGGCCTTTAGCCGAAACAATACCTGCTGTCATGGTGTTTTCTAGACCAAATGGTGAGCCAATCGCTGCCACCCATTCACCCACTTTTAATGCTGCTGGGTCGCCAATGGTCGCTTTAGGTAAATTAGCCGCCTCAATTTTAATAAGCGCCACATCTGTACGCTTATCTGTGCCAATAATTTTAGCTTTAAACTCACGCTTATCTGAGAGCTTTACCAGTACCTCATCGGCCTCATTTATCACGTGTGCATTAGTTAAAATATAGCCATCTGCGCTAATAATAAAGCCAGAGCCTAACGACTGCGATTTATACTCTTGTCCAGGTTGCCCACCCTGACCTGGCATATTAGGAATACCAAAACGCTTTAAAAATTCTTGCAATTCTGGGTCATCTGGCATGCCCGGAAACTGCATCGCATTATTGCCCGCTTGCATCACTTGTGTAACGCTAATATTAACCACCTCTGCACCATGTTTTTCTGCAAGCTCAGTAAAATCTGGCAGGCTTGTACCTGAGCCTGACTCTGCGATAGCAACTTGCGTAAAACTTGTTGCCCCGAGGGTAAATACCAAAAGACTAAAGACCAAAAGACTAGAGAAAAGTGATGCTGTAGAAATCCAACTTTTTAACATCTAATTATGTTCCTTAAAATTAAATTGAATAAAGTTTAACCAAAATTAATGCCAGTTTCTTGAAACGCCAATCTCAAAATCACAGGTTGTTGCAGCTTCAAATAACTGCTCGACATAGTGTGGCCTTTTACCCACAACAAACCCAATACTAAACCAATCAACGCACCTATCATTGCACTGGCATCTGTAGCATTAAATTGTGTCGCTAATATGGCGCTTAATAGCATCGTTACAAGTGGCAATATATATAATAACAGCGCACTTTTTAACAATGCGCTTTCATTAATACCTACAATAACGCTCTCACCCACTTTTGCGTTGATAAGATTTTGTGCTTTAAATGCGGTAGATTGGTGTGCAAACAGCTTGCCCCAAATAGAATTGCCGCAACCACGTGTTTGTCCGCACAAGCCGCAAGCAGTTTTGCGTTCAATTTCTAAAGTAGCGGTAGAGTAGTGATTTACGTTGCTTGAGACACTATCAAGCGAGGCATTATCAAGTGAAACAATGACGGCGCGTTCTTCTATCATATTGTTTTAAAATTACTATTTAAACGATTTGCTAATGACTTGATTATTTATATGATTTATTTGTTAAGCGCAGTTTGTTTTTTTAGGCTCACAGCTTTTGCAATTTGCATCACAGTTGCTTCAGGTACCTCACCCACAACCGTGACTTGGTGCCCATCTATGACATTCGCGCACATATTGGTTGAGCCAATTTGCATATGTCCCATTTTTGGGCGCATGCCTTTGGTAAGCGGCTCTATAAACACTGACACTGAAGCAATACCATCAGAAAATATCATTTGATCTACTGGCGTAGCCTTACCTGACACAACTAAAGCCCGATGATCCACTTTCACGTAGCCAATAGGCAAATCAGCGACAAACCAATTACTATGTACCTGACCAAGCGCGGCAACGTCTTGCGTGTCATAACTCTTAGTCACATAGCGCTTAGTGACGTCAATTCTAGGCTGAAACCAATTAGTATCTTGCGTATCAAGTGTGCTGAGTTGGTTAAAAGCAATCTGTTCTAGCGTTTGTTTTTTGTTATCGAGTAAGGCCATTTTGAGCAACAGACCATATTGTGTATCTGCCCAAATTTTGTAGCTATAGCGGTAACTATCATTAGGGATTAAATCAATAATTTGCGCCTCACGGCCTGCTATCAAGTCCATACCCGCCAGCTGTGCGGTATAGCTTGCTTTAATCACTTGTATCTCGGTTGGTATCATCGCAGGAAAAAGGTTTTGCCCACGTCGTTTTTCAATCACCATAATTTGATTTTGCGGACGCAAAATCACAATATTGTCGCCTTGCCTATACACCTCACGTGCTTGACTAGGTTGCGCGCTGTTATCCAGCACCACATTGCGCGTCATTTCACGCCCCGCTTGGTTCATGTGTGTGATTTGCACAGAGCTGGTTTGTTTGCCATTTTGGTACACAAACACGCCTTGATAATTAAGCTCGCGCGCCGCGTAAGCAGTTTTTTCTAATAAAAACCAAGGGTCATCTGCTGCAAACGTACTCAGATTAACTAAGGTTAATAACAGCGCACTTAAGTTGCGGTACATTAAACTTCGAACCATTACTTATTAGGCTCCGCAAAGCTCGCATCCTGGATGTAATAAGCAGCTGAAGTCGAGGCAGCTGCCTGATGCGCTTGTAGATATTCAGTTGGTACGCTTTGCGCAATTTCAATCGGTGCCATGGCTTCCATTGGCGCTATTTGCTCTGTTTTTACTACAATCACTGGGGTTGGTTTATTGAGTTGCTGTTGCAATACCATGACGCCCACAAACATGACTGCGGTGACCGATGCTGCGACAGACCAAAAGCCTGAAGTTTTATAGGCAGATTTTTTACGCGTCATTTGTGTTACATTGCCGGCGTCTTGAACACTGTCAGAGGCAACCTTATTCGGCATCAATACCGTAGGCTCGGCCTCTAGCGCTGCCATTACTCGACTCGTAAAATCTTGACACAAAGGCATATCGCCACGTATGGCATCACCAATTAAATGGTAACTTGCCCACGTGTTTTTGAGTTCGCCGCCCGATTTGGCCGATGTAAACAAATGCTCCGAACTCTCCATGTCGAGCTCACCATCCATCAACGCAGATAATTGATCTTTCATAATATGTCCTTTAACTTCTTACAATCTAACATTTAGTTTTACCTATCAACTTACCAGCGCTTGCCATCGGGCGTATCTAGCAATGGTTTTAATTTTTCAGAAATCGTTTCACGCGCTCTAAAAATGCGTGAGCGCACCGTGCCAATTGGGCATTGCATTAAAGTTGCAATTTCCTCATAACTTAAGCCTTCAATCTCACGTAGCGTAATCGCAGTACGCAACTCTTCTGGCAAGCTCGCTATGGTGTCATTCACCGTTTGCGCAATTTCCTTAGTCATCAACACCGTTTCTGGTGTATCCATGGTGCGCATCTCACCACCATCTTCAAAATTCTCAACATCATCAATTTCAACTTCTTGCATGACGTGCGGCCTGCGACCCAACGAAACCAAATAGTTTTTCGCTGTGTTAATACCGATGCGATACAACCAAGTGTAAAACGCACTATCGCCTCTAAAATTTGGCAGTGCGCGATACGCTTTAATAAACGATTCTTGCACTACATCCTCAACTTCAGTTTGGTCGCGTATCATGCGCCCAAGCAATCGCCCAAGCTTGCGATGATATTTTTCTACCAACATACCAAACGCCTTCTTATCGCCTTGCTGTGCCCGCTCTACCAATAGTTGATCAAGCTCACGGTTGCCCGTGCTGGCAGTATTAGTTGGCTTATCAGCCATCGAGGGCTTACTCCCTTTTTCTTCCACTTTCATATAAGCAGTAGTATACCCTTGTGAGGCAGGTTCTACGAAGCCCGAGCGGGACAATTCCTCGATTTTGCTTGTTTGTAACATTTTTTCCTCCAGCATATGGTTTAGTACCACCTAGTTTTATCGCTAGCTTATAGATAAAGACACAGCTAAACTATTATTAGTTCCTTGCTTAATTAAGCTTTTATGACACTACATTCTTATGACATCCCAGTTTGACGTACTCATTATCGGTAGCGGCTTAGCGGGTCTCACTATGGCGCTGCAAGTAGCAGATTCTAAAAAAGTATGCCTTGTCAGTAAGCGTGAAATCTCTGATAGCGCCAGCAGCTGGGCACAAGGCGGCATCGCAGCAGTTTTGAATAATGAAGCGAATAATGAAGATTCGATTGAAGAGCATATTCAAGATACCTTAGTCGCTGGCGCGGGCTTGTGCGATACCGCCATCACCCGCTTAGTCGCAACAAAAGGCCGCGAATCAGTGGAATGGCTGATTGATCAAGGTGTTGAATTTACGCGTGAGGCAGATAACAGTGCATTGCATTTAACGCGTGAAGGCGGTCACAGCCAGCGCCGCATCGTGCATGTGGCGGATGCGACTGGTCGTGCCGTGCAAAAAACCTTGGCGCAAAAAGTGCGTGAGCACGCCAATATTACGATATTAGAAAACCATATTGCGGTTGATTTAATCACCTCAAAAAAAGTAACTAAATCAACTGACGAAAACCACTGTTTAGGCGCTTACGTGCTGGATAACAAATCAGGTAAAGTCATTACCATCGCCGCGCAGCAAACGGTTTTGGCCACCGGTGGCGCAGGCAAAGTGTATTTGTATACGACAAATCCTGATGTCAGCACTGGTGATGGCATTGCCATGGCGTGGCGCGCGGGTTGCCGCGTGGCGAATATGGAATTTATTCAGTTTCATCCCACTTGTTTGTTTCACCCGCATGCCAAATCATTTTTGATTAGTGAGGCGGTACGCGGCGAAGGTGGCTTGCTCAAATTGCCAGATGGCACGCGTTTTATGCCTGAACACGACGCAAGGCTAGAACTCGCGCCGCGAGATGTCGTCGCCCGCGCCATTGACTTTGAGATGAAAAAGCGCGGGTTAGATTGCGTGTATTTAGATATTACGCATCAACCTTTGGCGTTTATTCAAGAGCATTTCCCCAACATTTACGCGCGCTGCCATGAGCTTGGCATTGATATCAGTAAGCAACCTATTCCCGTGGTGCCTGCCGCGCACTATACCTGTGGCGGCGTCATGGTAGATGACAAAGGTCTTACCGATATTCACAACTTATACGCCATTGGCGAAACCGCATGTACTGGCCTGCACGGCGCGAATCGCCTAGCCAGCAACTCATTGCTAGAGTGTTTAGTATTTGGCCGTGCCGCCGCTGCAGATATTTTAAGCGCGCAGCCGCAAACTTTTAGCCAACTACCAAGCTGGGATGAAAGCCGTGTCACCGATGCCGATGAAGAAGTGCTCATCACCCACACATGGGATGAATTGCGCCGCTTTATGTGGAACTACGTCGGCATTGTGCGCACCGATAAACGCTTAAGCCGCGCGCTACATCGCATCCACATGCTGCGCGATGAAGTGCACGAGTTTTATAAAAACTTTAAAATCAGTAACGACTTAATCGAACTACGTAACTTGCTGCAAGTGGCTGAATTAATTGTTGAGAGCGCCATTTCGCGCAAAGAAAGTCGCGGTTTGCATTACAGCAAAGATCACCCCAATGCTGAACTAGAGCCAATACCCACAGTGTTAGAACCTACAAATTATCATTAGTCCTTAATTATCGGCAAACCCAATCGCTTGAAACGTTTTTTATATGCCCCAAAAGTAACATGGCTAGCAGGCGCATGGCTATTGGCTTGCAGCCTGCCTGTTTTTGCGCTAGAAATCACTTATTTTTACGATGGTGATACGGTAAAAATCAAAGACGCAGGCCTTGAATACAAACTCCGCATTTCCGACATTGACGCACCTGAACGCACCCAAACTTACGGCTTAAAATCGCGCCGTGCACTGATGCAATTTTGTAAAAATACCAGTGTGCAAGTACAGCTTTTGGGCACAGATAAATACCAGCGCAAACTAGGAAAACTAGAATGTAACAAGCAAGATGCGAGTTTTTATATGCTTAAAAACGGCCACGCGTGGTTTAACCGCCGCTACTCGATGGATTACATGCTAGACCTTGCCGAGCAAGAAGCGCGTAAAAATAAATTCGGGCTTTGGAAGGCTGAACAACAAACGCCACCTTGGGCTTGGCGGAAGAATCATCCTCCTTAATTGTGTTAATATTTAGAGCAAATGATTAACCAACACTTTCATCGATATTTATTTCACGTTAGAGCACAATGAATAAAACATCACAACTAACATCCATGTTTTTATTATTAATCTGCACTGGCATTTGTAATGTCAATGCAGACAGTAACAATTCAACATCAAAACCTTTCTCTGAACTTTCTAAAGCTGAGCAAATTGAGCGAAGCGAAAAAAATACCATCAAATATGCAAACATGATTATTCAAAGTCGAAAAACCGACTTTTCATGTGCGAACATTGGTGTGATTGATGACGGTTCAGCACTTGATGGTAGCGTATTTTATTTTAACGAAAGCACACGCGAGCTTACATGTGTAACTGGCATGGGTTTTTGCTTATCAACAGACCCTAAGGATAAAAAACCATGTCATTGCCCTCCACCTGATTGGAAAGCAAATGGATGTGATGAAAAATACAGAGAGCTCTTAGATTCAAAGGATTTATTAAAATGGTATGGGCGTAAAAAATAACGCCCGCGTAGGGCGGATGAGAATCTTGCTTTCGGCGGATAATGCTTTGCTCATCCACCCTACAAAACCTAAATATCGGCGCCCTGCAACCCGCATGGATATTACCTTGCAGAGCATCTCTTTTAAGCAAAAACAATGCTCGCTTTAATTGCAATTCCCCGTATAATGCGCTTTCCCTACGCAAACCAATCAGCATAGCGGTCTTTTTTATTAGGTTATCTAACCTCTATTTGTCATCCTCGATTGGTGTTACCACAAAGTAATTGGCTGGCTAAACCCTCAAGCTGGAGCATTACTTTGTCTATTGAACAAACAACAAACACAACTAATTTTAACACGCCAGATTCTAGCCATCTGGCATTTGATACGCTAGGTTTAAGCGAACCCATCCTGCGCGCCATTAGCGACGCGGGTTACACTACACCAACCCCTATTCAGGCAAAAGCCATTCCGCAAGTATTAAGCGGTGGCGATTTACTGGCAGGCGCCCAGACTGGCACTGGCAAAACCGCTGGTTTTACCTTGCCGATTTTGCATATTCTTAGCCAAAAAGCACGTAACGCAGATGCAATTAAAAGTCGCCCGCGCTGCCTAATGCTGACGCCAACACGCGAGCTTGCCGCGCAGATTGAAGAATCTGTTAAAACCTACGGCAAATATTTGCCACTGACCAGCACCGTGATTTTTGGCGGCGTCAACGCCAACCCACAAATTGCGCGCTTAAAAAAACCGCTGGATATTTTAGTCGCCACCCCTGGCCGCTTGCTGGACCACGCCAACCAAAAAAATGTTGACCTAAGCGGCGTTGAGATTTTAGTACTGGATGAAGCCGACAGAATGCTCGATATGGGCTTTATTCGCGATATAAAAAAAATACTCGCGATGTTGCCAAAGCAGCGCCAAAACTTATTATTCTCCGCCACATTCTCTGACGAAATTAAAACCCTTGCTGACGGCTTATTGCATAACCCTGGCTTTGTTGAAGTCGCGCGCCGCAATACCGCCAGCGAATTGGTTGAACAAACCGTGCATATGGTGGCACAAGGCCATAAACGCGAGTTAATGAGTTACCTGATTAAACACAACGATTGGCAACAAGTGCTGATATTCACTCGCACCAAACACGGCGCGAATAGGCTTGCAGAAAAGTTAATAAAAGACGGTATTGAAGCTGCCGCGATTCATGGCAACAAAAGCCAAGGCGCACGTACTAAAGCGCTGGCACAATTTAAAGATGGCAGCATGCGCGTGCTGGTAGCGACTGACATTGCCGCGCGTGGTTTGGATATTGACCAATTGCCACAAGTGGTGAATTTTGAACTGCCCAATGTGCCAGAAGACTATGTGCACCGTATTGGCCGAACAGGTCGTGCAGGCAGTAGCGGCGCGGCGGTTTCATTGGTAGACCGTGAAGAATTGAAGTTTTTGAAAGACATTGAAAAGCTAATTAAGCACGAAATACCAAAAGTACAGGTAGAAGGGTTTACGCCATCTGATAAGCCAGAACCTGAAGCGCCACGCTCTACGCAAAATCATGGTCGTCCGCCACGTGGGCATGGTCAAGGTCAGCAGCAACGCGCCAATAATGGTTCTAGGCAAGGTCAAAATAATGGCCAAAATGCAAATGGTCAAAACGCTAATCGAAATCAAGGCCAAAAACCTGCACAAAATAGTTCTAATCAAAATGGTTCTAGTAAGCTGATGTCAGAAGCAGCGCGCCATCAAGCCATGCCGCAAACACCTTTGTTTGCGCCAAAACCTCAACCGCGTAACCCAAATAATCGTAACCCCAATAACAGAAATGCTAACCAAGGCAATTCTGCTAGGCCAAACGCAAACCCGAATAGCACACATAGAAGCGGTGGCAGAGGCAGATAGGCTTTAGGAAAGCGTTAGCTTATGAAAGTTTGGGTGGATGCAGACGCTTGCCCCGTCGTCATAAAAGAGATTTTATTCCGCGCGGCAGATCGCACTAAAACAACCACGACGCTGGTGGCAAACCAGTTTTTACGCACGCCTGTATCGCCATACATTAAAAGCATTACCGTCGCTAGTGGTTTTGACGTGGCAGACAGTAAAATTGTGGAGGAATGTGAGGCTGGTGATTTAGTGATTACCGCCGATATTCCGTTGGCTGCATTAGTGGTGACAAAAGGCGCCCATGCGCTTAACCCACGTGGTGAGCTTTATACAGAAGCCAATATTAAAGAACGCCTAGCCATGCGTAACTTAATGGACGAACTGCGTGGCAATGGCGTGGATATTAGCGGACCCGCAACATTTAACCTTGCCGATAGACAAGCATTTGCAGCTGCACTCGATAAATTTATAGCCAAAGCTAAATCAACAGCCAAGTAAATAAACAATTCAACATTTAGCCAAATCACAAAAATAGTTTAAAATTCTGCTAAATATTTTACCGTACGTTTTTACACAAACTTTAGCCTTAAGGATGCACCATGTCGAACACCATGCAAATCGCGATGAACACCGTTGTTACAATGACTTACGAACTTAAAAATAGCGATGGCGAGGTGCTGGAATCTAGCGCTGAGCCTGTTTCTTACTTGCACGGCGGTTACGATAATATTTTCCCAAAAGTAGAAGAAGCCATGCACGGCAAAAACGTGGGCGATGTGGTGACGGTGGATTTAATGCCAGCCGATGCATTTGGCGAGTTTGATGAAGAACTCGTACAAATTGAGCCTGCAAGCGCTTTCCCCGCGGCAGAACTTAAAGTCGGCATGCAGTTTGAAGGTGAAGATGATACGGGTGAAGTGATTTTATACACCGTGACCGAAATTGCCGATGGCAAAGTAGTGGTTGATGGCAATCACCCATGGGCAGGCGAACGTGTAGTGTTCAAAGCCACGGTTACCGCAGTGCGCGCCGCTATTGCAGAAGAAGTTTCGCATCAGCACGTGCATGGCGAGGGCGGACATCACCACTAGTTTCAACTTTAGTTTTGATAAAAAATCACCTACACTCGGGTGCTTTTTTATTTGAGTAAACTTTGTAATTGATACAGCAACTCTAAGGCCTGTTTAGGTGTTAAGTCATCAGGCTGAATCGCTTCTAGTTCCGCAATCACAGGGTGCTGGGGCGTAGGTTCTGGCCCCAGATTAGTAGTAAACATATCAGGCTGATTGTGATTCTGACTCAATTGATTATTCTCTAGCTGTGCCAGTTTGCGTTTAGCAGTCGCAACCACACTTTTGGGAATCCCCGCCAACTGCGCCACTTGAATGCCGTAACTCATGTGGGCGGCGCCCGCTTCCACTTTGTGTAAAAACACGATCTTGTTGCCATGCTCTACCGCATCTAAATGCACATTGGCGGCGTGTTTAAATTCATCCACAATGCGCGTCAACTCAAAATAGTGTGTAGCAAAAAGGGTAAAGCTTTTATTTTTTTCTAACAATTGTTTGGCAACAGCCCAAGCCAAACTAAGGCCGTCGAACGTTGAAGTCCCGCGACCAATTTCATCCAGCAACACCAAGCTTTTATCGGTTGCGTTGTGCAATATATTGGCTGTTTCGGTCATTTCTACCATGAATGTACTGCGCCCACCTGCGAAGTCATCTGATGCACCTATTCTGGTGAAGATACGATCAATTTCACCGATTTTAACTACATTTGCTGGCACAAAGGCACCGCAATGTGCTAAAAGTACAATGAGTGCTACTTGCCGCATAAATGTCGATTTCCCGCCCATATTTGGTCCAGTAATTAGCAACAATTGGCGATACGGATTCATTTCAACATCATTTGCCACAAATGGTTGCGTGATACTTTCTACCACTGCGTGACGCCCCGCTTCAATGACGATACCGGCTTCACTGACAAATTGCGGCTGCACATAATTTAAAGCCTGTGCACGCTCAGCAAAACAGCATAAAACATCTAGGCTAGCAACCGCACCGCTATTGGTCTGCAGGGCAGTAATAAATGGGTTTAAAGCATTTAAAACTTGTTCATAGAGCATTTTCTCACGTGCCAACGCGCGATCGTTCGCGCTTAACACTTTGTCTTCAAAGGCTTTAAGCTCTGGCGTAATAAAACGCTCAGCATTTTTAAGCGTTTGACGGCGGCGGTATTCTGCAGGCGCATTTTCAGCTTGGGCACGGCTAATTTCAATATAAAAACCATGCACGCTGTTGTACTCTACTTTGAGATTTTGTAAGCCCGTGCGTGCTTTTTCGGCCGCCTCAAACTGCAATAAAAAATCACCATGGTTGGTTTGCGATGCGCGCAATTCATCCAATTCAACATCGTAGCCATCTGCAATCACCCCACCCTCACGCAACACGGATGCGGGCTCTGGCTTGATGGCTTTTAGTATATTGAGCACTTCAGAAGGCGCCTGTAGATTTGCACCTAGCGTTTCCAGTAATATGGCTTTTCTGCTGACTAACAAATTTTGCAACAAGGGTAGTTGCAACAAGCTCTCACGCAGCCCTGATAAATCGCGTGGGCGCGCCGTTTTCAACGCAACTCGCGTGGTGATGCGTTCAATATCGCCGATTAACTTTAATGTTGTCTGCAAGCTTTGGTATTTGCTAGTTTGCCCTAGCTCTGCAACTGCTTCGTGACGCTTAGCCACCAAGCTCCTGTCGCGCAAAGGATGATGCAGCCAATATCGTAAAAGCCTCGCGCCCATGGCGGTTTGCGTAGTGTTGAGTAGCGAATATAAGGTCGGTGAAGCATCGCCACGCAATGTGACGTCTATTTCCAAATTGCGGCGCGTGGCAGCGTCCAGCTGAATATATTGTGAGGTTTGCTCAACACTAAGCGCGGAAATGTGCGGCAATGCGGCGCGCTGCGTATGCTTGACGTAATCTAACAACGCACCTGCTGCACACAAAGCCGCTGTGAGTTGCTGCGCGCCAAACCCAGTTAAATCTAAAGTGTTAAATTGTGCAGTAAGCGTTTTAAATGCGCTATCGGCATCAAATTGCCAAGGACTTAAACGTTTTTTCGCACAGTCAAAACTTTCCAACGCGTTATGCTTGAAATCATCTGTGCAAATAATCTCTGCAGGATTGATTCGCTGTAATTCCTGCGCCAATTGGCCAGTCGCAATTTCACTTAAAATAAAGCTGCCAGAAGCCAAATTAATGCGCGCCAAGCCTATTAAATTAGGACCGTGCAAACCATCGCCCGCAAACACGCTCAGCAATTGATTATCGCGCGTTTCATCTAACAATGCAGAATCGGTGAGCGTGCCAGGTGTGAGAATGCGCGTCACGGCGCGTTCGACTGGCCCTTTTGATGTGGCGGGGTTACCAATCTGCTCACAAATGGCAACAGCCTCACCGAGTTTGGTGAGCTTGGCTAAATATTGCTCGGCAGCGTGATATGGTACACCCGCCATCTTAATTGGCTCACCATTACTAGCGCCACGGCGCGTCAGCGTAATACCTAATAATTTTGAAGCTTTCTCTGCATCTTCAAAAAATAATTCATAAAAATCGCCCATGCGATAAAACAGCAACATATCTGGATGCTGCGCTTTGAGTGCAAAATATTGGCGCATCATCGGAGTATGTTGCGCTGTTACTTCAGCGTCTATAGTGCTTGAATCTGATACGGAAATATTATTTGACACAGGCGTCTTTGATTAATTATTTGCTTGGTATTTAATGCTTAACTTTTAATTAATTGCATTCTAGTTGGTTTTAAATGGCACTGCCATTTTATTCAACTATTTTAATTGCATGCCTTGTACTTCATCGCCAACTTTTCAACATCAACTGTAGATTTATCAACACTCAGTGACTTGTCAAAACTTTTAACGTAAAAAAACATCAATAAAAACAATGTATTAAAAATATATTTTTTTAGGGTGGCTTGGCATAAATAGTGCATCCCCTACATTGCAGAAATATTTAATCCAGCAATGTTAGGGGTAGTAAAAATGAAAAATCAAGACTTTGAAGTTTATGCAGAATTTTTAGTGCAATGCAGAGCGCTGTTGGGGCCGTTTGATATTGAAAAACTGGCGTTCGACCCTAGCTACAAAGCTGAGGTTTTTGAGCGCATCGCAATAAATCCCGACGACCAAATTTTTAAAATGGCTAAAACCATTAACTGCAAATTAGAAAAAGAATTCCGCGTCTAAAACGCGTTCTGCTAAAGCTTGCTCTGCTTTAGCGTACTTTTTGTTAAGTGCTTTTTAAGTAAGCTTTAGTTTAAGCGGTTTTTGTTTTAAGTGACTCGGTTAAATGCGGGCTTAACACTTGCAACATTTGTGAGAATACTTTTGCGTTTGCCGCCACAATATTGCCTGTGGTGAGCCAGCTTTCATTGCCCTCAAAGTCGCCTACTAAGCCGCCTGCCTCTTGCACCAAAAGACCACCCGCAGCGATATCCCATGTAGATAAATTAATTTCAAAGAATCCATCAGTAAACCCTGCTGCCACATAGGCTAAATCTAAGGCTGCAGAACCTGGGCGGCGGATGCCAGTTGTGGTTTTAATCATGTCTTTAAGCATCGCCAAATAGGTATCTAAATGCGTAAAATCGCGGAACGGAAAACCAGTAGCGATTAAAGATGCTTGCAACTTTGTACGACTGGTGACGCGGATTCGCTTGTCATTTAAAAATGCACCACGGCCCTTGGTTGCAGTAAATAAATCGTTACGTAGCGGATCGTAAATCACCGCTTGTGTGAGCACTCCCTTTTGCTGCAAGGCAATAGAAACACAGTATTGCGGGAAGTTATGTAAGAAATTTGTGGTGCCATCTAATGGATCAATAATCCAAATGTTTTCGGCTTCACTGTTACTTTTGCCAGATTCTTCGCCTAAAAATCCGTGATCAGGATATGCATCACGTATGGTGTTAATGATCGCTTGCTCGGCGGCGTGATCCACTTCACTCACAAAATCATTAAATGTTTTGCTTTGGATTTTAAGTGCGCCAACATCTTGTGAGGCGCGATTAATAATACGGCCGGCTTCACGCGCGGCTTTTACTGCTATAGTGAGCATTGGATGCATGACTTAAATTTCTTAAAGAGCTGTTAAAATGCTATTTTAGCATTATTAGGCGCATCCCCAAATTGTCACAAGCCATTTTCGATAATATAAGAATAGTTCTCTGCCAAACCAGTCATCCTGGCAACATCGGCTCGGCCGCACGCGCAATGAAAACCATGGGTTTAAGCCAGCTTTATTTGGTTATGCCAGATAAATTTCCTGATGCGCACGCAACCGCGCTTGCTACTGGCGCGGCCGATTTGTTAGAAAAGGCAATTGTAACCGAAACGCTATCTGAAGCATTAGCAGGCTGTGCTTTTGCGATTGGCATGAGCGCCCGCAAACGCTATTTGTCACATGAAACTGTTAACACTAGAGAAGCTGCCCTGCAGGCCAGTAAAATAGCGGCTTCGCAGCCTGTCGCTTTTGTATTTGGTACTGAAGTGAGCGGGCTTTCTAATGCCGAGCTGGATTGCTGCCAAATGCTCGCGATGATTCCTGCTAACCCTGAATACAGCTCGCTTAACCTTGCTGCTGCCGTGCAGGTGGTATGTTACGAATTACGCATGGCGATTTTAGAAGGAAAAATTGAACCCACCGAGGCATTAGAACTTGCCACGAACGATGCGCTAGAAGGCTTTTACGCACACCTCGAAGAAACACTACTGAAAATTGGCTACCTAAACCCAGCAACGCCAAAAAAACTGAGCGAACGCTTGCGTAGAATCTATGCCCGCGCAAGGCTAGAAAAAGAAGAAGTGAACTTACTACGCGGTGTGCTGACCTTGACGCAAGAGCCGCGCAAGCATACCAAGTACTAGGCTTATTTATTAAACCTACTAAATTAGTCAACTATTAACTTCTATGGCATAATGTCATTTTTATTCGCTTAAATTAAACTCATGTTTGACCATTTAAAAGAAGATATTTCAATAGTATTTGACCGCGACCCCGCGGCACGTACACATTTCGAAATCCTCACCACTTACCCAGGCGTGCATGCATTGATTGTGCACCGATTTAGCCATTGGCTTTGGAAAGCCCGATTCTATTGGCTTGGCCGAATGTTCTCTCACATTGGCCGTTTTTTTACGGGGATTGAAATTCACCCTGGCGCAACGATTGGTCACCGCGTATTTATCGACCATGGCATGGGTGTGGTGATTGGCGAAACTGCGATCATTGGTGATGATTGCACGCTGTATCATGGCGTCACACTTGGCGGCACCTCATGGAACAAAGGTAAACGCCACCCCACGCTGGAACAAGGCGTGGTGATTGGCGCGGGTGCTAAAGTACTAGGGCCGATTACCATTGGTAAAAATGCAAAAATTGGTAGTAACGCTGTGGTTGTGAAAGATGTGCCTGAAAACGCCACTGCTGTTGGAATACCTGCGCGTATTCTGGAAGAAGAAAAAGCCAAAGCTGAAGCACAGAAGTCTAAATTTAGCGCTTACGCAGTGAGCAATGACGAGAACGACACATTGAACCCCGAAGTGCTTACAAAAATAATACATGACTTGCTAGAAAATGCCGAAGCGCAAAATAAAAAATTGAGCGAGTTGCAAGCTCAATTAAACAACATGACTTCTGCGGATGGCGAAGTCGCTATTGCATTTTCTGCTAAAAAACCTAAGAAAAAACCACACTAATTTTATAGGCTATTCGCATCTAATGGTGCATTGAACTAAAGTGTATAATAATTGACTAAATTACTAGGTTATTATACAATTCCAAGCTCTTAGGAAACATAAAGGCACATGAGACTTACCACTAAAGGCCGTTTTGCCGTTACCGCAATGCTAGACCTCGCGTTAAACGAGGTCAAAGATTCTTCAGGTAACAAGCCGGTCACGCTTGCAGGCATTAGCGAGCGCCAAGCGATTTCGCTGTCTTATTTAGAACAGCTATTTTCGCGTTTGCGCCGCCAAGGTTTAGTTACCAGCGTGCGCGGTCCAGGTGGTGGTTATCGCGTGGCAAAAGCGCACCATGAAATTTCCGTTTCACACATTATTAGCGCGGTTGATGAGTTAATCGACGCGACACAATGCGGTGGCAAGGAAGATTGCCTTGACGAAGGTCGTTGTATGACACACGGCTTATGGGCAACACTTAACGATAAAATTTTAGATTACTTATCAGGCGTAACACTGGCTGATATGGTGGAAAATAAGCGCAAAAATGATGCTGGCATTGCCAGCGAAATTGTATTCGCGCCGCGCAAAGCCTGCGCAACTGCTAGAGAGGTAGCGGTTTAATAATGACTGTATATTTTGATCATAACAGTACCACCGCACTCAAGACAGAAGTACTTGAGGCGATGCTGCCATTTATGGCCAGCCAGCATGGAAACGCAACGAGCCGACATAGTTTTGGCCGTACTGCCCGCGCCGCTGTTGAGCATGCACGTGAGCAAGTGGCCAATGCGGTGGGCGCTTATGCCAGTCAAATTGTGTTTACCGCCAGCGGCACCGAAGCCAATAACTTTGCGGTGCGTGGTATCTGCAACAATATGGAGCCTGCGATCAAGTCGGTGCCAGCACAAATTTTAACCAGCGCCATTGAGCATCCTTGTGTATCACGCCCTGCCCTCGCCATGCAAGCTAGTAGTTCACAATCAAACGCCATGCAAGCTAAAAGCATACATGTAGATAGCGATTGCAATATTAACTTAGCGCACTTGCAAAAACTCCTGCTTACCCCCACTAATTTAGTGTCGGCCATGTTAGTGAACAATGAAACAGGCGTGATTCAAGATGTGGCCAAAGTGGCGGAAATGGCACGCGAACACAAAGCTTACGTGCATACCGATGCAGTGCAAGCGCTAGGTAAAATCCCAGTCGACTTTTTTACACTGGGCGTGCATGCCATGACAGTTTCTAGCCACAAAATTGGTGGCCCACTAGGCGCGGGCGCGTTGGTGTTAGATAAACGTATTGATATTCAACCGCTGCTTTATGGCGGCGGGCAAGAAAGAGGTTTGCGTAGCGGTACTGAAAATGTTGCAGCCATTGTCGGTTTTGGTGTGGCGTGCGATTTAGCCACAAAAAACTTAAGCGCCTTCGATGTACACACGGCCAACTTGCGTGACCATTTAGAGGTTGGCCTTGCAAAACTAAATGCAGTCATTTTTGGCTATAACGGCTTGCGTGTCGCTAATACCAGCTTTTTTTCCTTAAAGGATATTGAAGGCGAAACGCTAGTCACCGCACTAGATAAAGCCGGTTTTGCTGTTGCCAGCGGCTCGGCCTGCTCTTCTGATAGCACTGAGCCAAGCCACGTGTTGCTTGCGATGGGCGTACCTGAAGATTTAGCGCGCGGCGCGGTTAGAGTAAGTTTTGGGCTGAGCAACACCGTTCAAGAAGTTGAGCATTTTTTATTAGCACTTAAACAAGAATTAACCAGATTACGCAATTTAACGGCAGTTGCCGCATAGAAAGTAAACATAGCAATATGGATAGTACGAATATGGCAAATATGAACCAAACAGAAAGACCACCAATTTACTTAGATTACTCCGCGACCACGCCGGTGGATATTAGAGTGGCCGAAAAAATGATTCCATATCTCTCGGAACATTATGGCAACCCTGCGTCTCGTAGCCACCCCTACGGCTGGACAGCCGAAAAAGCGGTTGAAAATGCACGTGAAGAAGTGGCTAAATTGGTGAATGCAGACCCACGCGAAATCGTGTGGACATCAGGCGCAACAGAATCGAACAACTTGGCGATTAAAGGCGCGGCTAATTTTTATGCGTCCACCAAGGGCAAGCATATTATTACCATCGCCACTGAGCACAAAGCGGTCATCGACGCCGTGCGCGAACTTGAGCGCCAAGGCTTTACTGCCACTTATTTAGAGCCAGAACCAGATGGCTTGGTAGATTTGGCTAAATTTAAAGCCGCAATACAGCCAGATACCGTATTGGCTTCTGTGATGCTGGTAAATAATGAAATCGGCGTGATTCAAGATATTGAAGCGATTGGCAATATCTGCCGCGAAGCTGGGGTGATTTTTCATGTAGATGCTGCGCAAGCCACCGGCAAAGTGAAAATTGATTTAGCCAACTTACCAGTAGATTTGATGAGCTTTAGCGCGCATAAAACTTATGGTCCAAAAGGCATTGGCGCACTGTATGTATGTCGCAAGCCAAGAATTAGAATAGAAGCGCAAATGCATGGTGGTGGTCACGAGCGCGGCATGCGTAGTGGCACATTAGCCACGCATCAAATCGTTGGTATGGGCGAGGCATTCCGTATCGCACGTGAAGAAATGGCCAGCGAAAATGAGCGCATCCGCATGCTCAGAGACCGCTTACTTTCTGGCTTACAAGACATTGAAGAAACCTATGTGAATGGTGATTTATCACACCGCATCCCACATAATTTAAACATTAGCTTTAATTATGTAGAAGGCGAATCGCTGATTATGGCGGTAAAAGGCATCGCGGTTTCTAGCGGTTCCGCTTGTACATCGGCCAGCTTGGAGCCAAGTTATGTCTTGCGCGCACTTGGCCGCAGTGATGAGCTTGCGCACAGTTCTATCAGATTTAGTATCGGGCGGTTTACCACCATTGCTGACGTAGATTACACCGTTGAACTGATGAAAAGTAAAATTGAGAAATTAAGAGAACTATCTCCACTTTGGGAGATGTTTAAAGATGGCGTTGATATTAGTAAAGTGCAGTGGGCTGCACATTAGATTACTGGTTTTAAACCAGTTAAAGGAGCAACAAAATGGCATATTCAGATAAAGTTTTAGATCATTACGAAAACCCGAGAAACGTCGGTTCATTAGATAAAAATGACCCAAACGTAGGCACGGGCATGGTAGGCGCACCAGCTTGCGGCGACGTCATGAAATTGATGATTAAGGTCAACGATGACGGCATTATTGAAGATGCAAAATTCAAAACCTATGGATGCGGTTCAGCCATTGCTTCTAGCTCACTGGTGACCGAATGGTTAAAAGGCAAAACAGTAGACGAAGCTTACGCAATTAAAAACTCTGCGATTGCGGAAGAGCTGGCCTTGCCGCCAGTAAAAATTCACTGCTCAGTTTTGGCAGAGGATGCGATTAAAGCGGCGGTAGCGGACATTAAAGCAAAGCAATCTGCAAAGGCAACTGCATAAGAATTTTTTAAAATTCTTATCAAATTAAAGAGAGATCTATGGCAATCACCTTAACCGAAACTGCGGCTAACCGTGTCGAAAAATTCCTTAGCAATAGAGGCAAAGGCGTTGGGTTGCGCTTGGGTGTTAAAACCACAGGCTGTTCTGGCATGGCCTACACGCTTGAGTTTGTAGATGATTTAAACCCAGAAGATATGGCGTTTGAAAGTCACGGTGTAAAAGTGATTGTTGACCCAAAAAGCTTGGCCTACATTGACGGGACCGAACTCGATTTCACCAAAGAAGGCTTGAATGAAGGCTTTAAGTTCAACAACCCGAATGTAAAGGATGAGTGTGGTTGTGGAGAAAGTTTCACTGTTTAATTTCTTTGCACAATATGAATTACTTCGAGCTATTTAAACTACCTCAAACATTTGGCTTGGATGTAGCAACCTTAGAAAGTAATTACCGAAAAATACAATCTGAGTCGCATCCAGACCGCTTTGTCACTGCTTCACCTGCAGAAAAATTAGCCTCTATGCAAACAGCTACGCTTGCCAACGAGGCTTATTTAGCGCTTAAATCAGCTGGTCTGCGTGCCGCATATCTATTGAGTCTGCAAGGCATTGTTGTAATAGATGAAAAAAATAACCAGATGCCTGCCGATTTTTTAATGCAGCAAATGGAGTGGCGTGAGGCGATAGAAGATGCCGAGAATGCGCACAATGTTTCAGCGCTAGAAAATCTGTTAGTCGAAATTGACAGTGCTGGCAAAAATTTACAAGGAAGCTTAAAAAACCAATTTCAGCATAATCATTTAAGCGAGGCCACCGAAAGTGCGCGCAAGCTGATTTTTATGGATAAAGTGCGTGCGGATATTCTTAAATCAATTGAAAAACTAGACTAACTAAAAAAGCTTAATCAATGGCATTGTTACAAATATCCGAACCTGGTCAATCTGCCGCACCGCATCAACACAAATTAGCGGTGGGCATTGATTTAGGCACAACCAATTCACTCGTCGCCACCGTGCGTAGCGGGTTAAGCAGTGTTTTGGTAGATGATGACGGCCACGCGCTGTTACCCAGCGTTGTGCGCTACCTGCCAGATGACGGTACTGATTCAAATCGTATCGACGTGGGTTATAGTGCGCAAGCCGCACAAAGCCAAGACCCAGCCAACACCATCATCTCTGCCAAACGTTTTATGGGCCGCGGCCTAAAAGATATTGACGTTTCGCTGCAACCATATCACTTTGTCGAGACAAAAACCGATTCTGGCGAAATGCTACAAATCGAAACTCGCGCCGGCATTAAAAGTCCTGTAGAAATCTCAGCTGAAATTTTAAAAGCACTCAAAAATCGTGCAGAAAAGAGCTTTGGTTTAGAAAAAGACAGTCCCGAGCTGGTGGGCGCAGTGATTACCGTACCGGCTTACTTTGATGACGCGCAACGTCAAGCTACCAAAGACGCGGCGCGCTTAGCAGGCTTAAACGTATTACGTTTGCTAAATGAACCCACCGCCGCTGCGGTAGCTTACGGGTTAGACAATGGCGCTGAGGGTACTTATGTCATTTATGATTTAGGCGGCGGGACTTTTGACATTAGTATTTTGAAGTTATCAAAAGGCGTGTTTGAAGTACTAGCAACTAACGGAGATTCTGCGCTGGGCGGTGACGATTTTGATCGCCGTATTTTCTGCTGGATACTTGAGCAAAGTAAATGCAAGCCAGTCAATGCAAAGGATACACGCTTGTTGCTCACCAAAGCGCGCGAGGCCAAGGAGTGGCTAACTGACCACGCCAGCGCACAAATCACCAGCATTTTAAGTACGGGTGAAGTGGTTAATGTCAGTTTAAGCACCAAACAATTTAACGAACTGACGCAAACTTTAGTGGCGAAAACGCTCGCGCCAACTAAAAAAGCACTACGTGATGCCAACTTAAATATCGAAGACATCAAGGGTGTGGTGCTAGTAGGCGGCGCAACGCGCATGCCGCAGATACGCCTAGCAGTCGCTGATTTTTTCAAACAATCACCACTGACTAATTTAGATCCCGATAAAATCGTGGCTTTAGGCGCTGCCATACAAGCCAATACCTTGGCAGGCAACAAAAGTGGTGCTGATTTATTGCTGCTAGATGTGATTCCTTTATCACTTGGCCTAGAAACCATGGGTGGCTTGGTAGAAAAAATCATCCCGCGCAACGCTACTTTGCCCATTGCGCGCGCGCAGGAGTTCACTACCTTCAAAGATGGGCAAACTGCCATGAGCATCCATGTGGTGCAAGGCGAGCGCGAGTTGGTGAGCGATTGCCGCTCACTGGCCCAATTTGAATTGCGCGGCATTCCGCCCATGGTGGCAGGTGCAGCACGTATTCGCGTGACATTTACTGTAGATGCGGATGGCTTGCTCAGTGTGTCGGCGCGCGAAATTGCCAGTAATGTGGAAGCAAATATTGTGGTGAAACCAAGTTACGGTTTAAGTGAAGAGCAAATTTTAGCCATGCTAAAAAGTAGCTTTAGCTCAGCTGAGGCCGACAAACAAGCACGTGCGCTAGCAGAAGCAAAAGTAGACGCGGAAAGTTTGCTAGAAGCAATTAAGAATGCGCTAGAGAAGGAGGGAAACTTGTTAAATAATCAAGAAAAACAGCAAATTAAAGCTAAAACAGACGCTCTGGAAGCCACCATAATCCAAACCAATGGCCATGCCGATGCCAATTCGGACGCGATTATTAAAGCCACAGAAGCATTAAATGCGGCTACCGAAGACTTTGCCGCAAAGCGCATGGATGCTAGCGTGAGCAGTGCACTGGCAGGTAAAAATTTAGATTCACTCGAAATATAAACAATAAGCTAAAGAATAAACTCATGCCACAAATTATTGTATTGCCACACGTTGAACTCTGCCCCGACGGCGCTGCCATTGAGGGCAAAACTGGCGACTCTATCTGCGAAACCCTATTAAAGAACGAGATTGATATCGACCACGCTTGCGATCAAGCTTGCGCTTGCACTACTTGCCATGTGATTATTCGCGAGGGCTTTAAAACCATCGAAGCATCAGATGATCAAGAAGATGATTTATTGGACAAAGCCTGGGGCTTAGAGCCAAATTCACGTCTATCTTGCCAGGCGATAATTGGCAGTGAAGATTTAGTAATAGAAATCCCGAAATACAGTATCAATATGGCCAAAGAAGGCCACCGCTAAAGTAATAAGGTATCCTGCAGAAAATTAACTTGGCCAGTCGATATATTGTAAACGCCGCCAATCAAGCCGATTTTCTTCTCGTTAAGCAGGTCTTCGATAATATCGCTACTGTGCATAATCTGCTTGATTTGCACTTTTACATTTAACTCGCACACTTTTGCCACAAAATCATCATTATTAGAATCGCGCGACTCAAGCACGGTTTTCTCTTGACGCACCGCTGGCCGAATGTGGTTGATAATTTCGCCGATATGTCCTTCCCTGAAATTATCACACGCCGCCTTTACTGCGCCACAGCTGGTATGCCCTAGCACGACAATAAGCTTAGAACCTAAATACTTACTAGAAAACTCTAAACTGCCAATGCCTTTATCTGATGCAATATTGCCTGCCAAACGCACGCTAAACACATCACCCAAAGCTTGGTCAAACAGCATTTCCACTGGCGCGCGCGAATCGCTACAACTTAAAAAAGAGGTGAATGGATGTTGTTTGTCTTTAGTAAGATGGATTAAAGACTCGAAGTCTTTTTTAGAGATTTGATTGTTAACAAAACGTTGATTGCCTTCAATTAAAATATCCAGCGCCTCTTGCGGGCTCATTTTATCGCGGTCTAAATGTGGGTGTTTATACATGCGCTATTCCTGTAAAACAATTGGTGATGAATTATACCTGATGCTTATTGAATATGACGCTGATGCGTTTATCGTTGACATAAAAAAGCCCGCTTGCACGGGCTTTATATTTAGAAGTTTAGACTATCAATTAGAACGTCCACTGACCGCGCACCATGAAAAGATCTTCACTGTCCATAAACTCGGTACCGCCCACATCGAAGTGATCAAAGTCGTATTCAAATTTAGTATGCGTATAATTTGCTTTAAACATCAGGTTTGGATTAAGAATCCATTTAATACCCGCTGTGTAAGCTTTAGCACCAGACTGGCAGTTGCTCTGCGCAGTAGCTTTTGTGGAACCAGCAGTAGATGTCTCAGAACTGCCACTATCGCATTTGAGGTTGCCTTGGAAACGACTACCAGCGTTGCCGCCAGTAATAGAGCCGCTATCAGCATCATATTCTTCCATTCTTAAGCCAACCTCGACTGCGCCCCAGCCGCTGCCACCTTCATCAAAATTAAGTTCATTCTTAGGTTTGATTCCGCCAAAAATTCCTTTTTTGAAAAAGTCAGCATAATGCTCACCAGTGATTAACCACAAGGCTTCTGCATACCAAACCTTAGAATCCACTTCCATTCTTGTGGTATCAAACCTAGCTTCATGGTCGGCTTTAGCATACTCCGCTTGAATTTTGAACGGGCCTTTAGCAAATACGCCTTCTAAACCAACAGCTTTTGCTTCTACTTCCGAGGTCTTGTCAGACAATGCACTTTGGAAAGTTCCTGTACTTTCACCCTGAATCTGAGCACGGAAAATATTGGACAAGCCGCGACCACCGCTTCTAAAGCTTAGGAAAGTACCGCTCGTAGTTGTTCCGCCAGCACTGGAAGATGAGGATGCACTACGCACGGAATATTCGCTATCAAAACCGGAAAGACCGACGTGATAAATAGCATCGCTGTGACCCATTAAAGGCGCCATATCAAAGCCCAAGCGGCCAGCAAACGAAGCACCTTCAGAATCATAGTCCAGTTCAGTGTCATTCATCTGAAAAACAGAACCAGCGTAGTTAAAGCCAGGTGTCAATTCGCCCATTACCATCATGCCGAGCTTTTTGGCTGGGGCAATTTGGTTAACGTATGAACGCTCCATAAAGTCGATATTATTGGAGCTAGTGAGTTCTTCAAGGTTGAACGGTTGCTTAAATTTACCAAAACGAATATTCGCTTTGTCATACTTTGCGAAATCAAGGTAAGCAACATCGATGGTAGGCGCACTACCCACCAAATTGGTCACTGCTTCATATTTAAAATTCTTAAGCAACTTGCCTTTTACGCCAATACGCGCTCGACGCACTTCAAATTGGTCTGCACCAGTGCCCGTATCTTTGTCGTGTTCATTAGCGTAACCATCCGCAAATTCTATATCTGAATTACGCGCATCAAAATGCATCCGACCTGTTAGTGCAAGGCTGGTATTGCCATCGCCAGATTCCCAACTAATCGAACCGTCTTTAATTTTAGTCGCAACGCCCTCTTTCTTTTTCTTGTCAGCGGCTTCCTTTTCACCAGCACGGCCTTTCATTAAAAGCGCGCCTTCTTCTTCAGTCAATATACCTTTTGCCATTAACGCATTTACAATGTCGTCTGTACTATCGGCTAATGTAGTGCCTGCAAAGCCCAATAAAGCCGTGCCTGCCAGCGTTGCAGCTACTAGACTGCGTAATTTAATGTTCATAAAAATCCCCTATTGTTTCGTTTAGTAATGTTTCGTTTAGTAAAAATTTTCAACAGGCGAATTTTGAGACATTTATATGACAGTTTGATGACAAAGAACTATTTTCAAAGTGGGAGTAGCATATTTACAACAATAAAAAAACCACCTGAAAAGATGGCTTTTTAACAGTTAAAAATTTTAAGACTCTGGTCGCATATGCGGGAACAGGATGACATCACGAATACTGGGAGAATCGGTTATCAGCATCACCAATCGATCGATACCAATGCCACAGCCACCCGTTGGTGGCATACCGTATTCCAACGCGCGAATAAAATCTGCATCATAATACATGGCTTCTTGGTCGCCCGCTTCTTTGGCTTTCATCTGCGCATTAAAGCGCGCGGCTTGGTCTTCCGCATCGTTTAACTCACTAAAACCATTCGCCATTTCGCGGCCTGTAATAAATAGCTCAAAGCGCTCGGTGATTTCTGGGTTTTTATCAGATGCTCGCGCAAGTGGCGAAACCTCAACTGGGTAATCAATAATATAAGTTGGCTGCCACAATTGGCTTTCTGCGGTTTCTTCAAATAACGCTAGCTGCAATGCGCCTAAACCTGCGTGGTCGAATGGTTTAGAACCAAGCTTTAGTATTTCTCCGCGTAAAAACGCAGCATCGTTTAGCTGACTTAACGTGTATTGCGGTGCATATTTTTGAATCGCACCTACAATTGTTAAACGCTCAAACGGTTTGCTTAAATCAACCTCTTTGCCGTCGTAACTTAGCATCGCAGTACCACGCGCCGCAATTGCGGCGGCACGTATGCAATCTTCTGTAAACGTCATCAGCCATTGGTAATCGGTATACGCCGCGTAAAACTCCATCATGGTAAATTCTGGATTGTGGCGAACGCTCAAACCTTCGTTTCTAAAGTTACGATTAATCTCAAACACACGTTCAAACCCGCCAACCACAAGACGTTTCAAATAAAGCTCTGGTGCGATACGCATAAACATTTGCATATCAAGTGCGTTGTGATGTGTGATAAATGGCTTAGCAGACGCGCCACCTGGAATGGGATGCAACATCGGCGTTTCAACTTCTAAAAACTCATGTTGAATCATAAAGTTGCGAATAGCCGACACCACTTTGCTGCGCGCTACAAACGTTGCGCGCGTTTCTTCCGATGTAATTAAATCTACATAACGTTGGCGATACTTTACTTCTTGATCTTGCAAACCGTGAAATTTTTCTGGCAACGGACGTAAAGTTTTTGCAAGTAAACGCAACTCGGTGACGTGAATAGAGAGTTCATTGGTACGCGTTTTAAACAGCCTGCCAGTTGCACCTACAAAATCACCCATATCCCAATGTTTAAAAGCCTCGTAGACACCCTCACCCACTTCATCACGCGCAATATATAACTGAATGCGTGCACCTGCATTTTCACCGCTACCGTCTTGAATCGTCGCAAAGCTGGCCTTGCCCATCACGCGTTTAAGCATCATGCGCCCCGCCACTGTGGCAGAAATGCTTTGCGGATCTAGCGTTTCTTTATCCAACTCAGCATATTTTTTATGCAAAGCATCTGCTTTATCTTTTGGCTTAAAGTCATTGGGAAATGCAATACCATGCGAACGTATCGCTTTTAACTTCTCGCGGCGCTCCGCAATTACATGGTTCTCGTCAATTGGTGGTAAATTATCGTCGTTCATATCCGTCTCTTTTTATTGCGTATTAATTAATCGTAAACATTTTTGCGGTGCCCGATAGTGACTGCCACGATGAGTAATTCTGTATCGCGTATTTCGCAAATAATGCGGTAATCGGCCACGCGATAACGCCAAAGCCCTTGTTTGTCGCCCACTAGCGCTTTACCGCGACTGCGCGGGCTATCAAGCCGTGCAATTTCATCTTCTAAATAATCTAAAATCGCCAGTTGCCAGCGTTTATCGAGCTTTTTAAGCTCGTGTTTTGCGGTGGCTAAAAATTCAACTTTCCAAGCACTCAACGCGTTAAACCTTTAGCGTGACGAACTAACGCAACAAGCCAAGCTCTGCTCTAACATCGGCAAGGCTTGTACGCGGTTCTTGTTTTTCTAAGGCGGCAATTGCGCGCAAATAATCCGCACGGTCAAGCAAATATTCAGCTAAAGCTTCTTTCACGTAATAGCTTTTGCTGCGCCCAGTTTCTAACGCTAGCTTGGTTAGCTCGGCTTCAATCGCGGGTTCTAATCTCACTGCAAGCATGATAACGCTCCTTACACACAAAAATGTATAACAAGTATAACATGCTAAAATTTCACCTGTTAAAATTTCACCTGTTAAAATTTAGGCAAAATTAATTTTTAATTCGCTGGATTCTTCGCTACACTCAGAATGACGGCTAAGTCAGTATTTGGCTTGCAGAGCATTAAATATTACACTAAACCCCCTGTTTCAAACTGACTTGTATAAATGGGTCAAGGTCGCCATCTAGCACGCCTTGTGTATTGCCAATCTCTACATTGGTACGCAAATCTTTAATGCGGCCTTGGTCCAGCACATAACTTCTAATTTGGTGGCCCCAGCCGATATCGGTTTTGGCATCCTCAACTGCTTGCTTATCAGCATTCCGCTTGTTTAACTCTAGGTTATACAGCGCGCCTTTAAGCATATTCATGGCTTCTTCGCGGTTGCGATGCTGGCTTCTATCATTTTGGCATTGTACGACAACGTTTGTGGGCAAATGCGTAATACGCACGGCAGAATCGGTTTTGTTAATGTGCTGCCCACCCGCACCACTTGCGCGATACGTATCAATGCGCAAATCGGCAGGGTTAATCTCAATTTCGATGCTGTCATCCACTTCTGGGAATATCTGTACGCTGGCAAATGAGGTGTGGCGTTTGGCATTGCTATCAAACGGCGATTTACGTACTAAACGATGCACACCATTTTCAGTTCTTAACGTGCCATAAGCATAATCGCCAGTCACTTTAATTGATGCGCCTTTAATGCCTGCCACATCACCATCGGATTCTTCTAGCACTTCTACCTTAAAGCCTTTGCGCTCGCAGTAACGCAGGTACATTCTTAAAAGCATGGCGGCCCAATCTTGCGCTTCAGTGCCGCCGCTACCCGATTGAAACTCGATAAAACAATTGGCACCATCTAACTCGCCCGAAAACATGCGTTTAAATTCCATGTCGGCAATTTTTGTTTCTATTTCTTGACTGTCTGCATCCACGCTTAATAGTGTGTCATCATCAGCTTCTTCGCGCGCCATATCAAATAGCTCCTGGCTATCTTTTATACCAGCCTCTAAGCTTTGCAGATTATGAACAATGAGTTCTAGACTACGTTTTTCTTTGCCAAGCTTTTGTGCTTTTTCGGAGTCATTCCAAATATTTGGGTCCTCCATCAATCCATTTACTTCTTCTAACTTCTGTGCTTTATTTTCAAAGTCAAAGATACCCCCGAAGGGCGTGATAGCGCTCGCTTAAATCAGTTAAACGGTTGGCAATTTGGTTGAGTTGTTCGGCTTCCATGGTGACTTCATTTAATTCCAAGAATGCGCATTATACAGCAAAGGTTTGTGCCGTCATTGCGAGCGTAGCGTGGCAATCTAGCAAACTTTAAAGTACTTTGGATTGCCACGCCAAAATTAAACCCTTTGGCTCGCAATGACGTGCTGTTTTAAATTTTTGCTTTTACAACCTCGCCATCTTCTTTAGTAAAGTCGCCAATATGCGGATTTTCTAACATTTGCAGCACCAACTCTGATGGACGGCATAGCTTAACGCCTTTTGCTGTGACAACAATCGGGCGATTAATTAATATGGGGTGCTGCATCATCGCATCTATTAATGCATCTTCTGTTAGGCTTGTGTTATCTAAACCCAGTGCGTCATACGGCGTGCCTTTTTTACGCAACAAGGCACGTGCATCGTTGCCCATGTCTGAAATTAACGCCACTAGTTTTTCACGCGTTGGCGGGTGAGTTAAATATTCAATGATTTCGGGCTCTACACCGCTGGCGCGTATCATCGCCAAGGTGTTTCTCGATGTTCCGCAGGCTGGATTATGGTAAATCGTGACTTTATTCATTTTTCTACCCTTATTTTTACCCTTAGCAATAAACAAATAATTATGACTGCTACTAATTGCGCAGCGACAAAGCCCAACACATCGGCTGGTGCAATACCAACAAATGTATTGGTTAAACTTCTTGCTACAGTCACTGCTGGGTTGGCGAAAAAAGTGGATGAGGTAAACCAATAGCCAGCAGTCACCGTCAGCGCGACCAACATAGCAATTTTATCTTTGGCATATTTAATGCCCAAGTGAATCACTAGCAACAAAACTAGGGTTGATACTAACTCGCTCACCCAAATGCCAAAACCATGTCTAGCCTTGGTTGAAGTTTGCAAAATAGGCAATGTAAACATCACATGCGTAAGCCACACGCCGCACACAGCACCCGTAATTTGCGCGGCAATATAGGCAAATAGTGTTTTCTTATTTAATGCACCTGCACGCCAGAACATGATGCTCACTACGGGGTTAAAGTGCGCACCAGATATTGGCCCCAGCAATGTAATGAGCACATACAAGCCACAACCTGTCGCTATGCTGTTGCCCAGCAAAGCCACGGCGGCATTACCCGCTGCTAACGTCTCGCCCATGATGCCTGAGCCAGTCACAATAATTAACAATAATGCGGTGCCAATAAACTCTGTGAAAAATTTACTAAAATTCAATTTTAATCCTTACAATTCAATAAAATTTAGATCATTTTAGCTATACTTTCACATCAAATAAATATAAATTAAATAACAGTTATTTGTCACAATACTGTCACAAAACTTTCTTAGAATCTTCATTAACTGGTGTAGGCAACTATAACAACTGAACGTTAACTTGGCTGCAGTACAACCTGTTATTTATTATCTTGGAGATTTCAATGCAAACTAAGTTTGTTAAATCATTAGCGTTAGCGGCTGTTATTTCAGCAGCTTTTACAATACAACCTGCAGTTGCTGCAGATAAAATCATCAAAATTGATGGTTCAAGTACCGTTTACCCAATCACTGAAGCCGTTGCCGAAGAGTTTCAAAAATCAACAAAAATAAAAGTAACAGTTGGTGAGTCTGGCACGGGTGGCGGCTTTAAAAAGTTCTGCCGTGGTGAAACCGATATTTCTGATGCATCACGCCCGATTTCACAAAAAGAAATAGATGCTTGTAAAGAAGCAGGTATTCAATTTATTGAGTTGCCAATTGCATACGATGCTTTAACTGTTGTAGTAAACCAAAAAAATGATTGGGTTAAAAGCATTTCTGTTGATGAGCTGAAAAAAATCTGGGGCCCAGGCTCAAGTGTTAAAAATTGGAAAGATGTAAACCCGGCTTACCCTGACAAAAAAATGGGCTTGTATGGCCCAGGTACTGCATCAGGTACATTTGACTACTTTAGTGAAGCCATTAACGGCAAAGCAAAAGCGCACCGTACCGATTACACCCCTTCAGAAGATGATAACGTATTAGTTCAAGGCGTGTCAGGTAATGTTGGCGGCATGGCTTACTTCGGCATGGCTTACTATGAAGAAAACAAAGACAAGTTACGCGCGATACCAGTTTCTGCAAAAGCGGGTGGCCCTGCGATTCTTCCTTCTGCTCAAACTGTAGAAGATGGTACATACCAACCACTAGCTCGTCCAATCTTTATCTACGTCAATGCAACAGCGGCGGCTTTCAAACCTGAAGTAAAAGCATTTGTGAATTTCTACCTTGAAAATGCACCAACACTGGTAAAAGAAGTGAAGTATGTTCCTCTACCTACAGCAGACTACACTGCGGTAAAAGAGCACTTTAAAGCAATGAAACCAGGCACTGGCTTTGGTGGTAAAAATGAAGTGGGCATTAAAATTACAGATTTGCTAGCCAGAATCAAGTAATTTTTCGCAGTAGTATTAATACACACAATAATGAGGGGAAGGTAGCTTCCCCTCATTATTTAATCAACATGAAGCCAAAGCACGATTAAATATTGGCTTTCTTGAATTAACTTTCTTGCGTTAAAATGGAAGTGTCATCAATTATGAATACGGCAACCATGGTACAAAATAAAACCATTAATCTTTCTATCAGTCCACGCTTAGCTAAAAATGTGCGACGCAATATTAAAGAACGCATTATTGAGTTTATTTTAATGTTAGCTGCGCTTTCTGCCGTAGCAACAACGCTCTCTATTGTGGCTATTTTGCTATACGAATCACTCAGTTTTTTTAAAACAGTTTCTGTGGTCGATTTTTTTACCGATACACAATGGACGCCTTTATTTGAAGATGCGCATTATGGCATTTTGCCTTTGGTTTCGGGCACACTCACCACATCCGCCGTGGCGCTTGCGGTAGCAATCCCCATTGGCACCATCGCAGCCATTTATTTATCAGAGTTTGCATCACACAAAACACGTGAAATTGTTAAACCAATTTTAGAGTTGTTAGTGGGCGTGCCAACCATTGTATTTGGTTATTTTGCGCTATTATTTTTAACCCCAATTTTACAAAAAATATTTCCAGAGTTACCAGGTTTTAATATGCTCAGCGCTGGTATTGTCATGGGCATTATGATTGTGCCGTATATCGCCTCAGTAGCAGAAGATGCCATGCGCGCAGTGCCCATGAGTATGCGTGAGGGCAGCTACGCCATGGGCGCCACACGCTTTCAAACAGCCGTTCGTGTCGTAACGCCTGCAGCGGTATCTGGCATTGTAGCTGCTTATATTTTAGGTATATCGCGTGCGGTGGGTGAGACCATGGTAGTCGCTGTAGCGGCAGGCCAGCAACCGATTGTGAGTTTCAACCCCATGGAAAGTGCAGCCACCATTACGGCTTATATCGTACAAGTTGCCTTGGGCGATTTACCGCACGGCAGTATTGGCTACCAAAGTATTTTTGCTGCAGGCCTTGTGTTAATGGTCATGACTTTATGCTTTAACATTCTTGGTCATGTGGTGCGCAAAAAATATCGCGAACACTATTAATCAAACATACTAATCAAGCATATTAACTAAACATAACGACACCTAAATCGAGTACAACAATGAGTACAAATACTACACAAGATACAATTGAGGCAAAAGCCGCGCCAGAAGCCTCTGTATTAAAAAATCTTGACGCTGTGCGCGCGATGATTAAGCGTCACAAACTCAATGATTACATTTTCTCTATTATTGGCTTGCTTGCACTCATGCTCGCGCTACTGACCTTGCTTACCTTATTTACCGATTTGGTGATGGATGGTCATGAGCGTTTTAATTTAAAGTTCTTTACTGATTTTCCATCACGCCGTGCAGCAAATGCAGGCTTGCTTTCTGCTTGGGTAGGTTCAGCCTTGGTCATGTTTGTGACGTTTATTGTGGCGGTTCCAATGGGTGTTGCAGCAGGTTTATATTTAGAAGAATATGCGCCTAAAAACTGGTTCTCTGATATTATTGAAATCAATGTTTCAAACCTCGCAGGCGTGCCTTCTATCATCTACGGCTTATTGGCCTTAGGCTTATTTGTATATATTCTCGATTTAGGCCAAAGTATTTTGACAGCTGGGTTGACCTTGGGTTTGCTTATTTTACCGATTGTGATTGTATCGACTCGCGAAGCGATTCGCGGCATTCCAGTGGCGATTCGCGAAGCCGCTTATGCGGTTGGCGCGACCAAATGGCAAGTGGTGTATGACCATGTTTTAAAATATTCTTACGGCGGCATTTTAACGGGCGTGATTATCGGCATGGCGCGTGCACTGGGCGAAACAGCACCGATTATCACCATAGGCGCGCTTACCTTCATCGCCTTTTTACCACCAACGCCGATTACAGAAGTTGCCCCTTTTATTAACTTTGAGTGGTTAAGCTCTGGCTTTACGGTATTGCCTATTCAAATGTTTAACTGGTTATCACGTCCTGACCATGAATTTCACATTAATGCTGCAGCAACAGGTGCATTGATTATTATCGTGACATTACTCATGAACGGCACTGCAATTTATCTTCGTTACAAGATTCGTAAAAACATTAAATGGTAAAAATTACTTTGTTAAATTTCAAGTTTCATCGCAATACTTGAATTTAAAAAAGCAATTTTGAATGAGGACTAGGAATTAGGAAAAAAAATGATTAACGCTACTACCGCACTTAAAGCAGAATCTCGCAACCTTAACTTTTTTTATGCTGATGGTAAGCAAGCGCTTAAAAGCGTAAGCATGCCTTTGTATGAAAATAAAATTACGGCACTGATTGGCCCATCAGGCTGTGGGAAATCAACATTCTTACGTTGCTTTAACCGCATGCATGACTTGTATCCTGGTAATAAATACGATGGCCAAATCGTCATGCATCCAGATAACACAAACATTCTTGAAAATGGTGTAGACCCAATTGAAGTGCGCATGCGCATCAGCATGGTGTTTCAAAAACCCAACCCGTTTCCAAAATCAATTTACGAGAATGTGGCCTACGGTTTGCGTGTGCGTGGCGAGACTAACAAACGCGTACTTGATGAAAAAGTAGAAGAAGCCCTTAAAGGCGGTGCAATTTGGAATGAAGTCAAAGATCGCTTAAACGATTTAGCGTTTAATTTATCTGGTGGCCAGCAACAACGCTTATGCATTGCACGCGCATTGGCAACTGACCCAGAAATTATGCTGTTTGATGAACCAACCTCTGCTCTAGACCCAATTGCTACAGCGAATATTGAAGAGCTTATGAGTGAACTAAAAAATAAACTCACCATTTTGGTGGTCACGCATAATATGCAGCAAGCTGCGCGCGTATCTGATTATACGGCCTATATGTATTTAGGCGAGCTGATGGAATATGATGATACGAACACGATTTTTACCCGCCCTAGCCGTAAAGAGACTGAAGATTACATTACAGGCAAATTTGGCTAATTGAAAGGATTTATCCATGCAGCAATCTGAACATATATTTAAACAATACGATGCCGAGTTAGAGGCTGTACGTGCCAAAGTGCTAGAAATGGGTGCGCTAGTAGAGCAACAAATTGTTGACGCGCTTGATGCCCTGACAGGGACAAACCAAAAGCTTGCAAAAAATGTGATTAAAAAAGATCACCTGGTGAACGCATTAGAAGTACAAGTGGATGAAGACTGCAGCCATATCATTGCGCGTCGCCAGCCAACAGCAGGTGATTTACGCATGGTGCTGATGATGATTAAAACCATTACTGACCTTGAGCGCATTGGCGACGAAGCAGCCAAAGTTGCACGCTTTGCACTTAAAGCCGCTGAAAGTAGTCAAAAGCTAACCCCTCGCTTTGTAGAAATCAAAGCCATGGCCAATACTGCGCGCGATATGCTGCACATGGCTTTAGACGCTTTCGCACGTTCTGACGCGACTAAAGTGCTAGAAATTGCGCATATGGATGAAGAAGTTGACGAGCAGTACCAAGCAGCAATTCGTCAACTCATTACCTTTATGCTAGAAGATCCACGCACGATTTCAATCTCGTTAGAAGTATTGTTTGTAGCAAAAGCTGTTGAGCGCATTGGTGACCATGCCAAAAACATTTCTGAATATGTCGTGTATATGGTTAAAGGCAAAGACGTTCGCCATGCCAGTATGGAAGAAATGGAACAAGAAGCAACACGCTAACTTGTTTCAGCTAACTAGTGTAGTTAACTAAGCCCGCAGCAAGCCAAGAAAAATAATGCTTACGCTTGCTGCACACCCAATTGCGCAGATGTCTTATTTGACTCTGCATGAGCAATTAAATTCTGATAAAAATTTACCATATGTTCGGCCTTCGCACTTGCTGACCACTGCGTGATAGCATATTGCTGGCCTGCCTCACCTAACGCTTTTCGCGCTTTAGGTTGCAACAATAAACTGTGTATTTTATCTGCAAACTCTGGTGCGTTCTCTGTGGCAATCTTTGCGCCCTGCCCTTCAATCAATATCGAAGCTGTACCAAGTTCTGCAATCGCCACCACGGGCGTACCTTGCGCCATCGCCTCTAGTAACACCAAGCCTTGCGTTTCACTTTTAGAGGCAAACACAAACACATCAGCAGATTTGTAACACGCATTGAGTTCAGTATTACGATCTAAATAGCCAATAAACTGTACGTTCTTTTCAATACCAAGTGTTTTCACCTGCGCGTGCAAACTTGCTTCGGCTGGGCCTTCACCTGTAATCACCAACAAAATATCGGGTGTTCTTTGAATTAACTTTTGAGCGACTTCTAACAGAAAACCAATATTCTTTTCATGCGCAACGCGTCCCACATACAGCAGCATCGGCCTTTTTAAAGCAATACCATATTTTTGCCTAAACACGTCACCATCGGCATCGGCAAAACTGTTGGCTTGTAATCCAGTTGCAATCACTTCTGCCTTTGCGTTAACGCCGTAGCTTCGCAACACTTTTAACATAGGTTTTGATGGGGCAACAATCGCATCCACTTGATTACATTGCTTTCTAGAAATCTGCCTTGCTAGGCCGCGCGCCGCCGACGTAGGAATCCACGGTAGATAATGATGTAAATAGTCTTCAAAAAATGTGTGGTAGGTTTCCACCACTGGAATTTCCAACAACTTAGCCAACTTAAGCCCCGCATAATGCGCAATAAATGGCGTATGAATATGTATCAGGTCAAATTTCTTTTCTCGCAACACAGGCAAAAGCTTCAATACTTCAGCATATTTCATCAACTTGTCTTCAGGATCGAAGAAAATTTTACGCGCGGGCACGCGGGTAATCCAAGCTTCATCTGCAGTTTCTACGCCGTAATCTGGCGCAATTAGATGCACGTGATGGCCAAGCAACTGTAATTGCTCGGTAAACGTTCTTACCGAAGTAGAAACGCCATTCACACGCGGGAAATAAACATCCGAAATCAATAATATATTCATTCAGTTAGGCCTAATTTAATTAGATAAATACTAGCTTTTAAATATGACAAACTTGTGACCACAAAACACAAAATTTTCATGAAACTGTCATTAATTATTAATCTGAAATTCACAATATCATGTAAAAGTGCTGCATATGAAAAAAGCATTTTCCATCAAGGTGTTATGGGCAATCCCCATCAGCTTTTATGCGCTAGATGCCAATGCTTGGGGCTTGTTTACACATATTTACTTCTCGCAATACTTACTCATGGCTGCGCCTTTACTGGGTTGTAAAATATTAGACCCTAAAATTCAGCAAGCCATCAGAAAATTTCCGAAATTAGTCCTCGCTGGCGCGTGTTTGCCCGATTTAGCCGTCATTTCAAAATCGTTTAGCACCACACACCAATGGCAAGTTTCTGAGCAAATGATCACTAGCGCGGAAACGGATGAAGAAATCGCCATAGCGGTGGGCTATGCCAGCCACTTATTTGTGGATGTGATTGCGCACAACCATTTTGTACCCGCACACGAGGCCAAATGGCTTAATAAAACGATTGTGACGCATATCGCGTCAGAATGGGCGATGGATGGGCATATTGCGCAACATGTGATTGACCCGCCGCACAGGCTCATTAAAAGCCATATCAAAGAACTGACGCAATTTGTTGCGCCGCATTTTAAATTGCAACCTAAATTAGTAAAGGCCAACTTAAGGCGCTTGGCAAATTTAGATCGACTGCTTCGATATAGTCCGATTTCATCGCTACTTTTGTGGGGTCTTAAAAAGCGCGATACTGAATTTGTTAACAATCTGAATTATTACTTGGTTAAGACAGAGCACGCTTTAGCCAATTTTAACAGCGCCCTGCAAGGCACAAGACCGCACTGGGAGCCAGAATTGCACCATTTAAGCGCAACAGAGTTGATTGCCTGGCGCACAGAGTGCTTGGGGGATTTACGTCTACGGATATTGCACCCTGTCGACTATTACCACGCAAGGCAGAAAATCGATATGCACTAGAGTGTTTCGCCCGATTCGTCATTCCCACGAAAGCGGGAATGACGTAATTGTTAGTTTTTATGGTTTAAGTAACTTCACGCAAAACTTTACTAATATAAGCCTGCATAAGAGCCTGACTAAAACCCGAAACTAAATTAGGCTAATAGAAGCAACCGCAATCACATAGCCAATCGCCGCGCCGGCCAACACATCACTTGGGTAATGCAAGCCCAACACTACGCGCGAGATGCCGACCATCACAATAAATGGCATTAACACCACTGCCAACAGCGGGTAATAAAAAAGGGCAACCAAACCAAATGCGACCGCGTGCAGCGTGTGCCCAGAGGGGAAACTAAAATGATCGAGCGGCTTGCCAGACATAAAGACATCTTGACGCACCTGATAAGGGCGTGGACGCAGTGTTTTAGCTTTTAACCATTTGTAAATGACGGTACCCGTTAGGCCTGCTGCCAACATATGCAACACTGGTTTAATGCCGTCTGTTTGCTGCGTGGCTAAAATAGCCAGCATGAGCACGTACCAAAACACGCCATCCCCTAGGCGACTAATCATGCGAAACCAATTGCGGATTAATCGATATTGCCCTGTATGGCTCACTGTTACGCATAGTGCGCTATCTATGGCTTGCATGCGGCTTAATATTTGATTCATGCTTATAACCCCCACTTAAAATACTTGAATACAATATTTCATGATGCAAGTTTGGCAGTGAGAGATGACAGTTTGATTATGGTAATATGAAGTTTTTTTGACTTAACTATTTGAAAGTTAACGGTTTATACTGTTTTAAAACTAGCATGCTCATTTAGCGATGCTTTAACTTTAACCAAAGCACCACGCAAGCCAAGATAAAAGTTACGACGTTTGCAGCCACAACCGGCCAACAGGCGATTGATACGCCATAGATTATCCAACCCACCACACCCGCGCTAAATATGCTGTACATGGGCAGTGAAACGCCCGATAAATCACGGGTTTTCCACGAGTGTAGCGCCTGTGGCACAAAAGCGAATGTTGTTAAAAATGCAGAAAAATAACCAATAATGTCTGTTGTATTCATACTTAAATTTTCAAAATAGTTTAGTTGTGGAAGGCAATCCAATCGGTATGAATCTTATCCCAATCCTGCAAGGTTAAACCATGCGTAGCAAACAATTCACGAATCTGTACCGAGTCCCATTTCAGCACATCTTCTAAAATAGGCACCAGCACGCTCACCGCGCTATCGCTCACCACGGTTCTATTGGCTATACGGCCTATCGATTTTGTTTCAGAAACTGCAATAGAATGCCCATCGCGGCTATTTACATCGTGCATCACGTAAAGGTCCGAGCTGCCATCACCTACGTAGATCACGCGGTCTGGGCTAATTTGTAGCGCTTGCTCCAGCTCTTGCAGCACCGCCACTTTGCCATTGCCCGCAGGCACACGCACGATGCGGCTCATCTCCCCGCTATTTGCATCAAACTCGAATTCGGAGCCAAATACATGCTCTGGCGAAACGATATTTTCGAGCGCAGAACGTACCACCAGCGCGGGCCCTGCGGAAATCACATAAAATTGAAAACGGTAGCCATCTAAACCCTCGGCCAAAATTTCAGTAAATAACTTTACGTTATCTTTAAGCCGCACGTGCTTGCCTGCTTCAACCAAATGCTCCTTACGCACCCCACGAAAAGCAGGGTCGTGCCGCATTAAATAAGCCAGCTCTGCGCCCTGCTGAACCAAATTAGAACGCGCCAAGCCCGCTACTTTTTTCTCGTAATCGGTAACGCCAAGCATCTCGGCCAATACAATGCCAGAATCATTAAAACTCAATGTCTGGTCAAAATCACTTGCGACTAAATATTCAACCGTTGATTCTGTTCTAGTGCTAGTCATCTTCATTAATTGCGCCTTTAACATACAACACCTACAAACCTGCATAAGTCGTGCCAGTTTAGTTTTAATCACCAAATCTATGGCAAGCGCCCTGTAGATATTGGCTTACAGAGGAAGTTTACTGGTTTATTTTGACTAAACGATGACAGCAAAAACGGTCTGCTTGACTTCTTAAATGAGTTAAAACAGTGCATTTAAAGTCATCATGCACACAAACTCTTGTACCAAACACGCAGGATTAAAGAGAATAGAATGTCTTTGAGTTCAAGAAAGACATAAAAAAACATAAAAACAGTCGGTCTGCAGACCAATACCCATGCGGGTCACAGCGGCATAGTTTTTATTTTTTAGCTCAAAAATACAATTAATTGTCCATTAAGAAGCCGTTCATATTAGCTCTGCAAAAATACTCGAACATTCCGCGGATAAACGTAGACTTTATTACCCACTTCCACATCCAATTGCAAAAATCGCTCTCTGGTTAATTCAGATTCAATCACCTCGGATTGATCATCACGTTGTAGTTCCAACCTAACCAGTGGCCCAATGGCGTGAATATAGCTAATCACCGCTTCAAAAGCAGGCTTAGTACCATTCAGCTCTTTATGAATTTCGATATCATGCGGGCGTACATAAGCCAAGCCTGCGCTGTGTTTAGTGTCGTGATGTGCATCAATTTTTAAACCTATGCCGCCAATGTTGGCTTCGCCTTCATGGATTTGGCTATTAAACTGGTTAACATTTCCTAAAAACTGATAAACAAAAGGTGACACTGGGTGATCGTACACTTCTTGTGGCGAGCCAATTTGTTCGATTTTACCTTTGTTAATTACTACCACACGGTCTGATACTTCCAGCGCTTCTTCTTGATCATGCGTCACAAAAATGCTGGTAATGTGTAACTCGTCATGCAAGCGACGCAACCAGCGGCGCAATTCTTTACGCACTTTCGCATCTAACGCACCAAATGGTTCATCCAGCAAAAGCACTTTCGGCTCTACCGCCAACGCACGCGCCAAAGCAATCCGTTGGCGCTGTCCGCCTGATAATTGTGGCGGATAGCGGTCAGCCAGCCAGTCTAGCTGTACCAGTTCTAGCAACTCATGTACACGTCTTTTGATTTCAGTATCCGTTGGTCGCGTTTCTTTTGGGCGCACACGCAAACCGAAAGCGACATTTTCAAATACAGTCATGTGGCGAAACAAGGCGTAGTGTTGAAACACAAAACCCACTTCGCGCTCACGCACCTGTCGCGCCGTTGCATCCGCGCCATGAAAGTGAATACTGCCTGAATCCGGCGTTTCAAGCCCAGCGATAATGCGTAACAAAGTTGTTTTGCCGCAACCAGATGGGCCTAGTAAGGCGACTAATTCACCACTTGGCACATCCAAGCTCACATCGTTAAGCGCACTAAAGCTGCCAAAGTTTTTTCGAACATTTTTGATTTCAATACTCATAGTTCATTTCCAGTTCAGTTATATCTAGTTAAATTTATTCAGGTTCAATAGGGATTTTTTTTACCATTTTTACTGGTTAAGACTTCTCATCAAGACTTTTCATCAATTTCGGCATCATGCGCCACTTTCCATTCAACAAAGCTCTTCAGCACCAGCGTCACTAACGCCAATATGGCCAGTAATGAAGCCACCGCAAAAGCTGCTGCATAGTTGTACTCGTTATATAAAATCTCAACGTGCAAAGGCAATGTATTGGTTAAACCGCGGATATGACCAGAGACGACTGACACCGCGCCGAACTCGCCCATGGCGCGTGCGTTGGTTAAAATAACACCGTATAACAAGCCCCACTTAACATTCGGCAAAGTGATGCGCCATAGAATCTGCCAACCAGAAGCACCAAGCACCAAACCTGCCTCTTCTTCCTCTTTGCCTTGTGCTTGCATTAAGGGAATCAGCTCACGCGCCACAAAAGGAAAAGTGACAAAAATAGTCGCCAGTACAATGCCGGGAATAGCGAAAATCACTTTAATATCGTGATCCAGCAAGGTAGGCCCCACCCAGCCTTGCAGGCCGAAAATCAATACGTAGATTAGGCCGGCAATGACCGGTGAGACAGCAAATGGCAAGTCAATTAAGGTAATTAATATACTTTTGCCACGAAATTCAAATTTAGCGATTGCCCAAGCCGCAGCAACCCCAAATACCAGATTAAGCGGCACGGCAATGGCGGCTGCGATTAGTGTAAGTTTGATGGATGAAAGCGCATCCGGATCAGTGAGTGCAGTCAAATAGGTATCAAAACCCTTGCGTAAGGCTTCTGTAAAAACTGCTGCTAATGGCACGATTAAAAATAATGTTAAAAAGACTAATACAATGGAGATGAGCGTCCAACGCACCCATAATGGCTCAGATGTCGCCCTGCTACGGGCAACTCTATTTTGATAATTGCTGTACTGTGTTGATTGAACTGGTGATGTTTGTGTCGTCAGCAGCGAAGTAGAAATGGACATAAATTGTTCCTAATATATTCTGAATATAATGAGCGCTTAATTGTTCGCGGTTGCACGTCGATTTACCCACCATTGCAATCCATTAATCGCAAATAGCAGCAAAAATGAAATCACCAACATCACTACGGCAACAGCCGTTGCGCTTGCGTATTCATACTGCTCAAGCTTAGTTATGATAATTAAAGGCGTGATTTCAGACACAAAAGGCACATTACCTGCAATAAAAATGACTGAGCCATATTCACCAATCGCCCTTGCAAACGCCAAAGCAAAGCCTGTAAGTAGTGCTGGCCAAATTGCAGGGAAGATAATTTTTGAAAAGGTTTGCCAACGATTCGCTCCCAAACTGGCCGCCGCCTCTTCTGTTTCAGCTTCCAAATCTTCTAACACTGGCTGCACGGTGCGCACTACAAATGGCAAACCAATAAAAGTTAGCGCGACAATTACGCCAATTGGCGTAAATGCGACTTTAATGCCGAGCGGTTCTAGCCACTGACCAATCCAGCCATTGCCTGCGTACACAGCAGTTAAAGCAATACCGGCCACTGCAGTTGGCAACGCAAAGGGTAAATCCACCAGTGCGTCAATAACTTTTTTACCTGGAA
>JANNOS010000161.1:0-27419 GCA_031399315.1 Methylophilaceae bacterium | reverse complement strand
AACTCGTGCATGGCAAATAACACACGGCGATGTACTGGTTTTAAGCCATCACGCACATCAGGTAAGGCGCGCCCTACAATCACACTCATGGCGTAATCGAGATACGAACGTCGCATCTCATCTTCTAGGCTGATTGGCAGGGTTTCTTTAGCGAATTGATCCATTAGACTTTCTCTTTAGTGTTTTACTTTTTGTGCTTTACTATTTGTATAGTATGGCCGTTTAATTTTATTACCGCCTTATGTTTTACGGTTTTTATTTTAGGCACACAGCAAATTTTTATAGATGCTTTTCATATTTTTTAACTGCCAAATTCTAACATGTTTAGCACCGCAAAAGACACTCATTTAAGCCTTAAGCCTAGCTTTTTACCATTATAAATTTCGCACTTTACTGGCAATAATATAATTAATTAATTTATATTTTTTGATAAATTATATATATCAAATTCATAAGAATATTAAACTAGACGCGCAAAACCAAAAGCGTAAGATTTTAATGTGTTAAGGCCTTTAAATGCCTGACATTACAATATCAACTTAAGGAGATGACCATGCAACTTAAAGGATCAAAAACTGAGCAAAGCTTAAAAGACGCCTTTGCTGGCGAATCACAAGCAAATCGTCGCTATTTATATTTCGCAAACAAAGCAGATATTGAAGGCCAAAACGACGTAGCCGCGCTATTTCGCTCAACCGCTGAAGGCGAAACTGGCCATGCACATGGTCATTTGGAGTTCTTAGAAGCATCTGGTGACCCTGCAACTGGCCTACCTATTGGCTCTTCACGTCAAAACCTAGAAAGCGCTGTTGCTGGCGAAACACATGAGTACACCGATATGTACCCAGGCATGGCTAAAGCAGCACGCCAAGAAGGCTTTGATGAAATTGCCGACTGGTTTGAAACACTCGCAAAAGCAGAACGTAGCCATGCTAATCGTTATGCCAAGGCTCTAGCAGAACTAGTAGACTAAAACATTAGCTAAAAATTTAAACGGCGTTGCGATACTTTGTTGCTTCACAAATTTATTCGCTTACATACTCAACTGTATGTGCGCAAACAAATTTGCTTGCGCCTAGTCTCGCTTAGCCGCTTAAATTTTGTCGCTTAATGTTTACGCAAATTCGAATAAATTAAGAGGTAAAAATGAGTCGCGAAGGCAACCTACAAGCCCCTACCCGCCATGCCTTAGATTGGCAGAATCCTGATTTTTATAACGAAGATAGCTTAAACCACGAACTTGAGCGCATTTTCGATATTTGTCATGGCTGCCGTCGCTGTGTGAGCTTGTGCAACAGCTTCCCTACGCTATTTGATTTGGTCGATAACAATCCCACCATGGAAGTGGAAGGCGTCGACAAAAAAGACTTCATGAAAGTGGTCGACCAATGTTATATGTGCGATTTATGCTACATGACCAAATGCCCTTATACACCACCACATGAGTGGAATCTGGACTTCCCACACACCATGTTGCGTGCCAAAGTGATTAAATATAAAAATGGTGGGGTAGGTGCTGGCGAGAAACTACTCGCCAGCACCGATGTGCACGGCCAGTTCGCTGGAATACCAATCGTCGTGCAGACCATTAATGCGGTGAATAGCACCAAGTTCATGCGCAATGTGATGGAAAAAACACTAGGTGTGGATAAAGATGCCTGGCTACCAAGTTTTGCAACTGAAAAATTTAGACACAGTGCGGCTAAGAGTGAAAATTTTGCAGTTAAAGATGGTGCAAAAACACCTGGGAAAGTGGCCATTTATAGCACTTGTTACGTTAACTATAACGAACCTAGCATTGGTCACGATTTACTCAAAGTGCTCGATCACAATGAAATTCCCTATATTCTAGTGGATAAAGAGCAATGCTGCGGCATGCCAAAACTGGAGTTGGGCGATTTGGAGAGTGTTGCGAAAAGCAAAGAAGCAAATATTCCGCACCTAGTAAAGTATGCTAATGATGGTTATGCAATTTTAAGCGCAATTCCAAGTTGCACCTTGATGTTTAAGCAGGAAATCCCGCTCATGTTCCCCGATTGTGCCGACACCAAACTAGTGCAAGAAGCGATGTGGGACCCTTTTGAATACTTGATTGCACGCAAAAAAGATGGCTTACTGAAAACTGACTTTAGAAAACCACTCGGCAAGATTAGTTATCACATTCCCTGCCATGGTCGCGTACAAAACATTGGCAAAAAAACTGAAGAGTTTTTAAAGTTAATCCCAGAAACCACACTGAATACGGTAGAGCGTTGCTCTGGTCATGCGGGTACTTATGGCGTTAAGTTAGGCCACCATCAAATGGCGAAAAAAATTGGCAAACCTGTTGCTAAGTTAATGGCGAACAACCAGCCCAATTACATTAGCTCAGACTGTCAATTGGCTGGCCACCACATTGTGCAAATGATGACTGAGAATAACTTGGTCAATGCAGAAAAACCTGCTGAATTAGCCCATCCACTAAGCCTTGCACGTATTGCGTATGGTATAAAATGATAAATTAGCATGCTCTGGAAGCCAATATCTACGCGTTTTCCCGAGCATCTATTTTGAATAAATTAAGGAAGTAAAATGGCAATAACCCGTGACAACATTATGACGCTAGAAGCATACAGCAAATACCGCAAAGAAAACAAAGCAGAAATCATGGCAATGCGCCGTCTGCGCTCTGTCAGTTTAGGCGAAAATATGACCATGCAATTTGAATCTGAACTCACCATTCGCTATCAAATTCAAGAGATTTTGCGCGTTGAAAAACAATTTGAAGAGCAAGGCATTTTAGATGAAATTGAAGCCTATGCGCCGCTCGTGCCAGAAGGCAACAACTGGAAGGCAACTATGTTGATTGAGTATACTGACGTAGAAGAACGCAAAATCGCTCTCACCAAACTCATTGGCATTGAAGACAAAACCTATATTGAGATTGAAGGTTTTAAACGCGTGTATGCGATTTCTGACGAGGATTTAGAACGTGAAACCGACACCAAAACCAGTGCCGTACATTTTTGCCGCTTTGAATTTAATGAAGCCGCAAAAAAAGCCATTAAATATGGTGCAAAAGTCACTTTAGGCTGCGACCATCCCAATTACAATATGCGCGTGGATATACCATTGCATCAATTAGAGTCTTTGCGTGAAGATTTGAATTAAAGGCGTCATGAACGGTTGAAACCAGCTTTAACACCCTCATCTAATCAACGCAACAAGTCAGCACACTCAAATTAGCTCATCAATTATTATTGCAAGCTAAAGTTGTTGTAATCAATATAAAAATATAGCCAATTAAAATCAAAAAGTGATTTTAATTGTATAAAATTCACATTTCAAAAATGTAGTTTCAATAACCCCTTAATCAGGAGATTTAAATGGCAGTATTAGTAGGAAAATCAGCACCAGACTTTACCGCAGCCGCAGTGATGGGCGACAACAGTATTGACGAAAACTTTAACCTAGCAAAATTTATTAAAGGTAAAGAAGCCGTTATTTTCTTTTACCCACTCGATTTTACCTTTGTCTGCCCATCAGAACTTATCGCATTTGACCATCGCTTAGCCGATTTCAAAAGCCGTGGCGTAGAAGTGATTGGTGTTTCTATCGACTCACACTTCACTCACTTAGCTTGGAAAAACACCCCAATCAACAACGGCGGCATTGGCCAAGTAGGTTACCCATTGGTTGCGGATATTAAACACGAAATCTGCAAAGCTTATGACGTAGAAGCTGAAGGCGGCGTGGCTTACCGTGGCTCTTTCTTAATCAACAAAGCAGGCGTAGTGGTACACCAAGTTGTGAACGATTTACCATTAGGTCGCGATATCGACGAAATGTTGCGCATGGTAGACGCGCTTCAATTCTTTGAAACCAACGGCGAAGTATGCCCAGCAGGCTGGAAAAAAGGCAAACCAGGCATGGGCGCTTCGACAGAAGGCGTAGCTAAATACTTAGCCGAGAACGCAAAGGATTTATAATTAAAAACCTGTAATTGTTGGGATTGATTGTTTAAATAAAAAAACGGGGTAATTGCCCCGTTTTTTTATTTTTTATTTAATTGTAGGTTGGTGGTGAGTGAAACGAACCCCAACGATGTGAGAAATGTTGGGGTTCACAAACCCAATTCACCCCAACCTACGAGCTATGCCCTGCCATTCATAACAAAAAGAAGTGATACGACAACTATGCCAAAATTTATAAATATTAATGGTTTTGAAACCGCATATACATAACCTGAAAACTTTCTAATACGGTTTAAATTTTTTTCAGTAATTACAGAATAAAAAGCATCATCCGCTCTAGGTATGCCGATATGCATGTTGTGATCTATTTTCCAGAACGGAAATTCATCGTATTTTTCTTGGTAAAAAATTTGACAAAACAGGCGTTGAAGTAATGAGTAAACTACTACTGGTATCCCAACATTCTTCAAAAAACTAAGATGGTCAGTAGTTGATGTTTGCCACCCTAAAAAATATAAAGTGAGACCAATAAGTATGCCAAAAACAAGATAAACGTAATAATTAACACTTACAACCCAAGCAAAAAATCTGTTTATTTTATCTATCATGCAACCATCCTTCATTCGTTATTTTTGTTAGTGTTGATGATTAACGCAGCGCATAAAATAATGCTCTGCAGACCGCATGAATATTGGCTTGCAGAGCATCTATTTTAGAAACGTAAATCCGCTTTTAAATCATCCACATGCTCCAAACCCACGGCAATACGTACCAAGCCATCACCGATGCCCGCCGCAGCTCTCGCCTCTGCCGTCACGCGGCTATGCGTAGTGGTGGCTGGGTGCGTGATGGTGCTTTTTGCATCACCCAAGTTGGCAGTAATCGAAATCAACTGTGTATTATCAATCAGGGCCCAAGCCGCTGCTTGTTGCGTTTGACCTGCTTTTGGCTTCACTTCAAAGCTCACAATGCCACCACCGCTACTTTGTTGCTTCATTGCTAGTGCATGTTGTGGGTGCGAGCTTAAGCCTGGATAATATACGCGCGTGACTTGCGGTTGCGTTTCTAACCAAGTCGCTAAAGCAAGCGCACGACTCGCATGCGCTTCCATGCGCACAAACAAAGTTTCTAAGCCCTTTAAAAATACCCAAGCGTTAAATGCGCTCATGGTGACGCCTGCTGTGCGTAAAAAACCATATACAGGCTCCATTAATACTTTGGTACCAAGCACCGCGCCACCAAGGCACCTACCCTGTCCATCGATATATTTAGTCGCAGAATGAATAATAATATCTGCACCCAACTCTAACGGACGTTGAATCGCTGGTGTGCAGAAGCAGTTATCCACCACCAAATGCGCGCCAATATTATGTGCAATATCGGCCAAAGCTTGTATATCACATACTTCCGTCAGTGGATTTGATGGCGTTTCCACAAAAAATAGTTTAGTTTTTGATGTAACCGCAGCCTGCCATTCATCAGGATTAGTCAGCGAAACAAACGTCACCTGCAAGCCCCAGCGCGCGAGAATATTGCTGAACAGTTGCACCGAAGTGCCAAATATACTGCGCGATGCCACTACATGGTCGCCAGCACTACACAAACCCATCACGCAGGCCAATATGGCAGACATGCCGCTAGAGGTTGCAACGCATTGCTCTGCGCCTTCTAACGCTGCCAGTTTGTTTTGAAACATGGTGACAGTTGGATTAGTAAAGCGTGAATAGATATTGCCAGGCTCTGTGCCGCCAAAGCGCGCAGCAGCTTGTGCCGCATTTTCAAACCGAAAGCTGGAATTTAAAAATAATGCTTCTGAATTCTCACCAAATGGGGTTGCTTCTGAGCCCGCGCGAACGCTTAAAGTTTCTGGATGATATTTTTTTGTAGTCATTACATTTCTCTACTTAAATTAACAACAAGCATTAACAATGGGCATTAAAAAACCCGTTGAAGCTAAGAATAAGCTAAAACGGGTTCTTTTTTTCCTCGCTTTAGCAGAATTTATTATGCGCTCGCAAGCTGAGTAAGGCTTTGTTTAAAGTTGGCCACTCAAATCAGCGCAATACCATTTAACGCCTTAAAAATTCTTGTGTCAAGTATTCCATCTAAAATAATACTCCCTGAGTTTACACACCCATTACTTCAAGTACTTTGTGTTGCTGTTCAGCCAAACCAACCCATAACGGCAGGCGTAATAATCTTTCAGACAAATCTTCTGTATGCTTTAAGTCACCATGTGCACGCGCAAACTTTTTGCCCGCAGGTGCGCTATGTAGTGGAATGTAGTGAAATACAGGATGTATATCTTGTTTTTTAAACTTCTCAATCATCTTAGTCCGATGCTCAAGTGAATCTAGCAAGATATAGTACATATGCGCGTTATGCTGACATTCAGCAGGAATAATTGGACGTCTTAGTTCGCCTTTTTGTTCTAATGATTCAAATGCATCATGATAGGTTTTCCAAATCGCTAAACGTTTATTGGTAATATCTTCTGCATTTTCTAATTGTGCATACAAAAATGCAGCAATATCTTCACCAGGCAAATAGGAAGAGCCCATATCCTGCCAAGTATATTTATCTACTTGGCCACGATAGAACTGGCTACGGTTGGTGCCCTTCTCTCGAATAATTTCTGCACGCAACTCAAATTCTTCATCATTAATAAGTAATGCGCCGCCTTCACCTGAAATAATATTTTTGGTTTCGTGAAACGAAAATGCGCCTAAATGGCCTATCGCACCAAGCGCTTTACCTTTGTAGCTCGACATAACGCCTTGCGCAGCATCTTCAATCACCAATAAGTTGTGTTTTTTTGCAATCTGCATGATGACGTCCATCTCGCAACCGACGCCCGCATAATGCACAGGCGCTATCACCTTGGTGCGCGGTGTAATTGCAGCCTCAATAAGCTTTTCGTCAATGTTTAAAGTATCTGGGCGAATATCCACAAAAACCGGAACACCACCCCGCAATACAAACGCGTTTGCGGTAGACACAAAGGTATAAGAAGGCATAATCACTTCATCGCCCGGTTGAATGTCCGCTAGAATCGCAGCCATTTCCAACGCCGCTGTACACGAATGTGTCAGTAGCGCTTTATTAGTTTTAGTTTGCGCTTTTAGCCAAGCATTGACTTTATGCGTAAATGCGCCATCGCCTGAAAGGTTGCCAACTTCATGCGATTGGCGAATATAATCAAGCTCTGCGCCAGTAAAGTAGGGTTTATTAAACGGTATCATTTGCGGGTCTTGAATGCCTTTTATAGTCTTAAAAAATAGTCAAACAAATCATAAATCAAGGCATTAAAAACAGCTATAGCCTAATCGGGCAAGCTACTAATCTAAAGTCACCATTTCACTATCAATTAATTCATTATCAATTAAATTGAGATCCATCTGTGTACTTGAGTTGGCTGGTTTGTCTTTATTATTTACATCGCCACGTGCAGATTCAATACGGTTGAGATAAGCCGCATCCACATCCCCTGTGACGTACTTACCATCAAAACATGAGCAGTCAAAGTTTTTAATCTCGGGATTGCTTAATTTTACATCATTCATCAATGCATCTAAATCTTGGTAAATTAAGGCATCTGCGCCAATTTCTTTACAAATTTCCTCATCAGTGCGGCCTGTTGCTAACAACTCTTCACGACTAGGCATATCAATACCATACACGTTGGGAAAGCGCACAGGTGGCGCTGCCGAAGCGAAATAGACTTTGTTGGCGCCCGCATCTCGCGCCATTTGTACGATTTGTTGCGAAGTGGTGCCGCGCACGATGGAGTCATCCACTAGCAATACATTTTTACCTTTAAATTCAATGCCTATGGGGTTCAATTTTTGTCGCACTGACTTTTTACGTAATGCCTGACCTGGCATAATAAACGTGCGGCCTATATAGCGATTTTTAATGAAACCTTCACGATAATCTAACCCCAACGAAATACCAAGCTGCAAGGCGCTTGGACGGCTGGTATCTGGGATAGGAATCACCACATCAATATGCTTATCTGGCCACTCGCGTTTAATCTTTTCCGCTAGGCTAACACCCATATCCAGACGCGTTTGATACACAGAAATACCATCAATCACAGAGTCTGGTCTTGCTAAATACACATATTCAAAAATACAAGGATTTAATTTTGCATTTTCGGCACATTGACGACTAAAGAAATTGCCATCCATATCAATAAAAATACCCTCGCCTGGCGCCACATCGCGAACCAATTTAAACCCAAGCACATCAAGTGCAACACTTTCTGAGGCCACAATGTATTCTGTGCCTTTGTCGGTTTCTAACTTACCAATCACCAAGGGGCGTATCCCATTGGGATCACGAAATGCCAGCAAACCAAAGTTTGCAATCATCGCCACAACGGCATAGGCACCTTTACAGCGGCGGTGAACGCCTGCTACAGCATCAAATGCCATATCGGTATTCAACACCGCGTTTTTAGAGGTTTTTTCGATTTCATGCGCTAGTACATTCAATAATACTTCTGAATCAGAATTGGTATTAATATGGCGCAAATCTTGGCGAAACATTTCAGATTTTAGTTGTTCTGAATTGGTTAAATTTCCATTGTGTCCAAGCACTATGCCAAATGGAGAATTTACATAAAATGGCTGCGCTTCAGCAGCACTTGATGACCCCGCGGTCGGGTAACGCACATGGCCAATGCCGACATTACCAATGAGGCTACGCATGTGGCGAGTATGGAATACATCTTTTACCAGACCATTGTTTTTATGCATAAAAAACGTATTGCCGTCGCACGTGACAATACCTGCAGCATCTTGACCACGATGTTGTAGCACCATCAAACCATCGTATAACAACTGGTTAACTGGATTTTTACCAACGATGCCTATAATTCCACACATAAATTTAGTGCCTCCAAATCAATTAAGCGACTTTAATCAAAATAGCCAAATTGACCATCATTAATTTAATCATATCTAACGTGCTTTGCAACTGCTTGCGGCAATAATGGAAGAGCAGTTTTTACAAGTGCTTCCAACGGCGAGCTAAACATCGCGTTAGTCCAGCGCGTATCTTTGGGCAAGCTAGTTAGGCCAGCCAAAAATATCAACACACACACAATCAATAGACCTCTCGCAAGCCCAAAAAATGCCCCGACACCTCGGTTAAGCCAATTCAAACCAATTTTCTTAATTAAACTAGAAAGTGCTATTGTTAATAAACTTGATATGAGTAATACACCAAAAAAAAGAATAAGATGCGAGGCCAATACCCTTAGCGGTTCTGTTGGAATATCCGTTGGCAACAAAGGCATCAATTGTATTGCATATGTTTTCGCCACATAAATTGCGGCGATCCATCCAGCTATCGCCAATAATTCCCGTACCGCACCCCGCATCATACTCACGACAATCGAAATGCCAATAATGAGTAATACGGTGTAATCAAAACTAGTCATTCAGCGCAAAACAACCTAGCATTATTGACTGACTACCATACCAGTTAAACCCGCATCCTTAATGTTTTGAAGTGCGATTGCTGCATCATTTCTATCGCCAAACACTTGTGTGCGTAAGCGTATTTTTTGGCCTTTATCTGTGCTAATTTTTTCTGTCTGAGATTTGTAGCCCAAATCACCCAATTTAGTTTGCATTTGCTTAACATTACCTGCGTCAGAAAAAACACCTATTTGGACATAAAACTTATGCTTAGCGACATCTTTTGTTTTGTCAGTTTCTTTTACAGGCGCTACATTTTCAGGCTTTACATCTCCAAGTTCTGATGGCGTCTTAACAGGCGGGGATTCAGAAACTGTAGTTTCTTCTTTAGCGACACCAACTGCTTCAGGCAACGCTATGTTTGTTTCATCTGGCGCAATACTAGAATCGAAATCTGATGGTTCTGACTGCGCTTGCTCACTAGGAAGCGTAATGGTGATTTTTTCTTGCGTATTAGTCGCGTTGCGATCTTTAAGTATCATTGGCAGAACAATGATCATGAATACGACTAAGGCTATTGCGCCAACTAAACGACGACGCGCACGCTTTTTAAAATTTAACTCTTGCTCGCTAGCTAATTCTCTTTGCATGTTCAATGCTTTCCAATTCACACATCAAATATCGACCTAGAACAACTATCGGCCAAGTAAGTTAACCGTTTGCAATAGCATCTGCGACGGTGTAAAACGAGCCGAACACGATTATTCTATCATTTATATCGGCATCTATACAGGCAGCTTTAAGGGCAACTGCTACATCTTCAAATAAATGAATTGAATTTTTATCCGTATACTCAATCAATACTTGCTGCAAAACTACCTGTAAGTCTTGCGCTTTTGCGCCACGCGCAATGTGAATATCTGCCAAATACCAAGCGTCAATTTCACTTTCTACCGCACTAATAACACCCTCAATATCTTTATCTGCCAGCATAGCAAATACCGCCAGTGTACGACCAGCACAGGGGGAGCTTCGTAGATTTTGCGCGAGCGATTTCGCCGCATGCGGGTTATGCGCTACGTCCAAAATTACAGATGGTGTAGATTGTACGTGTTGGAAACGCCCTATTAACTTCACTTCTGCTAAAGCAGCATGGATGTTCGCTTCTGTCGTGGGTAGAAGATGATTTAAATACTGCACGGCACGTATCGCGCATGCTGCGTTATTGACTTGAAAATCGCCAAATAAGCCTAGAAGCGGAAGCGCTAAATTACTATTTTCTGCCAAATAATGCCAGCTTTTCTGCGCCTTTTTCACCTGGAAATCGCGGCCAATCAGTGCCAAATTTGCCCCAATTTTCTGTGCGTAATCCACTAAACTTACTGGTGGATTATCATCACCACAAATGGCGAGCGTATTTTTTCGGAAAATACCTGCTTTTTCAAAGCCAATTTTCTCGCGAGTTTCACCTAAAAATTCCATATGGTCTAAATCGACCGTCGTCACAATGGCACAACTAGGTTCAAAAACATTTACCGCATCTAGCCTGCCGCCTAAACCAACTTCTAAAATGAGTATTTCTAAATTTTCATGGCAGAAGTACCACATTGCTGCCAATGTGCCCATCTCAAAATAGGTGAGTGCAATATCGTCACGTGCCGCTTCAACTGCTTCAAAAGCCTTGCATAAGGCTTCGTCAGAAATCATTTGTAAGTTAATATTGACGCGCTCGTTATAGCGATTTAAATGCGGCGAGGTATAACAACCAACTTTGTAACCCGCCTGGTGATAAATGTGGCTGAGCATGGCACAAACAGAGCCTTTTCCGTTAGTGCCGGCAACTGTAATAATAGGGAATGTTGGATTTAATTGAAGCTTTTCTGCAACCGCTTTTACCCTATCCAATCCCATAGCGATTGATTTCGGGTGCAGAGCTTCAATGTAACTCAGCCACTCAATGGCCGTTTTAGTTTTTAAATTTGGCTTGAGCTTAGTTTGATCACTTGTCACGAAAGTAAGTAAATTTGAACGTTAACTAACTATGCTGCTTTTGGCAATCGCATCAAATTAGAAAGGATATTGGCTAGTTTTTGACGTAACTCTCGGCGATCTACAATTAAATCTATCGCGCCATGTTCTAGTAAAAATTCTGCGCGTTGAAAGCCTTCTGGCAGAGTTTCACGCACTGTTTGTTCAATCACGCGCGGCCCTGCAAAGCCAATCAGCGCATTCGGTTCAGCAATAATCACATCCCCTAACATCGCAAAACTCGCAGACACGCCACCCATGGTTGGATCAGTAAGTATCGAAATATAAGGTAAGCCAGCTTCTGAAAGTTTTGTTAAAGCTGCACTGGTTTTGGCCATTTGCATCAGTGATAATAGGCCTTCTTGCATACGCGCACCACCACTTGCCGAAATACAAATGAATGGTGTTTTATGTTTAATTGCCACATTGATACCACGCACAAAACGCTCACCCACTACCGAACCCATCGACCCACCCATAAACTTAAACTCAAACGCAGCAACCACCACACCTAAATCATGAATACGGCCTTGTAACACGATTAACGCATCTTTCTCGCCACCTTCTTTTTGTGCAGCCTTCATCCGATCTGCATAGCTTTTACTATCTTTAAATTTCAAAGCGTCAACAGGTTCTATATTTGCACCAATTTCGGTGCGATTTTCTGGGTCTAATAATTGATTTAATCGTGCCCGCGCACCAATTCTATTATGGTGTGAGCACTTTGGGCATACTTCTGCATTGGCCTCTAAATCGGTTTTATAGAGCACCGTCATGCACGATTCGCACTTACTCCATAAACCCTCAGGTACGTTCTTTCTTTTTGCGCCTTCTACAGCACGTTTAATTTTTTGCGGTATTTTCTCTAACCAACTCATGTTTACTCCTTATACATCAGCGCTATGAATCAATCGCTGCGCGTAATTCTTGCATCAGCTTGCTCACATTCGCTAACAAATTTTCTTCATTCGACTCTTCTATCGTCACCACCATGCGGCTACCTACAACAACAGCATCCGCAAAGGCCGCTACTTTTTTTGCAGTAGCTGCATCTTTAACACCAAAACCAACGCCAATTGGCAGACTGGTTTTAGTACGAATTTCTGCCACACGTGCTTTGACTTCTTCAACATCCATATTAGCAGCACCTGTCACGCCTTTTAGCGAAACATAATACAAGAAACCGCTTGCTTGATTCACAATAATATTGACGCGTGCAGCATCAGTTGTAGGTGAAAGCAAGAAAATACTGTCCATGCCATTCGCTAATAAACCACTAATAAAATCTTTACATTCTTCGGGCGGATAATCTACTGTTAATACGCCATCTACGCCAGATTCTTTGGCTACCTGAGTAAATTTTGCCGCACCCATCGCCTCAATAGGGTTGGCGTAACCCATTAATATAATTGGTGTTTTTGTATCCTTCTGGCGAAATTCCTTCACCATCTCCAGCACTTTTCTTAAACCCACCTTATGTACTAAAGCGCGCTCACTGGCGCGTTGTATCACTGGTCCATCAGCCATAGGATCAGAAAATGGAATGCCAAGCTCTATCATATCCGCCCCGCTCGCCACCAATGTGTGCAACAAATCAACAGTATGCTTTGGATGTGGGTCACCAGCTGTGATATAGGGAATTAGGGCTTTTTTATTATTGGCTTTAAGGGAAGAAAATACGGTTTGAATGCGTGACATGTGTAATTTATAAAGTAATGTTTGAAAGTTTGGCTACGGTATTGATATCTTTATCGCCACGACCAGAAAGGTTAACCAAGATAATTTCATCTTTACGCATCGTTTTAGCCATTTTTTCGGCATGTGCAAGCGCGTGACTAGACTCTAATGCAGGGATAATGCCCTCTGTACGGCATAGACTGTGAAAAGCCGTCATTGCTTCATCATCGGTAATCGCTACATACTCTGCACGTTTAATATCTTTTAACCATGCGTGCTCTGGGCCGACACCAGGATAATCCAAACCTGCAGAAATTGAATGCGTTTCGATAATATTGCCGTCCGCATCTTGCATTAAATAAGTGCGGTTGCCGTGGAGCACACCCACTGGACTATTCGCGGTCAGTGGCGCTGCATGCATACCAGTCTCCAAGCCATGTCCAGCGGCCTCTACGCCGATTAAGCGTACATTCGGTACATCAATATATGGATAAAAAATCCCCATAGCGTTAGAGCCACCGCCGACACAAGCGACAATTGCATCAGGTTGACGCCCAACCATTTCCATCATTTGCACTTTGGCCTCAGTGCCGATCACCGATTGAAAATCGCGCACCATCATTGGGTAAGGATGTGGGCCTGCCACTGTGCCGATAATATAAAACGTGTTTTCAATATTGGTCACCCAGTCACGCATTGCCTCGTTGAGTGCGTCTTTGAGCGTTTTAGAGCCACTTTCTACTGGCACCACGGCTGCACCTAATAATTTCATTCTAAACACGTTAGGCGCTTGGCGTTTCACGTCCTCGCTGCCCATGTAAACCACGCACTCTAATCCTAAACGCGCAGCAATTGTCGCTGTTGCCACGCCATGTTGGCCAGCGCCAGTTTCCGCAATCACGCGCGGTTTGCCCATACGTTTAGCCAACAGCGCTTGACCTATCGTGTTATTCACTTTGTGCGCACCAGTGTGGTTTAAGTCTTCACGCTTCAAGTATATCTGAGCGCCACCCACTTTATTTGACCAGCGTTCTGCGTGATAAATCGGGCTTGGACGCCCAACAAAATGTTTTAGATCGTATGCAAATTCTGCTAAAAAAACAGGGTCATGGCGGTATTTTTCATACATCAGGCGCAACTCTTCGAGCGCCTCGACTAGTGTCTCCGCGACAAAAATACCACCAAATTGACCAAAATGACCACGCTCATCGGGCATGTCATATTGTTTATTATCAAAGCCTTGCATTGCTCACTCCTTGCATGAATGCAGCGATTTTCGCTACATCTTTAATCCCTTTGCTGGCTTCCACGCCACCACTTATATCAACCGCATAAGGCTGTACTTGTTGGATTGCGTGACCCACATTATCAGCACTTAAGCCGCCTGCCAAAATAATGGGTTTGGGTAAATGCTTTGGGATTAAATTCCAATCAAATGTTTGCCCAGTACCCCCAAAAGCTGCCTCAGAATAGGTATCCAACAATAGCGCTTTAGCAGTATGGTAATCTTGTGCGTATTGTACCAAATTTGTATCTGCTTTGACGCGGATTGCCTTGTAATACGGCAAGTTTATTTGTATGCATTCACTTGGAGTCTCATCTCCGTGATACTGCAAAATATCTAAATGCACTTGCGATAAAATCGATTCTATTTGTGTTTTAGGTGCGTTCACAAACAAACCCACCACGCTCACAAACGGCGGAATAGCGGCAACAATCGCCTGCGCTTGCGCAATCGTTACGGCTCTTGGGCTTTGCGCATAAAATACCAAGCCTATGGCATCTGCACCTGCATTTACAGCGTCAACAGCGTCTTCTACGCGCGTGATGCCGCAAATCTTTACTCGGGTTCGTTTCATTTTTTCCATATTCTATTAGCGTAACTTAAACCTATTGCGATGTCATAAAAATAGCATGCTTAAAGCATGATGATTTCACGTTGCGTAATCGACAAACCCCACTTATCTTCATATTGCACACCAGCCAAATATAAACCTTGCGGCGCAAAAGTTGGTGGCGAAAGTGTGCGGTCTTTTTGTTCAAGCAACCCTTTTATAAAAGTTGGTGGATATTTACCATTCCCCACATAAATTAAGGCACCCACCATGTTGCGCACTTGGTGATGCAAAAATGCATTTGCTGCAAACTCAAACACCAACCATTCTGCATGTTTTTTTATAGTGGCAATTTGCAAGTTCTTTATAGGGCTTTTTGCCTGACACTCACTGGCGCGAAAAGCACTAAAATCATGCTCTCCTTGTAAATATGCAATCGCATGTTGCATCGCATCCACATCTAAAGGCATATGATACCAGCCAGCCCTATCCACCTGAATAGCTGGGGCAGTTGGCTGATTCACCAACAGGTATTGATACCTGCGTTGTACCGCTGAAAAGCGAGCGTGAAAGTCATCATCCACTTTTTTTGCCCAAACGACGCGTATTGTTTCTGGCAAAAAAGCATTTACACCGCGCACCCAAGCGCTATGTGGGCGTGTTGTTTCTGTATCAAAATGGACTACTTGCATAAGCGCATGAACCCCAGTATCTGTGCGGCCTGCAGCATATATGCGCACCTGATGTTCTGCAATATTTCTAATCGCGATTTCTAGCGCATCTTGTACACCACAACCTCCAGTTTGGCTTTGCCAGCCGCAATATGGCAAGCCGTTATACTCTACACCTAGAGCGATACGCATTTAAAAAAACGCTTGAATTGAGAAAGTAAGTAATGCAGTAATCACAAAATAATCGATCAATTGAAACTGCGGCATTTTAAACTCTATGACACCAAATTCAATGGCATCAAAATTATCAACGCCTCTGTTAGGTTCGAATGTTGTAATACGTTTTAAACGGCTCATAAAATCTTCTTCAATGTTGGCCTCACGCTGCAATTCAACATAATGTAGAGTCAGCCACAAACGGGCTGAAAAGCGCTCCACCTCTAAGCCAAGCAGCTTTAAAGGTAAAAACATAAAATAAAACCCAGAAATGAGTTGCTGCCTTGTATTTGCTGCCATCATCCACGATATAGCCGTCAACATCACAGCAATTCTAAGTATTTGTTTAAAACCAGCAATAGCGCCCTCATAAGTTGGGCTGATGAAAAAAGGCCAAGCTTGAATATGTTCACCAGGTGTATTAAATGAAAAAATTATCATCATCACCAAAAAAAGCCATCTAAACCGCTTAAGTGTACTCATAAACGAATAAATTCTGTTAAACATCAAGATTGAAACTAACATCGCTAACATCGGCACCAATGCTTTTAGATGCAAAATATTAATGATAATCGCGAGTACGAAAAACATAAATAATTGCGTGATAATATTTAATTTTAACATTTCAGCATTTTATTCGTTATTGACTGAGAATGATTGCTGAAAGTAAAAAAACCGAGCCTTAGCTCGGTTTTATATTGTGCATATTTAAAACTAGATTTAAGTTATTTTAGCAAGCAACTCTTCGGCACGTTTGCGTTGGTTTGCTCCGCCTTCCTTCATTACTTCGTCTAATAATTCTTTTGCGCCTTCTTTATCATCCATTTCAATATAAGCTACAACTAATTCTAGTTTTGTTTCAACCTCTATTGGCTCACTTACAACAGCCATCATCTCCACTGTTGATTCAGATCCATTTAAATCTAAATCTATGCCTGTAAGATCAATTGGATTCGCTTCCTCTTCTTTAGCTGAAGGCAGCTCAGATGACGCCAACTCCTCGTCATGAGTTTTAGATGACTCTGGTTGTACGTTGTCTAAATTAAAATTAAAATCATCATTACTTTCTTTTGTATCTGTATCTAAGGCACTAATATCAAGTACGCCTGCATCTTCAGGCGCTTCTGTTGGCATAGGAAATTCAAAACCGCCTACAGTAATAGCGTCCTTAAGATCTCTTACTCTATCTGAAATAGTGTCTACAATCTCTGTTGCGCTATCAGGCATAAACTTAGGCTCCTGAAAGGTATCTATGTCCAAACTTGGCATAGTTTGAACAAACTCCGCAACCTTCTTGACAGGTTCATCTATATCAGAGGTTAAGTCAGTTGAATTTAGATTGCCAAAGTCAAAATCCATGCCTTCTGCATTTTTTGGCGTATCCATTGCACTTGTTTCCGCAGGCACATCTATCGTAAATTCCATTGCTTGCAAATCGCTAGCAGTGTCAGCAGGCACTAAATTTTGTGTTTCAGTTTTTCCTAAATCTAAATCAAACTCACCACCTTTAACGGTACCAGTTGGTGCAAACCCTTGTTTCATCGAATCGCTATCTAATGAAAAATCTAAATCTTTTTCAGCCGCCAATGGCGAGTCAGAAAAGTCACTCGCATCTAATTTAGCACTAGCGTCCTGCTTGCTAGATTTTTCATTGCCAAGACTGTCTGCGCCACCAACTGAAGTACCCTGCGGTACACTACCAGCTTGATATAGTGGATTATTAGGCTCTAATTTAATCCCAATAGCGGCAACTTTCGCCCATGTTGGATCTTCTGAGCCTAGTGTTGTATAAAGCTCTCCAGAAATCGTCTCAAAAGCTGACATATTTTTGCTTGCGGCATACATCTCTAGTAACTTCAAATGTAATTCATAGCGTTTCGGTTCTTTTGAAATCGCATCTTTTAGAATTTCCTCAGCTTGCGCATCACGCCCATAAGCCATGTACACTTCAGCTTCAGCAATCGGATCTACATCATTGGTATCTATCATGCCACCGCTAGCACTTTGCGAGAAGTCCGTTAAGAATGAAGTATCCCCCGTATCTACGCTTGCAGTACCAGTATTTCCAAATACGGTGTTAGCTTTTAAGCCACCTGAAGTCATAATACCTTGTTCAAAGTCAGCTAGGTTCTTCTCACGTTTTTTACGCAAATAAAACCAGCCCCCACCTAACAATGCTAACAAACCACCACCAATCGGCAGTAATGGGCCCAACTCAACACCACCTAAAATACCATCTAAGAAACTAGGCTCAGGCACAGGTTCGACGGCTGGAATTGCCACAGGTTTTGGGGTGCTTGCTTCCACGGGTGCTGTTGTAGCTTCTGGAACTTGCTCTGCTGGCTTTACTGGTTCTGAAGGTTTTTCTGCTTCAGCTGGTTTTGGTTGTTCTACTGGCTTTGCAGGCTCAGCTGGTGTCACAACCACTTCTGCAGGTTTATTTTTTTCTGCTTCAGCTTGTTTTTGAATTTCTGCCATCGCCCCATTTTTTAGCGCAAGCAGTTTTTGCATATCTGCAATCTGCTTCTCAAGGTCAGAAACTCTACCTTGCGCTTCTTTTAAGCCTTTTTCACGCGCAGTGCTTTCTTCTTGTAAAGCAGATATTTTGTCTTGTAATGATTTTACATTTTCAGCTGTTGCCTTTGCTGCAGCGGCTTCTCCAGCGGAAAGCTTAACAACATCTTGTGGGCCTATAGCTGCAGGAATTGACTTGTCTTCTGCCGCGCTCTTAATTTTACCGCCTGCTGATTGTGTACCACCTGATTCTGCTTCGCTAGGCGTGCTTTCTTGCACAATTCCAGCTAGTTTATTACGATAAGCATTCCAATTTGATGTTTGTACTTTAATTTCACGAGATGCCTCTTTACGCGTAACTGCATTTAAAGACTCTTCTGTAGGTTGGCGAATAATCTGGCCAACCTTAAGTCTATTCATATTATTGCCTTGAAACGCATCTGGGTTAGTCTGATATAAACCAACCAACATTTGCTCAAGGCTAACACCTTCTGGCTTCATCTCACGGGCAATTTCGGCGAGCGTATCACCCTTCTGTGTAAAATGCTCCTGACCTGATGCATCTACTTGACTTGCCGCATTTGTAAGTGGGGCATCTGCAATTAATGGGTCAACTTCAGTGGGAGCCTCACTTTTTTTGTTCCGCTTACTCGTTTTCTTTGAGCCTTTAGATGAGCTAGACGTAGATGAACTCGACGTAGCCGCTTCACCTGCACTAGAAATTGAGGCGTTTGCAACATCCCTATCAGTATCGGCTTGCTTGACTACTGGCGCTTCTGTGGTGAGAGTGTCTTTAACACTATTATCTGCCTCGCCAGCATAGCCAGGCGGGTCAAGCAATACGGTATACTCACGCAATAAACGGCCAGACGCCCAATCAACTTGAATGAGCATGTCTAAAAAAGGCTCACTAATCGGCTGTGCTGATTTAAGTTTTAATATGGGAGCGCCAGAGGCGTTTTTACCAACCTCGACCTTAATCGTGTTGTGAGAAGCAGGCTTTTCAATTCCTTGTGTGGTGTATGCTTCTTCTGATGCAATAGCGGCCGTGATGCTGCTAAGGTCTGCAGGTGTCACTGAAATAAGTTCGATATCTGCCTTGAGTGGCTCACCTAAACCTGACATCACATTTAGTTTGCCGAGCCCAGCTGCCAATAGTGAAATTGGCATGAATGCCAAACATAATGCAACGGTGATTTTCTTGAATTTTAAGTTATGCACTATCCCGCCCTTATTTACCAATAATATTGCAATAACAAAAATAACATCAATTAGTTAGAGATGCAAGCTCATAATGCACATTATAATCAGTTGCTATGTGGTTGTATGTGGGTATTGTTGGTTTTTTTCAACGTTTATCACTTAACGCGAACACTTTCCAAATAACTTCTAATGTGCAATCAATATCCGCAACATACGGCGCAATGGCTCTGCGGCGCCCCATAACAGTTGATCGCCAACAGTGAACGCAGACAAATAATCATCGCCCATATTCAGTTTACGTAGACGCCCCACCGGGGTATCTAGTTGACCAGTCACCGCTGCTGGAGTCAGCCCGCGCATGCTGGCTTCACGCTGATTCGGAATCACTTTTGCCCACTGATTCGCCTCGGCTAACATTTGGCTAATTTCATCCAGCGGCACGTCTTTTTTCAGCTTAATGGTCATCGCTTGGCTGTGGCAACGCATCGCTCCAATGCGTACGCACAAACCATCAATTGGAATTGGCTTAAGTTTTGGATTGTCATGACGTCCAAGTATTTTATTGGTCTCCACGCCACCTTTCCACTCCTCTTTACTTTGGCCGTTGCCTAAATCACTATCAATCCAAGGAATCAAGCTGCCCGCAAGCGGCACCCCAAAGTTGGAGGTAGGAAATTTATCATCGCGCAAAGTGCCTGCGATGGTGCGGTCTATGTCTAGAATCGCCGAGGCTGGGTCTGCCAGCAATTTGCTTGCGGCAAAATGCGCTTCGCCCATTTGGTTTAACAGCTCGCGCATATTCTGTGCACCTGCGCCCGATGCGGCCTGGTAGGTCATTGAGCTGACCCACTCCACTAAATCTGCTTTGAATAGGCCATTTAACGCCATTAACATCAACGAAACGGTGCAGTTGCCGCCCACCCAGTTTTTGCCGCCAGTATGAAGGGCGTCTTTAATCACATGCATGTTCACAGGGTCGAGAATAATCACTGCGTCTTTATCCATACGCAACGTAGATGCCGCATCAACCCAGTGGCCTTGCCAGCCTGCATTTCTGAGTTTAGGGAAAATGTCGCTGGTGTAATCGCCACCTTGGCAAGTCACAATAACATCCATTTTTGCCAACTCTGCAATGTCATTGGCATTTTTTAGCGTAGGCGAATCTTTGCCAACATTGGGCGCAGTTCCGCCTACTTGCGAGGTGGTAAAAAATTGTGGCTCAATTGCAGCAAAGTCGTCCTCTTCCATCATGCGCTGCATCAGCACACTACCCACCATGCCACGCCAGCCTACAAAACCTACCTTTAACATACTAATTCCCTACAGCGATATTAATTTAAAAAACGGCCGAATCTGGCCAAGAACCTACCTAGTTATTAGGCGATTTCTTGATTTTTTCGCCCGCTTTTTCCAGGTCTTGACCAAAACCATGCCACGTATTACAGCCTGCCAAGACCAACACTACAGCCAACAACATAAATGTGATCATCTTTTTCATAACTCACTCCTTAAATTGAAACTATTCTCGAAAGTTTCCAAATTGTAACGGAAAATCCGTCACATTTTTCTTACAAAACGCAATCGCGTCTTGCAACACATCCCTTTTTGCGCCATTGACGCGCACTTCATCACCCTGAATACTGGCCTGCACTTTCATGCCGCTGTCTTTAATCAGTTTTGCAATACGCTTGGCTAGCTCCGAATCAATACCAGCGCGGATTTTCAGCTCTTGCTTGACTTTATTGCCACCAATTTTTTGTACGTCTTTATGCTCTAAGCGCTTAGTTGAATCTGGCTCTTTTTTTTCCATCGCCGGCAGCAAAATATCCTTGATTTGATCTAGCTGAAAATCGTTATCACCAAACAGGGTAATGATGTTGTCTTTTTCGTTCAGTTCCACCTTGGCCGAGGTGCCTTTAAAATCGTAACGATTGGTGATTTGCTTGCCCGCCGTATCAATGGCATTTTTAAGTGCCACCATGTCCACTTCAGAGCTGATATCAAAACTTGGCATATTTTTTCCTCAATCTTTCAAACGAAGGTAGTACTAGATGTAAGAGCACAGACAGTACGATTAGTACGGCAAGCGATTGCAACGACGTAATACCGAGCCTTCATTATTCAAAATGGCAAACGTAATCAAGCATTTCAGTCACTTCAATATCAAAGCTAGAATTACCTGGCACGGTGAATTTCTCGCCTGCGCCATAAGTTTTCCAGCCAGTTTCACCTTGCAAACGCACCTTGCAATTGCCGCTGTTTATTTCCATCAGCTCAGGTGCGGCAGTGTTAAAAGTGAGCGTGCTTGGAAAAATCACGCCAATGGTTGAACGTGTGCCGTTTGGCAGCATAACGGTATGACTAACGCATTTTCCGTCAAAATACACGTTCGCTTTCTTTTTAACGCTTACATTATCAAACTGTGCCATTTTTTTAATCCTCTGAATAATTATAGTGATTACATTGCTGCGACAATTTGGTCGCCCATTTCGCTACATGATACTTTTTTAGTACCTGCTTCAAAAATATCACCAGTGCGATAGCCTGCCGCCAATACTTTTTTCACTGCATTTTCAATACGCCCGGCGGCTGCTTCGTTATCAAACGTGTAGCGCAACATCATGGCGGTGGAAAGCACAGTAGCAATTGGGTTGGCTAAATTTTTGCCTGCAATGTCTGGTGCAGAGCCATGTGAAGGTTCGTATAAGCCTTTTTTGGTCTCGTTCAACGAGGCAGAAGCTAACATACCAATCGAGCCAGTGAGCATCGAAGCTTCATCCGACAAAATATCGCCAAAAATATTGCCTGTCACCATCACATCAAATTGTTTGGGGTTGCGAATCAGCTGCATGGCAGCATTATCCACATACATGTGACTCAGTTCTACTTCAGGATATTCTTTAGCCACGTCAATGACAATTTCTTTCCAAAACTCAGTCGTTTCCAGCACGTTGGCTTTATCGACCGAACATAACTTGCCTTTTTGACCAGCTTTACGCCGTTTCATAGCAATATCAAACGCGACGTGAGCGATTCTGCGCACTTCAGATTCAGCATACACCATGGTATTAAAGCCCTCACGCTCGCCGTTTTCATTGGTGCGCATACCACGCGGCTGGCCAAAATACACATAGCCGGTCAGCTCGCGCACAATCATAATATCCAAGCCAGACACCACTTCTGGTTTGAGCGTGGACGCGTTGGCAAGTTCTGGGTATAGCACGGCTGGGCGCAAATTTGCAAACAGGCCTAAATCTTTACGAATTGCCAACAAACCACGCTCTGGGCGCAACGGACGATCTAAATTATCGTATTGCGGACCGCCCACGGCACCTAACAACACGGCATCCGCATCGCGACAGATTTTTTGCGTAAATTCTGGGTAAGGGTGGCTGTATTGATCGTAAGCCTGGCCGCCTAATGGTGCGTGCACAAACTCCAGCGGCATGCCTTCTGCCTTTAACACTTCTAACACACGCAAAGCTTGGGCGATGATTTCCGGGCCGATGCCATCACCGGCTAGTACTGCTATTTTCATTCAATTTTCCTTATATTTTGTAGTATTTATTAAGCAAATAACCTAATCTTAAGCAAACAACCAAGGTTGTGTTGCTTTGTGTTTTTCTTCAAACACTTTAATCTCATCTGCATGCAGCAGGGTTAAGCCAATTTCATCTAAGCCATTGAGCAAATTATGTTTGGATGTTGCGTTGATTTCAAAACTAAAAGATTCACCGGATGGCAACGTGACGGTTTGTGAAGGTAAATCGACATTTAAGCGATAGCCGACATTGGCCTCACATTCTTTAAATAGTTTGTCCACCATTGCTTCATCCGCCACTATCGGCAACATGCCATTTTTGTAGCAATTTCCAAAGAAAATATCGGCATAGCTAGGTGCAATAATCACGCGAAAGCCATAGTCCTCAATCGCCCACGGTGCGTGTTCCCGGCTTGAGCCACAACCGAAGTTTTCGCGTGCCAGCATAATTTGTGCACCCTGATAGCGTGCTTGATTCAGCACAAAATCCTTGTTCAAAGGCCGCGTGCTGCAATCCATACCAGGTTCGCCATGGTCGGTATAACGCCACTCATCAAATAAATAAGGCCCAAAGCCTGAGCGTTTAATCGATTTTAAAAACTGTTTTGGGATGATCGCGTCAGTGTCAATATTGGCGCGATCTATTGGGCAAGCCAAACCGTCTAACTGGGTAAATGCTTTCATGGTGCTTTCCTAAAATATACTTCCTAAATTTTCTTTAAGCTCTACTAGATTAAATGCTCTAAAATTAAATAGTTCGCACATCCACAAAGTGGCCTGCAATAGCGGCGGCAACAGCCATGGCTGGACTGACGAGATGAGTCCGCCCACCTTGACCTTGGCGACCTTCAAAGTTGCGGTTTGAGGTGGATGCACAGCGCTCACCAGGGCTTAACCTGTCCGCGTTCATCGCCAAACACATGCTGCAACCTGGCTCACGCCATTCAAAACCAGCGTCTATAAAAATCTTATCGAGCCCCTCTTCTTCCGCTTGGCGCTTGACCATACCAGAACCCGGCACTACTAGCGCTAGCGAGATACTATTGGCGACTTTTTTACCTTTAGCCACAACTGCAGCAGCGCGTAAATCTTCAATGCGGGAATTGGTACAAGAGCCAATAAAAATTTTGTCTAATTTAATATCTTCTAATAGTGTGTTTGCGCTCAAGCCCATGTATTTCAACGCGTTTTCTATACTGGTACGCTTGGTAGCATCCATTTCCTTGGCCGGGTCAGGCACGCGACCGCCAATCGGCAACACTTGCTCTGGCGAGGTACCCCAAGTCACTTGTGGTGCAATGTCAGCCCCGTTCAGTGTCACCACTGTGTCGAATTGCGCGTCGTCATCCGTTTTTAGCGTACTCCAATAAGCCACCGCCCTGTCCCAATCTGCGGCTTTTGGCGCGTGTAAACGGCCTTTTAAGTAGGCAGCTGTTTTTTCATCTGGCGCAATAATGCCTGCGCGCGCGCCTGCTTCAATCGCCATGTTACAAATCGTCATGCGGCCTTCCATTGAAAGTGCGCGAATTACCTCACCGCCAAACTCAATGGCGTAACCGTTACCGCCCGCGGTACCAATTTTACCGATTACTGCTAATGCCACATCTTTTGCGGTAACGCCTGCACCCAATTTGCCGCTGACTTCCACTAACATACGTTTAGATTTTTTAGCAATTAAGGTTTGTGTGGCTAATACGTGCTCCACTTCGGAGGTGCCGATGCCATGCGCCAACGCACCAAATGCGCCATGTGTCGAGGTGTGGCTATCGCCACACACCACAGTCATGCCTGGCAAAGTCGTGCCCTGCTCTGGTCCAATCACGTGAATAATGCCTTGATTCGCATGCTTGAACGGAAAGTAAACCAACGCGCCGAAGTCTTTAATATTGTTATCCAACGTTTCCACTTGTAACCTTGAAATTGGATCTTCAATGCCTTTATCCCAATCTTTAGTCGGTGTATTGTGGTCAGGATTGGCTACAATACTGCTATTGCGCCATGGCTTACGGCCAGCGATACGCAAGCCCTCAAACGCTTGCGGGCTGGTGACTTCATGCACCAAGTGGCGATCAATATAAATGAGGCAAGTGCCATCCGCATCTTCGCGCACTAAATGTGTTTCCCACAATTTATCGTATAGTGTTTTTCCAGCCATGGTCGTTCCCTTGTTTTAAACTAATGTCTTAAATCTAACTATTCAAATCTACTTTAGGCGGCTGCCATTTGTTTAGCTATTTGTGAATCTTGTAATAGCTTATATTCAATAGCATCCAGCATCGCGCGCCAAGACGCGTCAATAATATCTGTCGACACGCCTATGGTCGTCCAGCTACCTGCTTGGTCGGCCGATTCAATCAACACACGTACTTTGGCCGCTGTTGCTTTATCCGAATCTAACACACGCACTTTATAATCAATCAATTTTACTTCACTAATTTGTGGGTAAAATCGCTCTAATGCTTTACGTATCGCTTTATCTAGCGCATTCACAGGACCATCACCTTCTGCAGAAACACTTTCCACTTGGTCGGCTACGGTAATTTTAACTTTCGCCTCTGCATTATTGGCACGCTTCTCAGAAAACTCCTGCACACTTACTTTGTATTCGTTAAGCTCAAAAAATGGCTTAAATCGCCCTAGTTGCTTATATATCAACAATTCAAAAGAATGCTCAGCATTTTCAAACTGGTATCCATCATTCTCTAAAGATTTTAGATGTTCTAATATACGTTTGGTTTCAATTGAGTCTTTGGTTAATGTGGGGTCAACTGCATTAATTTTAGCCAAAAGCGCACTGCGCCCCGCCACCTCAGACACCAAAATATGCCGCGCATTACCAACCAGCTCTGGGTTAATGTGTTCGTAAGAAATAGGGTTTTTGGTCACTGCATCAATATGCATGCCACCCTTGTGCGAAAAAGCATCGTGCCCAACATACGCAGCTTTATCGTTAAACATCATGTTCGCAACCTCAGACACAAAGCGCGCCGCTGAAGTTAAGCCGGCAATATTTTTCTGCGGAATGCACGACATGCCTAACTTTAACTGTAAGCTCGGAATAATCGAGCATAAATTTGCATTACCACAGCGTTCACCAATGCCATTCATCGTGCCTTGCACTTGTTCAGCACCTGCTTTTACCGCAGCAATCGAGTTAGCCACCGCCATTTCGCAATCATTATGACAATGCACACCCACTTTGCAATTAAAGGTATCAACTACTTTTTGCGTAATCTCAAACACTTCATCTGGAAAGCTGCCCCCATTGGTGTCACACAAGCACAATACATCTGCACCTGCATCTACAGCAACTTGCAATGTTTTAATCGCATATTCTGCATTAGCTTTGTAGCCATCATAAAAGTGCTCTGCATCAAATACTACCTCTTTGCCTTGTTGCTTAAGAAACGTAATACTGTCCGCAATCATGTTCAAGTTTTCGGCCAAAGTTGTGCGTAAAATACCCGTCACTTGATAATCCCAACTTTTGCCAAATATGGCAACCGCCGGGGTTTTAGCTAATAAAAGCGATTGCAAATTATTATCTGCCTGCGCACTAATATTGGGTTTGCGCGTGCTACCAAATGCAATGATTTTTGCATGTTTTAGTTTAAGCGTACTGGCTCGTTCAAAAAACACTAAATCTTTTGGGTTAGAGCCTGGGTTTCCAGCTTCAATATAGCCGATACCCAAATCATCCAAACGCTGCACGATTTTCAGTTTATCGTCCACTGTAAACGAGATGCCCTGTGCTTGCGCACCATCTCGCAAGGTAGAGTCGTAAGCTGTGATTTGGCGTGGCATAACCATAGTATGGATTAACTTATTTTTTTCTGTTTTTAAGGTTTGCAGCAATGCGCATTCTTAAAGCATTGAGCTTAATAAATCCACCTGCATCTTTTTGGTCATACGCACCTTTGTCATCTTCAAAAGTGGCAATAGATGAATCAAAAAGCGAATCCGTTTTACTGTCGCGTCCTGCAACAATCACGTTACCTTTATAAAGCTTTAAGCGTACCCAGCCGTTCACTGATTTTTGTGTGTGATCAATCAGTGTTTGCAAAGCCAATCTTTCAGGGCTCCACCAATAACCGTTGTAAATCATGCTAGCGTAGCGCGGCATCAAGTCATCTTTTAAATGTGCAACTTCGCGGTCTAATGTCAAAGACTCAATCGCCCGATGCGCTTTGAGCATAATGGTACCGCCTGGGGTTTCGTAGCAACCGCGTGCTGCTGTCGTCGATGGTGGGCTACGCGCCGACCGATGTGACGATCGCCAACGTGCTGCACGAGTACTCGGCGATCGACGGCGTGCAGGAGGACGTGGTGCATGTGATGCTCAACCTCAAGGGCGT
>JANNOS010000156.1:0-14804 GCA_031399315.1 Methylophilaceae bacterium | reverse complement strand
GTCGTCCCGCCACAATAATCAAATCACCGCCTTGGAAACCAGAAGTCATGCTATCTAAATCGGCAAAGCCAGTCGGTATACCTGTCACATCTGATGGATTATCACGCGAAAACAGCATATCGATGCGCTCTGCCACTTGCGGCAATAACTCTTTAATATCCTGAAAACCTTGTGAGCTACGCTGACCGCCTTCTGCAATTTGAAATATCTTGGCCTCAGCTTCATCTAGCAATTGCTGTGCATCACGCCCATTTGGGCTGTATGCACTTTCTGCAATGCCACTACCAACCACCACCAGCTTACGCATAATGGCGCGCTCTCGCACAATTTCGGCATAACGGCGGATATTAGCAGCAGTCGGGGTGTTTTGTGCCAGCGAACCTAAATAGGCAATGCCACCTATAGTTGAAAGTTCTGCCGTACTTTCTAGTGATTCCGCCACCGTGACAATATCCGCAGGACGGTTGTGCTCAATCAGCTTGCCAATGTGCTGGAATATGGTTTTATGGTCGTGCTGATAAAAATCTTGCGCGCTTAAAATATCCGCAATTTTGTCTAAAGCCTCATTCTCAAGCAGCAAACCACCAATCACCGATTGCTCAGCTTCAATGGAATGTGGGGGAAGTTTAAGGGAGTCTAGTTGTTCATCAGCCATAAGGGTAATTATACGCAATAAAGCAGATTACTCATTAATAATAGGCAACAAAAAAGGCGACTTCAGTCGCCTTTTTTATGATTCACTCAAGCAATTAAGCTTCGGCTACCACTGTAACAGTAATATCTACGACTACATCGTGATGCAATGCCACGCTGATTGGGAAGTCGCCAATGGTTTTAAGCGGACCCGTTGGCATACGCACCTCTGATTTAGCTACTTGATGGCCTGCAGCCACTAAGCCTTCAGCGATGTCATGGTTAGTCACTGACCCGAATAAACGGCCATCTACACCCGCTTTTTGTGTCACTTTTAATGCAAAACCAGCCAATTTATCACCACGTGTTTTTGCAACTACCAAAATATCCGCTTGTTGTTTTTCAAGCTCTGCACGGCGTGCTGTGAATTCAGCTTTATTCGCTTCAGTTGCGCGTTTTGCTTTGCCTTGCGGAATTAAAAAATTACGGCCAAAGCCATCTTTTACTTTAACGATATCGCCCAGCGTACCTAAGTTAGCGACTTTTTCTAATAAAATTACTTGCATATTATTTCTCCTTAGCCCTAAAAATTAACCTGGATGCTTGTCTGTGTATGGTAACAATGCCAAGAAACGCGCGCGTTTTACCGCTGTCGTTAACTGACGTTGATATTTGGCTTTTGTGCCAGTCATACGTGCTGGGATAATTTTTGCATTTTCGCTAATAAAATCTTTTAACAAATCTACATCTTTGTAATCAACTTCTTTAATGCCTTCTGCACTAAAACGGCAGTAACGGCGGCGTTTGTACATTTCTCTTGCCATGATAAAACTCCTAAATTTTTTTAAATTTAGATATAGATAAAATCTATATCAACTCAATATTAGTTACATGCATTATTAGTTGTGTGCTTTTGGCGCTGCGCTTGGCTAAAAAACCTTGCACTTTTAACTGCGCGCCTAGTGTGATGTGCTGTTTTGCGATGTCGCCAATAGCAACGGCATTCACTTCACATTCCACTTTTCTTTTTAAACCTGCTTCAATTTGTTCTGAAGCATGTTGCAACACAAAACTTAATAACGCTAATCCTGCTGGTGTGTAACGTATTGGCTCTAAACCAACTACCGCGCCACTTAACAGCAGCTTATTCAATTACGCTGCTGCTACCACTTCTGCTGCGGCAACAGGCGCAGGTGTTTCTTCTCTGCTAATGACTGATCTAGATTTTTCTTCTTTCATCATTGGGCTAGGCGCAGTTGCCGCAACTTTAGTACCCATGGTTAAATGACGAATCACTGCATCATTAAATTTAAAGCCGTGTTCTAATTCATCTAAAGTGGTTTGATCACACTCAATATTCATTAATACGTAATGTGCTTTGTGGATTTTTTGGATTGGGTAAGCCAGTTGACGACGGCCCCAGTCTTCTAAACGATGAATGCTGCCCTTGTTAGCAGTGATCAGCGCACGGTAGCGCTCAATCATTGCAGGCACTTGTTCACTCTGGTCAGGGTGAACGATAAAAACGATTTCATAATGTCGCATGTAATCTCCTTGTGGTTAAAGCCACCCATCATGCGTACTAGATTAAATTAACCTAGAAATGGTGTGGCAAGGTTTGAAAGAGCGCGATTATAGTGTAAAAACGTTTATAAATCAAACCAATTAGCGGATAAATGGCATTTAATGCTGAATCTTAAATCCATGTCATAAGCATTATTGTGGGCTTTTTTGATTTGAAAGCTGAAACACATGCTTAGAGAGATGAATTTCACGCAAAAAACAGCTTAAACCGGTAATCAGGCTCAGCATTGTAAATATAAACAACAGCGATACCAACCATGAAGAATCCCAGTTAATAGCAGAGCCTAAAAACAGCAGCCCAATCACTACAGTGACTAACAACAGGCTTAAGGTGCATAATGTAATCGCCCAATGTACCCAATTGGCGCGGCACGATAAGATATGCAGCTCTTGGCTATAATTAGCACAACTGGGGTTGTCGGCTTGCGCTTGTGGGGTGTTGCATCTTTCATTGAGTACGCGAAACCTGTCCACCACGCGCCCCAGACGGCCTGTCAATACGCCCAACAACGCGCTCACGCCCATGAGCAAAAAAACGGGCGCAATGGCCAGCTGAATAACTTCTGATACGGTTGTAACACTGTGAATAACGGTTTGCATAAACTGCCCTTAAATTAAGCTCTAGCTAATATTTAGCATACTACCTAATATCCATAAGGCTTTCAGGTCTTTTTTGCACCACCACTTCGAATCTTTTTGTCATAATCTGTTTGCTCAACTCTATTTGTATGTGCCATACTCGAAAAGTAACAAAATTTCATCAACTCCATAAACAACATCATGAGGATAGTAAAATGGCAGAAGCAAAAGGTCTAAGCACCCCCGTTAAAATGAAAAGTGAACTAGCGACTTTAGTAGGCGCAGATTCACTTCCACGTACTGAAATCACTAAAAAATTATGGGATTATATTAAAGCGAACAAATTACAGACTAAATCTGTAAACGGCAAACCTGAAAATGCAGGCAAATACATTGTATGTGATGCTAAATTGCACCCTATTTTCAAAAACACAAAATCAACAAGCAAGTCAGGTAAATTGACCGACCTTACAGGTATTAAAGTAGGCGAAACAGTGGATATGATGCAAATGGCCGCTATTGTTGGTGCTAACATCGCTTAATGCTTTAATTTCAAGCAGTTAACACAGCAGCACGGTGTTTACAAAGTACGGCGCAACAATTTACTGCTCTACAGAGCATGCCAAGAAAAATGAGTCATCAAGCTGTCATACAATGACGGCTTATGGCTCATTTTTTATGCTTATTTAGGTTAGAATCAACTGAATGACAATACCCGTGGAACGCTTTAACAATACCATCGCCGCTTTTGATGCGCTTAATGCACAAGACCCTAACTTACTTAAGGTAAACGAGGTAGATTTACCAAAAGAACTGGTCTACGCTCAACGGATGAGCGAAATGCTAGCCCGCTATGCGCCACAAGCCTCAGAGGCGCTTAAACTCGCGGCACGCTGCCAACATATCCAACGCTGGAAAAGCCCGCGCGCAGACTTCCCCATGACCAAACCCGGCTATATGCAATGGCGCAGTCAGCTTAAAAACTTTCATGCAGAACTCGCCAGCCAAGTCCTTAAAGACAATGGTTACGATGAGGAGACGATAGTAAAAGTCTGCGGATTACTCAAAAAAGAAAACTTACATACCGATGCAGACACGCAAACGCTAGAAGACGTAATTGTGCTGGCATTTTTAGAACACGATTTAGTCGAGTTCGTACAAAAACACAGCGACTATACTGAGGAAAAGTTTATAACGATTCTGCGTAAGTCATACCTGAAAATGTCAAATAAAGGCCGTGTAGCGGCATTAACTTTGATTACATTACCAGCGCATTTATTGCCTGTTGTGCAGAAGGCGATTGCCACTTAGACTGGATAAAAATTTTGCCAAACAATATATGTGCTTGATACAACATAGTTAAAGCCAATAAGGCCTAAACTACAGATAATACAAAGGATAAAAGTGGCCAACTCAACTAATTTAGATATTCATCACATTCCAACTGGCTTTTCAGACAAAACCGCCTATGCTTTTACGAAGTGTTTGCGCTTTTTTGCAGATACTTTTTTTAGTGGTCGTTATGGGCATCGCGCTGTGGTGCTGGAAACTATTGCTGCCGTGCCTGGCATGGTGGGTGGCGCATTACAACACTTACGCGCATTGCGCCGTATGCAAAGTGATAACGGTTGGATACGCAAATTGTTAGACGAAGCTGAAAATGAGCGTATGCATTTGATGACATTTATCGAAATTACGAAACCCAATGCTTTTGAGCGCATTTTAATTGTGATTGCGCAAGGTATTTTTTATAACTCCTTCTTTCTATTGTATTTAATTTCATCTAAAACTGCACACCGTGTGGTGGGTTATTTCGAGGAAGAAGCTATTTACAGTTACACGGAGTATTTGGCGGGAGTTGATAGCGGCAAATATGAAAATATCCCTGCACCTCAAATTGCCATTGATTATTGGAAGTTACAGCCAGATGCAAAACTACGTGATGTGATTATTGTTGTGCGGGCAGACGAAGTTGAACATCGCGATGTGAATCATGATTTTGCAAATCAATTAAGTTAGAAATTAAACCAATAGTTAACGCATTGTGTTAATGATGCTTTTATATATTTAAATCTGGTATTTCTGCCCCATAAAACTTAGCTTTGAGCCTTTTAAGTTGATCTCTAAAATCCGCCGCCTTCTCAAACTCTAAGTTTTTGGCCGCATCGTGCATGGCTTTTTCTAAGCGTTTCATTTCTTTGAGGATTTGTTTTTCGCTCAAGCTCTCGTAATTTGCTTGGTCTTGCGCCGCTTTGCGCTCGCGCTTGCCCTCCTCTACATCGTACACGCCGTCTATCATGTCTTTTACGCGCTTTACAATGCCTTTTGGGACAATGCCATTGGCTTCGTTAAACGCAATTTGTACTTTTCTTCGCCTATTGGTTTCGTCAATCGCCAAGCCCATGCTGCGCGTGATTTTATTACCGTAAAAAATCACTTTGCCGTTGATATTACGTGCTGCGCGGCCTGCGGTTTGAATCAAACTGCGCTCACTGCGTAAAAAACCTTCTTTATCAGCGTCTAGCACCGCCACCAATGACACTTCAGGGATATCCAAACCTTCGCGCAACAAGTTAATGCCGACCAGTACGTCGAATTCACCTAATCTTAGGTCGCGGATAATTTCAACACGCTCGACGGTATCAATATCGCTATGTAAATAACGCACTTTTACACCATGTTCAGCCAAATAGTCAGTTAAATCTTCTGCCATACGCTTGGTGAGCGTTGTGGCTAACACACGCTCGCCCACTGCCGTGCGCAGCTTAATTTCCCCCAATAAATCATCTACTTGCGTATCGGCAGGCTTGACGGTAATTTCTGGGTCTATCAAGCCAGTCGGCCGCGCAATCATTTCCACCACTTGCTGCTGATGGTTTTTTTCATATTCAGCAGGCGTGGCCGAAATAAAGACAGATTGGCGCATAATGCGCTCAAACTCTTCAAACTTTAGCGGACGATTATCGAGTGCCGAAGGTAGCCGCCAGCCGTAATCAACTAAATTGGTTTTACGTGACCAGTCACCTTTGTACATGCCGCCAATTTGCGGCACCGTAACGTGGCTTTCGTCGATAATCATCAGCGCATTATCAGGCAAATAATCAATTAAGGTAGGTGGCGGATCACCTGCGTTGCGGCCAGATAAATGGCGCGAATAGTTCTCGATGCCCTTACAAAAACCAATTTCATTGAGCATTTCTAAATCAAATCGAGTGCGCTGCTCGATACGTTGTGCCTCGACCAGCTTATTTTCTTTAATATACCAAGCTACGCGGTCGCGCAACTCTACTTTAATCTTTTCCATCGCCTTAATCGTGGTCTCGCGCGATGTTACGTAATGACTTGAAGGATATATTGTAAATCGTTGAATTTTATTAAATATTTGTCCAGTCAACGGGTCAAATAAAGTAATGCTTTCCACTTCGTCATCAAACAAACTCACACGCACCGCGGTCTCGTTATTTTCTGCTGGAAACACATCAATCACATCACCACGCACCCGAAAGCTACCGCGGCTAAAGTCAAAATCGTTGCGGTCGTACTGCATGCCAATCAGGCGCAAAATGGCGTCTTTTTGGCTCATTTTGTCGCCCTGCTTTAAATGCAACACCATGCCATGATAATCAGTCGGGTCGCCAATACCGTAAATGGCCGACACCGAAGCCACAATAATACTATCTTCACGCTCTAATAGCGCTTTGGTTGCAGAAAGCCGCATCTGCTCGATATGTTCATTGATACTGGAATCTTTTTCGATAAACAAATCGCGCGAAGGCACGTAGGCTTCGGGCTGATAGTAATCATAGTAGCTGACAAAATATTCCACCGAGTTGTTGGGGAAAAACTCACGAAATTCTGAGTAAAGCTGCGCTGCCAGCGTTTTATTGGGTGCCATGACGATGGCTGGGCGGCCAAGCCTAGCAATCACATTGGCCATGGTAAAAGTTTTGCCTGAACCCGTAACCCCAAGCAACGTTTGAAACTTCAAGCCGTCGTTAATGCCCTGCGTAAGCTTGTCGATTGCTTGTGGTTGGTCGCCAGCTGGTGGGAACGGCTGAAAGAGTTGATACTTGCTGTTAGGAAAATTTACAAACACGCCAATAACACTTTAAAGTTAATTTTTGATTTTACATTCTTTTTGCAATTTATTTTGCCGAACTTTGCGTTAAAGTAATAGTCATTAAACTTAGCTTATAAAAAATTAAGTAAAAAATAATTATTTTGGAGATGTTCATGCGTATTTCGCTTTTAGCCGCTGCTTTGCTCAGTGCTATTCAAGTATGTGCAGCGCAACCTGCCTTTGCATTAGATAAACAAAAGCTGTTAGACGCATATTTTGGTATCGTTTTAATTCGCGGCCATAATAGCAATGGCGGCTTAGCATATGGCTCTGGTGTAGTGGTTGGTAAAGACAAAGTCATTACAAATTGCCATGTGTTTCGCTCCACCAAAGAGCCATGGATCTCACGCGGCGAAGATACTTACAGCATCACCTCGGTTAAAGCGGATACTTGGCACGACCTATGTTTGGTGACCACCAGCCCACTACCTTTTAAACCTGTAATGATCGGCAAAAGTACTGATTTAAAACGCGGTCAAGAAATCGTCGCCTTTGGGCACTCGAATGGTGTTCCTGCGCCATTGACTTCTAACGGCAGTGTTAAAGCCTTATATGACGACGATTTAGGAAAAGTTATCCGTAGTACAGCAAAGTTTGCTATGGGTGCAAGTGGAAGCGGCCTGTTTGATACTGAAGGAAAATTAGTCGGCATTAACACGTTCAAAACAGCTGGCCGTGCTGGCAGTATTCACTTTGCGTTACCAATTGAATGGTTAGATAAACTAGAAAAACAAACTGAAACCTCTACATTCCCCATTACTGGCAAAGCTTTGTGGGAAGAAGATGAAGATAAAAAACCATTTTACATGCAAGCGGCTGTGCCAGAATCGCGCCAAGATTGGCCAAAATTGGTGCAAATAGCAGAGAAATGGACACAAGCAGAACCAAAAAACACCGAGGCTTGGTACGCGCTAGGCTTAGGCTTAGATGGCGCTAGCAAAACCGAGCTTGCGGAAAAAGCTTATACACAGGCAATAAATCTAGATAACAGTAATTTTGAAGCGCTGTTTAAATTGGGCGCGCTCGCCAAAACACGCGGTGACACCGCGGAAGTGCATCGCATTCAATTAGTATTGGCGGAAATAGACAAAGATATCGCTGCAGAATACAGTGCTAGTTTAGAATGTAACCCCAGCTGCTAGCGCAAGCAGGAGAATGCGTTGCCAGCCGCTAAAGAATTATTAACAACCCAAAAGCCTCAGTTTGAGGCTTTTTTTCTGCAACAATCGCCATTACTGAATATTCCTAAACGAGGCTTTTATGCGTAAAATGTCGCCTTCATTACGTAATAGTTAATTTCTAGGATTTATTTTGAGTCATTCTGTTCCAAACGTCTTATCGCAACGCGTGCTGGCGATTAAAGAATCCCCTACACTCGCCATTACCGCAAAGGCCGCCAAATATAAGGCCGAAGGCCGCCCTATTATTGGCTTAGCTGCAGGCGAACCAGATTTTGACACGCCGCAACACATTAAAGATGCTGCCAAAGCCGCCATTGACGCGGGCTACACCAAATACACGCCTGTCAGCGGCATCCCCGCGCTTAAAAAAGCAGTGGTAGATAAATTTAAAACTGAAAATGGTTTTGACTACAATATCAATGAAGTCATCGTCGGCGTTGGCGGCAAACAAACTATTTTTAATCTATGTCTCGCCGTGCTGAATAAAGGCGATGAAATGATCGTGCCTGCGCCGTATTGGGTCTCGTACGCCGACATTGCCATGGTGGCGGAAGCGGTGCCTGTGATTATCGATTGCGGTATCGAACAAGGCTTTAAGTTGCTACCTGCGCAACTAGAAGCGGCGATTACGCCTAAAACCAAACTGGTGATGTTCAATTCGCCCTCTAACCCCACTGGCGCGGTATATAACTTAGAAGAGCTAAAAGCCTTGGGCGAAGTGCTCCTTAAGCACCCAAACATATTGGTCGCGACAGACGATATGTACGAGCACGTGAATTTAACGGGCGAAAAGTTCTACAACATCCTTAACGCTACACCTGCCTTAAAAGACCGCTGTATCGTGCTTAATGGCGTTTCTAAGGCTTATTCTATGACTGGTTGGCGCATTGGTTATGCCGCTGGGCCAGCTAACATTATTAAAGCCATGGAAATTTTGCAGTCTCAGTCAACCAGCAATGCGACTTCTATCTCGCAATACGCCGCAGAAGCCGCATTAAGTGGCTCGCAAGAGTGCATTAAACCGATGGTAACTGCGTTTAAAGAGCGTCATCAATACGTGGTAAACCGCTTTAATACTATGCCTGGTTTGCATTGCATCATGGCTGGTGGTGCGTTTTATGCCTTCCCAGATGCACGTGTAGCGATTGCTAACTTATACGAAGCGGGCAAAATCAATTCGGCAACGGATATGGCTTTGGCAGAATATTTATTAGAAGGCTTTGATGTAGCTGTTGTGCCCGGCTCTGCCTTTGGCGCAGAAGGCTATTTCCGCATTTCGTTTGCAACCAGCATGGATAACTTGCGCAATGCATTGGATCGTATTGAAAAAGCACTCAACTAAATGCTTGAATTAACTGGTGTTTGAGGCAATAAAAAAGACCTTCGATGAGGTCTTTTTTATTGCCGTTATTTTTTGTCGTAGCCTTGCACAGTCACGCTACCATTATTTTCCAGTATAGCTAACTTAACGTCTTTAATCTCAAAATAACCTGATTGACGCAAGGTTGAATCCAGTTCCTGCCGCGTTAACTTTGCCTCATTCATCACGTCTTCAAATAGCTTACCTTGATGAATGATTACTTGCGGCCTGCCTTCAATAATGGTTTCTAAGTTTTTACTCTTAAACGTGATCAGTCCAACAATATAATTCATTGCAACTAGTGTAGTGGCCAATATCAAGCCGCCTACCAAAGAATTATCCCCCGCATTCATCGAATTTTGTACGGCATTGGATAGTATAAGCAATAGCACTAAATCGAAAGGTGAGAGCTGTCCAATTTGGCGCTTTCCCGTAAGGCGTAGCAGCGCAATCAAAAATACATACACCACCAATCCCCTGACAATCAATTCCCACCAAGGCACAGACATATTCAACATGGCTACCTACTTTCTTGAATTAACCACCACGCTTAAGATTATTTATCAGCTATTTATCATCGCCAAATAAGCCTTTTACCTTATCTAGCGCGCCGGCTGCTTTTATACCAAGGCTGGTACCTACCCCTGGCCCTAAAATCGCAGTGCCCGCAACCGCGCCAGCTAAAGCGGCTTTTGAAGGGTACACCACTGGTTGACTTACCGTACCAGAAACAATTAAGGGAATCTCAGTCAAACCCATACTATTTTTCACGTCTACTGCCACAACCCCATCTAGCGCTTTATTTGGCTTTACTTTCACTTGCCCTGCGGCGGCTAGCAAGCCAGACCTGATTTTAAGGTTCTGTAGATGATATTGCTTTCCCGCGCTATTTAAAACGCCAGAAAACTCCTCAAACTGTGTTTCGCCACCGCTTTGGCTTTGCTTAATGATTAAACTCGCCACTTTTACCAAATCTAAACCATGTAGCACGCCGTTATTCACTTTAAATTGAAAATTTGTCTGTAAATTATCTGCTATTTGACCTGCTTCTTTTGCAGTGCTAGAAAAGGTACCGCTGCCGAATAAATCGCCACTCAAATACACTGCTTTGCTCATCATTCTACTTGGCTGCTGCACAGCAATACTATCTACGCGCAAATTGCCGCTAGCCCGCCAGTTTTTTGCCCAATCAAGTTTTGCATCGCCCGTTAACTTGCCGCCATACAGTGCAATATTGATATTAGAAATGTTCAAACGACTATCTTTAAGATGCATCTCAAGCTTGGCCTTGTCAATCAACAAAGGCATATCTGCTGGCAACGTCCATTGGCTGGCATTTAGCACAATCAATTGTCCGCCGTCTTCCGGGCTAACATTAGTAGTTAATTTACCGTCAATGGTTTCTATCACTGCCGATTCCAGCGCATTTGCATCTGTCAGCGTCGCTTCTATGTTTAGGTCGGGGTATTTAGAATCTGGCCAAACCAAACGCAGCGCATCAATGTTTATATGTCTGACATGCACGGCTGTCGCTTCACCAGACGCTGATTTATTTGAGTTTAATATGGCAATAAAGTCTAACGCGGCTTTTTTGATGATGGGTTTACTAATGCTTAAATCGATTATTTTAGTAGCCGAAAACAAAGACCCGATAGTCGGCGTTACTACTAGGCTTTCGACCTGAAGCTCTTGCTGTTTACCAACCACAATGTCGCTCGCCGCCACACGCGGGCTAGGTAGCAAGAATAAACGTGCAGACCCTATTGTCACAGGCTGCCCCAGCTTTTCACTCGCTATCTTTTCTGCCTTGTGCAAGTAGGTCTGCATGGGGATTAAAAAAGGTGCGATGAGCAACAAGCCTATTGCTATGGCAGCGAAAATTAGTATTTTTTTGTATTTTTCCATTATTTTAAAGACATTAAATTACACGTGTAAATCTTGACCTGTAAGGGCTAACTCAGTAACATCAAATGCAGAGAAAAATATACTGATTCCTCAAAGTTTCATTTAACAAACAATATTAACATGCAACTTAAAAAGTAATGACCCTTTACCTATTTTCATTTTTTGAAATCAATGAATTTGACTCATTTATCCCATGAAGTAAGTCAACAAATCATAAACCGCCCATAACATTGCGCTGAAAATAGCAATTATATTTTAGGATTATCTTGAACATGATGCATCTACTCAACAAAATAAAATCACGCATCAAAAACATGTGCTCTGCAGTGAAATATAAAGTAGGCACCAGCAACACCAAAAATATAGTTTTTATTTTGCATTCAAACAATCATAAATCAGGAGGCGATAAAGTAGCGTATCGTCAATCTGAAGTCATTAGCAAGCTCAATGTTAACGGAATCACTGGTCAAATTTTACATCCTGAAAATCCTTCGTTTTCACATGAATGGTTTGACCATGAAGTTAACTTTAAAAAAAATCTACAGCTTGATCCAAATAGAGACTTTGTAGTCATCCCAGAAATATGGGTTTTACCCCATGCAAAATTGCTCAGTGATATTGGCGTTAAATATGCTATTTACGTACAAAATGGTTATTTAACGAATATACCCATGCTAGTCGGGCATACATTTGAGGCGCTTAATAGCGCTTATAGTAATGCATCGCTGATTTTATCCATCTCTGACGACACAACAGAGTGCATAAAGTTAGCATTTCCAGGGCTAGAAACTGAAATTATTAGAATGTATTACTCTGTGGATTCTGAAAAATTCAAAATTGCTCAAAAAAAGGAAAACTTAATTACTTTCATGCCAAGAAAGCTATCGTCTCACAGCAAAATGATACTTTTCTTCCTAAAAAAGGCTTTACCTAAGCACTGGAGAATTGAAGCCATTGACGGCCTAAATGAAGAAGGTGTAAGAGACATTTTAAGTCGCTCAAAAATATTTTTATCCTTTAGTGAGTTTGAAGGCTGTCCATTACCGCCTGTTGAAGCAGCTTTATCTGGCAACCAAGTGGTTGGGTATACGGGTGAAGGCGCTAAGGAATACTGGAACCTCCCTATGTTTACTGAAGTGTACTGTGGCGATATAAGAAACTACGTTAAACAAATATTAATCAAAATTGAGCAATTAGAGCAAAATCCGCCTATTGATTTTGAGTCAATTAATTTACTTGCAAAAAGATATAACACAGAGGCAGAAATAACCAGCGTTACGCAATTTGTAAGTGCTGTTAATACTCTCTCAGATAGCTAACTAGAACAATAGCGCTGTATTTTGTTGTGTTAGACAGAACTTAACACTAACTATTAAAAATGCACCGCTAGGCAAGTAATACACTAAAAATCAAAAAATACTTTTGTATCCAATTTTTCATAAAAAAACTCACTTTTTGTTGACCAAAAAGCACTAAGCCAGTATTATCACGCCTTCACAAGTACTACCGATTCCTCGATAGCTCAGCCGGTAGAGCAACGGACTGTTAATCCGTGTGTCCCTGGTTCGAGCCCAGGTCGAGGAGCCATATTTTAAAAGCCTTACAGCGATGTAAGGCTTTTTCATTTCTAGCTAGTGTCAGCAAATACTCAGCAAACTAGCGATTTGGACAAAGTGCAAATTTTTTGCCTGCAGTATATTTAAAAGAGTTGTATCAACTGTTAATACTTTTAAATTTTACTCAAATCAGTCCATTGCTTTAGAAGCGTGACAATGTCCAATATCGGCCCAAAGCAGACATTATCAATTATTCATATTCTTAGCATTTCAAAATATAAATGCATCACTTCAATGAGCTGATTACTCAATACTTCCGTACATACTGAATTGGGAAGTTTAAATCAAGCCGTTTCCGCCCTATTAGCAGTGCGCATAAAATCGACGAAAGCTCGCAGCTTTCCTGGCATGTGCTTTCGATGCGGGTAGTAAAGATGAAACGCGTCATCCATCCCACTGTGTTGCTTCAGTATCTGCTGCAACAGGCCACTTGCTAACTCTTGTTTCGCAAAATCTTCAAAGACAAAACCGATGCCGTGGCCTTGTATTGCCGCATCAAGGACAGACCTCATTTCGTCAAAGATTAGTCGCCCATGCACGTCAATTTGTACTATTTGACGCCCCGTATCGAACTTCCACTCAAACCATCTGCCTCCAACTGAATAGCGTTGGCGAATGCAGTTGTGTTTTAGGAGTTCATCAATAGTCTGTGGTTCCTTTCGCTCATTAAAGTAGTTCGGCGCAGCCACCACAATTCTTTTTTGTGCCACTCCCAATTGTACGGCGACCATGTCGTTTTGTACTCTTTTCCCCATGCGTATGCCGATATCGAACCCGGCATTAACGATATCGCTAAGTTGGTTATCCAGTGATATCTCCACATTGATGAGCGGAAAATTTTTCAAGAAGGCTTCAAGATGCGGTTCGATCAATATACGGTATGCGACGTATGAAGAGTTGGCGCGCACCGTTCCGGACGGTTGATCAGTCGCGAGCAAAACCTCCGATAGCGAGTTCCTGATTTGTGCAAGCGCTGGTGCTAACTCTGCATTCAATGATGCGCCAGCCTCGGTCAAGCTGACACTACGTGTGGTGCGGTTGAATAGCCGCACATTCAATTGTGCCTCCACGCTTTTGATAGTGCGGGATATCGCTGTTGGCGTAACGCCTAACTCTGCTGCAGCTCGACCGAAGTTTAAATGCCTCGCTGCTGCCTCAAAGGTTAAAAGCCCAGGAAAATGCACCGGTGGTGACGGGAGCGCACCATCTATACCCTCAGCGCGAGCTGGACTTTTGATTATGACATTTTTGCTCATACTATATCTCCACTTGTGACTATTTACGTCATTATCGTCGATCTCCATAATGATTACAGCAAGTGAATTCATCACTAACTAACGACAACGAAAAGCTGTTCCCTTCAATCCGCCTATTAATCCATCTTTTGAGAACAGAACAATGAGCAAACTTTTAGAACACCTGCCCCTGCCCGGCGTCGAACACAACACGGCAGAATTCTTGCAAGCCCTTGAAGGCGGCAAGACGCTAGAGACCATGACGCCGGCCGATGCCCGCACCGCGCTGGTTGACGCGCAGGCTGGTCCCAAGGTGGACTTGCAGGCGGCTGACGTAAGCGAGAAGACGATCCGCGTCAATGGCAGCGACCTAAAGCTGACAATCGTGCGCCCGGCCGGCAGCAAACAGAAGACTCTGCCCGCGTTCATGTACTTCCACGGCGGCGGCTGGGTGCTGGGCGATTTCCCTACCCACGAACGGCTGGTGCGTGACCTGGTGGCAGGCTCGCGCGCGGTGGCGGTCTTCGTCAACTACACCCTATCGCCTGAGGCGGGATACGGCGTCGCCATCGAGCAAGCCTATGCCGCGAC
>JANNOS010000121.1:0-15312 GCA_031399315.1 Methylophilaceae bacterium | reverse complement strand
CACTCCCCTGCTAAGGGAGCATAGGATCAAAAGTTCTATCGAGGGTTCGAATCCCTCTCTCTCCGCCAAAGGTGTTATTCAATAAATGTTACATGCGCCCGTAGCTCAGCTGGATAGAGTACTTGGCTACGAACCAAGGGGTCAGGAGTTCGAATCTCTTCGGGCGCACCATATTAAACAAGGGGTTAGCTTATGCTAGCCCTTTGTCATTTTACGGAATGTAGCCCTACTTCCCTCACCTGCTTGTATCGTAGAAAAACGATACACGTATTGCGTTAGATGATCGCTAGAAAGATGGGTATATTTCCGCACCATCTCCATACTTTCCCAAGCACCTAACTCTTGTAATACATGCAACGGCGTTCCAGACTGTATCCCCAAGTGTATAACCTCGCTACATTGCACTAAGTGCGAAGTTATAGCTTAGCAATTTAAAATATATGTAGCGGATTTTTCATAAAGTATCTATTGGTAATCAGGTGCACTACAGTGCAAACATGAGTTGTCCTATTTTTAATGAGTTATCCAGTATTTTACGTAAGACCTCTGGTCTAGCTGTCATAGAATGCATCAAACAAGCTGAATTACTTTACCAAAATGTCGGTACTTGGATTAGTAAAAATAGACCCGATTTGGTTTAGTAAAAATCAAGTTGATTTCTAATTTATTAATACACTTATTTGCTACTTAAGATGTAGATAATTTTGGTCACCACCCAATTATTAGCATCTCTGTTTATCTTCAAATTGACATAAATAAAACCCTAGCTCCAAAATTGTCATGGCCTGTGATGTGTATCAGCCAAAACCAATCGCACCTCTTATCACTGAACTCTCAACTTAAACAAGCATTCAGAATAGATAGTAAATCATTATTATCGACTGTTTTATCTAAAGTGGCTTTTTAAAGCACAGCGTAGGCACGCACAAAAAAATACATATCTAAAACTCATGCACCTTAATGGGGTAGAATAGTTTCTAAATTAAAAATAAGCTGGTTGCAAAGAAATAGCCGATTATTATTTTAGGTATAGACGGCTGCCTTGAGTGCTATTAACCACAGTGACATACCCTAGTATAATTGAAATTTATTTTGCATAACTCACTGAATGGTATGACTTTTGCTTTATCTATAGTATCTATCAAATATAAGAATCCGTATTAAGTTCAGCAAGATTGCATTCTTATTGAACCTTTAACTGGATACACAATAAGCTTAAAAGGGATAAGCAGTATGCAGCCGCACATACTACAACAAATAATTGACTCGTTGCATACTCAATATTTGAAAAATAATGATGGTGAAATAGCAACTTACATTCCTGAATTAAGTAAGGCCAATCCAGAGCATTTTGGTATATGCCTTGCTACAAAAGATGGGCGAATTTTTGAATCAGGAAATTCTGATCAGCTTTTTACTATTCAATCTATTTCTAAACCGTTTACATACGGAATGGCGCTGGAGGTGTTCGGTCAACAAAAAGTCTCTCAACATGTTGGTGTCGAACCAAGCGGAGATGCGTTCAATTCAATTGAACTAGAGTCTGGTACCAATCGCCCTTTTAATCCTATGGTAAATGCTGGTGCAATTACTGTTTCATCCTTGCTTTATCAACACTATGGCGATGAGGCTCTAGATATCATGCTTAAGCGTTTCAGTGATGCTGCAGGACGCCAACTTTGCGTGGACGAGGCTGTTTATCAGTCAGAAGCTAGGACCGGCCATCGTAATCGTGCGATTGCACATTTATTGCTAAATTTTGGAATGGTAGATGAAAATATAGAACCGGCACTTGATCTCTATTTCAAACAATGCTCGATTCTAGTAAATTGTAAAGATCTTGCTGTCATGTCAGCTACTCTTTCAAATCTTGGAAAGAACCCTGTGACTTCCAAGGAAGTCTATGACATTTCATGTGTCAGAGACATGCTTTCTATCATGTTAACTTGCGGCATGTATGACTACTCTGGACAATGGGCTTACAAAGTAGGCATTCCAGCAAAAAGCGGAGTGAGTGGTGGTATCACAGCCGTTGTAAATCGTCAATTGGGACTAGCCTGCTACTCCCCAAAACTTGATAAGCGAGGTAATAGCTGCCGCGGAATTGATGCATGCATTTCTCTAACAAATGAGCTTGGATTGCACGCATTTGATTGCATGAATATTGGCTCTTCATACTTAAAAGTTATTCTAGAGCAATAAAAAACTGGGCAATTATTATCTGTGATTAAGATGACGGAGATTTAAAGATAAAAGTATCACTTGAATAAAGAAAATTTAAGGAATTTGAACAAATTTTATTTTTTAACGGGTATATATCTATAATATAGATACTGAACTTAATTTTTCTTGGCTTGTTATCTTAAAAAGGGAGTTGATGATGCTAGCAATCACAAAAAGACATTGGATGTTCGGACTGATAATGATTTCCACAATAGGCGGCGCTGAGGCCCTAGCTGAGGCTGGAATGGTAAAATCGGTCAAAGGGAATGTGACTATCGAACGTGAGAGAGCCACCTTAACTGCCAAGCCTGGTAGCCTGTTGTTGGTATCAGACACTATTGTGACAGGGGATAACAGCACGGTTGGCATAACTTTGGAAGATGGAACATTGCTATCTGCTGGACCAAAATCAAGTTTATCTCTAAATAAGTTTCTGTTTGACAACACAACCAATAAAGGTGCGCTAGACGCTACATTGAAACATGGCACTTTAGCTGTTGTTTCAGGCAAACTTTCAAAGACATCTCAAGAGGCTGTGATATATCGTACGCCGACAACTATTCTAGGCGCAAGAGGCACTGAATTTCTCATCGAAACCGAAGCTAAAGATAAGTGAGCCTCTTTGCGAAGCTTTCAAAACATCGAGCATTATGCCGAGATTGAGGAATTAATATGCAAATATTTTTAGAATCTACATTCCGTTTTGTAACGCTTTTGTTTGTGATCTCAACGCTCGGAGCTTGTGCAACAGGAAGTGACCGTATCGTTCTACTTCCAAATAAAGATGGTAGCCCTAGCGCATTGATATTGAAAACAAGCAAAGGCGAAAAGATTCTTGATAAACCCTATGCAGCTGCAAACGTAGCAGAGAACGGCTCAATCAAGCCATCCGAACAAAGCGCCGAATCGGTAAAAGCCAATTATAGCGATCTACTCTCAGCACAGCCGGAGCGGCCTGTTTCATACATGCTTTATTTTATTAGTGGTACAGACGAGTTAACACCTCAATCAAAGGTTATGTTAGAACCAGTAAAAGCCGAACTAAAAGCTCGTGCATCTCCAGAAATAACGGCTATCGGACATACTGATACTGTGGGAAAAGACACAGACAATGATATTCTTTCGAGAGAGCGTGCCACTACTATGCGAAATCTTTTAGTGACCTATGGGGTTTCAGGTGAGCACTTCGCTGTAGCCGGACGTGGTGAACGAGAGTTATTAGTGCAAACTGCAGATGGGGTTGATGAGCCGAGAAACCGACGTGTAGAAATTAACGTTCGCTAGTGTTACTGCTGACTAATTAGCTAGTTATGATGTTGGTGTAGGCATCCCAATTGCATACGATGATTCCACCCTACATTAATATTAATGTAGTTTTTTGCAATATTTTCAAACATTACAATAACGGTAGCTAAATTATTATGACAATCGAATTTGCAGACTTAGACGAAAATTTACGCAGCATCTCCCTCACAGGTCGTCTTGACATTCAAGGGACTGAAGAAATATCTGTGGAGTTTTCAGCACTAGCTTCAGCAGCTAAGCAGAATGTTGTGGTAGATTTAGCTGCTGTCAGTTTTCTTGCTTCAATGGGCATTCGTGAATTAATCAGTAATGCGAAAGCTTTACAACGACGCGGTGGTCGCATGGTGCTTTACGTCGGTGACAATGCGCTAATTGCAAAAATTTTGGAAACAACCAATATCAGTGAGTTGCTTCCGTTATTTAGAGTTAAAGTGGAAGCTGAAAAGGCCGCACTTGCTTGATATCTAATCAATCATCCTCAAACTCCAACGCGTTTGCGGAGCTATCGATTCGTGCAGATTACACTGAGATACGGATTGCCTCTACTTGGTTAGCTCAGACATGTCTTGGCTTTTCTGTACCAGTCGGGCAGATTGATCGCTTGGATATCTGCCTTAACGAGGCACTAGCAAACATCATTGAGCATGGTGGCGACGAAGTGACTTTAAGTCCGATCAACCTACGGATTCAGATTAATAATGATTCATTTTCAAGTGAAGTTGCCGTCACTGTATCTGACAGTGGTAAAGCCTTTAACCCACTTACATTTGAACAAAAAGATAGAGCACATTTACTTGAAAATACTGAGCCAGGTGGCCTTGGATTAACGATGATGAAAGAATTTGTCGATAAACTGAATTATCTTTACAGTGACAAATTTAACCATCTGATTTTCAGCGTGCGCTGGGACTGCAATTAGTTTAATTACCTTCTAGATTTTCTATGAATAAGTGTTCAACAAAAAAATAACTATTCTTTAGGCAGTAAAAGGAGTTGACCCTAGCCAGTGCAATACCAATAGAGTTATATCATCAGAGGGTTCAGTGTCTCCAACAAAGCGCCGCAGATCTTCACGAAGCTCTACGCTAAGTTGATTGAGCGGCAAATTGACTCCGACACGCTCTAAAACTGCTGTGATTCTATCTGTACCATAAAGCTCGTCATTTGCATTCATCGCTTCATAGACACCATCAGTCACAAAAAGCAAAGTATCGCCGATAGTAAGTTGCACTCTTTTAAACGGATAGCTATAGCTATCCATAACGCCTAAAGGAGGACCGCCGTTTCCTTCTATACGTTCAATAGTTCCCCGATTGTTAATATGCCAGGGAGCGTCATGTCCGGCATTAACTAGCTCCAAAATACCATTTTCTAAATCAAGTAGTCCGGCCAAACCGGTGACAAAGAGCATCTCTGGATTCTCACGTGCCAACTCCATATTAGCCTTGCTAATGATTGTCCCAATATTATCTTTCTCACGCAGTGCAGCACTTTTTACCAATGCCTTAGTTACAACCATAAATAAACTGGCTGGAAGACCCTTACCCGATACGTCTCCAATAATAAAAAACAGACGTGTCTTATCAATAATAAAAAAATCATAAAGATCACCTCCAACTTGTCGGGCAGGTTCCAGCATAGCTTCGATTAAAAAGCGTGTCTCACCTGGAAATGAATTGCCAGCATTGGGCAAGGTACCTAACTGGATTTTTCTTGCTGCATTAAGTTCTCCAGTCATCTGCGCAGCCTTCATGCGCTGATTCTGAAGTGCATTATCTGCTTCCTTACGTTGCTGCTCATATTCAATTACAGCACTGAAAAATAGACTCCCTAAAATTGTGCTAAGTGCAATAAATAAAGTAATTGAATCAAATAGCAACCCAACCCAATTAAATAGTGCAAGACCAGAACCAAATAATATAACAAATAAAAAAATTGCAATCCTCGCAACAACCCTTGGACTAATTTTTCCGCCAGGACGTACCCGCTTTCTTCTTTCTTGAATGAGAAATGAATCGGCAGCTGATAATGAATCTGATTGCATTTTGCCTAAACCCGAATTATTAATTAGCATACTTTTTTCATTTGAACCTCTTTGGGGAACTTTATGCACTTTGGTGCTTGGCAACTTCCATATCAGCAGTAAACCTACAGTCATTAGAAATCCAAACTCAACCCATTGCATCCACCAGGGCCGTAATAAAAATTGACGGTCCGCAAAGCTTTCGATTAACTGGGCATGTACTTCCACTCCTGGTCGCTGCTCGCCTGTCGGTGTGGTAATCATATCCTGCAAACCCAATCCTGTTAGGCCTATCAAAACCATCTTGCCCGCAATTTGACTAGCAGGTGCCTCACTCTTGAGTATTCTTAGCGCGGATATATAGCGTTGACGTGAGGCTTTGTCGAAGTGCACCCAAGCCTCACCATTACTTTGAAGGGGTATGTATTTAGCACCAATATTGACACCTTCGATGCCATGTGACCCCACATTCGCAATGATATTTGGTGCGCCATAAGCAATTCGCATCATTTCCAGCGAGAGTCCTGGCGTGACTGTTCCATTAATTGCAGATAATAATTGAACACGCCGCACAACCCCCCTCTCAGGGTTATTTGATAATAGCGCCTGGCCTTTGGCAGCAGCTTGAAACTCAGGTAAGCTAGCAAGAACATACGGGTAAGTATTGAGCCAAGGTATTAAGTCTCCCCCATGCGCTGGAATTACTCTAGTTCGCAAACCGTTGAGAGTAACAGAGGTACGAAATGAAAAGCCTGCTGCTCCCAGGACTGTTGGTGCATTTGAGAAACTTGCTGCAAGTAGGCTGTCATTAGAAGCGGAATTGGTTAGAATCTTAAGCACTTCTTTGGGCAAGTCGGGACGTGAATCAGCGACAGCTTGGGGTGAGGCATGATCCGATTCTGGCATAATAATGTCAAGCCCGATGGCAGATGGTTTAAGTGATGATATCGCGTCGATTAGTGCTGCTAAATAATTACGGGGCCATGGCCATTGACCAAGAGCGCCTAGCGTTGCTTCGTCGATCTCAACAATAACCACGGATTGTGATTCTACTTTTCGAGGATAAAGAGACTGAAACTCGTCAAACAGAGCCAATCTAGCTGCTTTAAGTGGTGATATATCTGAAAAGTTAAGGAAAACTAAAAATATTCCCATCCACACAACGGCTATAGGGCGCCCATGTCCAGTACGCCCAATATTTGCGAGTGTTTTGTAAAGCCAGCTAGAGAAATTCGACAATTTAACCGTGCCTCCGAAGATGCTGCTTATGTGACAGGTGAAACTCTACATGTTACGGGAGGTTTACGCTAACAAATCGGATTATTCAGGCGCCATTTTCTATAGACAGAAAAGCGATAGATATGGTTGCTTTTGGCCGAAAGAAGCCATTAAATGTAGAAAATTAGTGTCTTTGCTAGACTATTTTGTATGTAAGCAAGACTCTTTTAGACTGCTAATCAAATTGGCGAGATTCGCAAGATATTGATTTAATTAAAATATTTTACACTTTAGTCCTTCTGCGAACCAAGGGGTCAGGGGTTCGAATCTCTTCGGGCGCACCAATCATAAACAGAAGCGATCACTTGTTTGAGGTGATTGGCTTTTATTTTATTTATTGCTACTGAGTGAGCCAAAGCTCCGTAGGCGGTTCCTGTATGGGTCAGTAGCGGTAACAGCTAAATCTTCTTCAAATGATTTCGCCATCCACCTAAATGGCTTATATCTATAGCGTCATATGTAGCATAGGCTTCACACAAAAAACCTTGCACTTCACTGCCATCTGTAAGCGTTAGCGTCCCAAACCCTAATGGAGCAGGAACGCTAGCAACAAACTTGCCGTAATTTTCAATTGGGAGCTGCCATATTTCTAAGTCAATTGCGCTGCCGTTTTCAATCACTTTTAACAAGCCTGGACGCGCTGGTGAAAAGCCATTTAAAACAAATAATTTGTAGTTAGATGAGGTTTGGGTGGCTTCTAAAAACTCGCCACCAAGTGCTACCAATTGCGAATTAAGTGGCAATCCGCGCATATGTGCGCCACAAACTGCAACTTTAATGATGTGTTCGTTGGCCATTTTATCTTTCCTCATCAAGACGTTTAGCTAAATTTAATAAGGCATCATCACTAAATGCAGGGGCACAAAGCGTGATTCCAAAAGGCAAACCATTAGCTTGAAAGCCAGCGGGCACAGCGATTGCAGCAAGATCAAGTAAATTCATGAAGTTAGTGTAGTAACCTAAGTTGGTATTGGTTTGAATTGGATTAGCATCAACCTCGGCAATAGTGTAAATCGTGCCTGCTGTAGGTGTTATCATCACATCAATTTCACCCCATACAGCCTCTGCTTTGCGTTGTAGCGCCTTCAGTTTATACATTGCGCTATAAGTATCAGCCGCACTAAATTTCGCAGCGTTCCCAATAATTTGCTTGGTACCCGGAAATATGGCTTCTGGTTTTGCATCAAAGAATTCACGAATTGCCGCGTAACGCTCCGCTACCCATGGCCCTTCATAAAGCAACTGCGCGGTTTCTAAAAATGGTGCGAAATCTATTTCAGCTGCTTTGCCACCAATTTTTTCTAATTTTTGTATAGCTTGCTCAAATAGGTTCGGGGTTTCGGGATTGCCAAAAAATGCGAGCTGGTCTGACTTAGGCACACCGAATGTAAAGCTGCTGCCTAAATTGTGCATCACGTTATTTATGGGTGTTTGACGCGAATACGCATCCTCAGTATCAAAGCCTTGTGCGGCTTGTAGCACAATTGCAGCATCTTCTGCACTGTTTGCAAATATCGACACACAATCCAGCGTGCGGCAAGCAGGCACAACACCCAACGTGCTTAGTAAACCGCAAGTGGGTTTGTGACCAACTAAATTATTAAATGCAGCTGGTACTCGACCTGAACCTGCAGTATCTGTACCTAAGCTAAAACTAACCAACCCTAATGCAACTGAAACCGCCGATCCAGCACTGGAACCGCCAGAGATATATTCAGGATTGATACTATTTTTGCAAGCCCCATACGGTGAACGAGTGCCCACCAGGCCTGTGGCAAACTGATCCAGATTGGTTTTTCCTACTGGAATTGCACCAGCATTAATTAGCTTTTGTACCACAGTTGCACTCTTGTTTGGGATATAAGAATAATCTGGGCAGCCCGCCGTTGTAGGCAAACCCGCTAAATCGATATTATCTTTAATCGCAAATGGTATGCCATATAAGGGTAGATTTACGGGGTCTTGCTCTTCCAATCTCTTGGCATAAACCATCATTTCACTCAAGTGCAAGCGGCGAATCCAAATATGATGATTATCCTCACTACCTATTTCTGCATCCAATTGTTTTACTAGGTCAGTCGGCGTGAGTTGACCTGTAAGATACAACTTTCGCAAGTGAGGGATTTCTAGGTTCATGCTATTTTTCCTCTGCTATTAATATTAGGTTTTGTCCTGCAAAAACTGCTCCACCCTCATTGCGCAACACTTTGCTTATTTTTCCTGAGCAACTCGCGATGATAGAAATTTCCATTTTCATTGATTCAACAATCATCAGCACATCACCCTCTTGTACTACATCACCCTCATTTACCTTGATCTGCCATAGATTGCCAGCGACGTGCGATGACACTACTTGCTGCCCAACAGGGATTTCCGCAGCTTGAATATTGACAGCATCTATTTCGGCTTCTTGGTTGTAATTTGCTTGACCTGAAGCAATCCAACGTTCACGTTCAGCGTCGAAAGCTGCCTGCTGCTTGGTTTTGAAGCTATTAATACTCGCGGATTCTTGTTTTAAAAATTGGTTATAGTCTTTTAAACTAAACGTGGCCTCTTCGATATTTAACTCAAATTTGCCGTGAGGAAAATCTGCGCGCATTTGCAACAATTCATCTGCCGAAACAGGATAAAAGCGTATCTGATCAAAAAAACGTAGCAACCACGGCTTACCATCTTTAAAGTCTTTAGTTTGGGCTTTAGCATTAAAACAAGCCCAACGGTTCCACATTTGTATAGTGCGCCCTACAAATTGATAACCACCCGGCCCTTCCATACCATATACACACATGTACGCACCACCAATACCTACAGCATTTTCAGGCGTCCAAGTGCGAGCAGGGTTATATTTAGTAGTCACCAGGCGATGGCGTGGGTCTATGGGCGTAGCAACTGGTGCACCTAAATAGACATCACCTAATCCTAGTGTTAAATAGCTCGCGTTAAACACGATTTTTTTAACGTCTTCGATACTGTCCAAACCATTAATGCGGCGAATAAACTCGATGTTACTTGGGGTTCCTGATGAAGTGTCACACCAGGGAGCATCATTGCGTACCGACTGCATGTATTTTTCAATCGCCAATTGTGTTGCTACGTCATCCCAAGATAAAGGTAAATGCAGGATACGAGTTGGCACTTCCATTTCTTCAATAGCTAGTAACTCTTGCTCGGCTTTTTGCAAAAGATTAAGGAGTTGATTAACAGGCAGCAGCAGACTTTCATAATGCACCTGCAAAGAGCGAATACCCGGCGTAAGATCCAAAATACCGTTGACATTTTTCCGTTCTAACCACTGCATTAGCGCATGTACACGCAGTCTCAAATTGAGGTCTAGTACCAACTCGCCATATTCAATCAGCAGATATTTGTCGCCAGCTTGTCTATAAACCACTTTAATTTGTGCTGATGTCTCAGCAATTTCAGCCAGTATTGGGCTGGAACTTTTTGCAACGGTATTGATTGGTTTTGGTGGCTCTCCTGCAAGCTCAGCAACCAATGCATTTTGTGCTGTTTCCAGCGCATAGGCATTGTCTTGAGTGAGTCGTATAAAGCGTATTCTGTCGCCTGCCTTAAGCTGTCCAATTTTCCATAACTCGGCCTGCACAATGGTTGCTGGGCAAACAAAACCACCCAAACTTGGGCCATCAGGCCCTAAAATCACAGGCATATCACCCGTAAAATCAATGGCACCAATAGCATAAGCATTATCGTGAATATTAGATGGGTGCAAGCCCGCCTCTCCGCCATCTTGCCGCGCCCACTTTGGCTTAGGGCCAATCAACCTTATTCCTGTCGTATTTGAGTTGTAATGTACCTCCCAATCGGTAGTGAAAAACATTTCAATATCATCAACGGTAAAGAAATCTGGCGCGCTATGTGGGCCATATAAAACGCCAATTTCCCAGTCATTGGTATAACTTGGCTGTAAGTCTTGAGGAAGAAATCTTGAAATGTAAACAGATTCTGCTTGCTTAGTGAGATGTAATACATCACCAACTCTAAGAGTTCTGCCGCCATGACCACCAAATTGGCCTAGCGTGAAAGTTGATTTACTGCCCAAGTAATCGGGCACATCAAAGCCGCCTTTCACTGCTAAATAAGCCCTGCAACCTTTATTGTTAATGCTTCCTAACTTAAGCGTACTACCTGCCTTAATAAAATGTGACTCCCACATAGCAATTGGCGCACCATCAAGTGTTGCTTCAATTGCTGCACCTGTAATCGCAACAATGGCGTCTGTATTGAATTTAAGTTTAGGGCCAATCAGTGTGATTTCTAACCCAGCTACGCCTTCGTCATTCCCTACTAGCTTGTTAGCAAAACGAAAAGCCAGATGATCCATTGGCCCGGATGGTGGCACGCCCACAGCCCAATAACCCACTCGGCCTGGATAATCCTGAATAGTGGTCATCACGCCGCCATCTTGTACATCTATTGTCAGCGGCTTATAGTCAAAGTTATTGAGATAACGCGTTGTTTGTTCGCCCGCTGGAAAGATAGTATCCGCCAGTACCTGCCGTAGGTATTCCAAATTGGTTTCAATGCCACTAAGGCGAGTCTCATGCAGTGCTGTTCGCATAGCCTGAACTGCAGATGAGCGATCTTTGGTATGCACGAGCACTTTGGCAATGAGTGGATCATAAAATGGTGAGACCTCAGTGCCAGTTTCAATCCAACTATCATTGCGCGCTGTTGGTGAAAACTGTACATCAGTCAATACACCGCTGGAAGGTTGAAAGTTTTTATTTGCATCTTCCGCATAAAGTCGCACTTGGATAGCATGGCCTTGTGGCTGGTGCCGATATTCACTTAAAAATGCCGTATCGCCTGCAGCAGTGCTCACCATCCATTCAACCAAATCAATATCATTTACTAACTCAGTCACACCATGCTCTACTTGCAGGCGCGTATTTACTTCTAAGAAGTAAAACTCACCCGTGGCATTGTCGTACACAAACTCGACCGTGCCTGCAGAGCGATATTGCAAAGCACTACCTAGCTTCACAGCGGTCAGACATAACGCTAATCGAGTTTCATCGCTAATATTGGGGGCTGGCGTTTCTTCGATGACCTTTTGATTGCGTCGCTGTACTGAACAATCACGCTCACCTAATGCAATGACATGGCCTTTTCCGTCGCCAAAAATTTGTACTTCAATATGGCGCGCCGCTTGTACGTATTTTTCTAAGTAGATGCCTGTTTCTTTGAAGTTGGCACGTGACAAGCGTTGCACAGATTCAAACGCAGCATCAAGTCCATCTTCACTCCAAATTAACTGCATGCCAATACCACCGCCGCCTGCGGTACTTTTTAGCATGACTGGATAACCAATCTTTGTTGCACACATACGCGCTTCAACTGCGTCTGCCAACAAACCTGTACCTGATAACAATGGCACGCCGTTTTTCTGAGCTAATTCACGTGCAGTATGCTTAAGACCAAAATCTCGCATTTGCTGTGGTGTCGGGCCAATAAAGCTGATTCCTGCGGCCTCGCAGCTTTCCGCAAAGTCTGCATTTTCAGATAAAAACCCATACCCGGGATGAATTGCCTGCGAGCCAGTATCCATAGCCACTTGCAATATCTTGGCAGCGTTCAAATAGCTTTCAACAGCAGGTGCAAGGCCAACACATACCGCCTCATCAGCGTCCAATACATGGCGTGCGCCAGCATCGGCCTCTGAATAAACTGCCACAGACGCAATACCCATTTTCTTCAATGTACGAATGATGCGGCAAGCGATTTCGCCGCGATTGGCAATTAAAACTTTTTTAAACACTTATACCTCTGGGCGAGTCGTCCCGCTTGTTTTGCGCCGTAAGAGGTCGTCCACTTACGGTTTTATTACTTGGCTGCATCCCACACCAACAGCTGAATAGGTGTTGGATTGTAGGCATTACAAGGATTGTTTAACTGTGGACAGTTTGATATTAGAACGATTACATCCATCTCGGCGCGCATTTCCACATATTTGCCTGCGCCAGAAACGCCATCTGCAAAGCTTAAACCACCGTCTCTCGTTACAGGAACATTCATAAAAAAATTAATGTTGGCGGTGATATCGCGCTTACTCATGTGGCGATGCACGGCGCAATCGCAGTAATTAAGTGCATGCATAAAGCTATCACGGCAGCTATGCATTGAGCGTTTTTCAAAGGCATAGCGTGTTGTATTGCTCTCCGCCGAACATGCCCCGCCAATCGTATCGTGGCGACCACAGGTATCTGCCACAATCGTCAACATAGCATGACCTTCACTAGAGTAAAGCACCGAGCCAGAAGTCAAATATAGTTGCCGCTGACGTACGATGGTATCAACCGCGCTGTAACGCTCCTCTGGGTTAGCAACACTATAAAACAATGTATCAACAGCTTGATTGCCTTCCAAGTCCAGAATTCGGAAAATCTGACCTTTCTTAACTTCAGCCATCCATGGATCGCCTGCAATGCAGATTTGGTTTAAAACCGCAGTTTTAGGGTCTAGTTGGCTTTCAACAATCATAGGTAATATCTTTCCGTATTCACAAAACCACGCTGGTTTTGTTCGCAGGAATTACGGCAAACATCATTGACAGAAGCAATCCCCACATGCCAAGTTGACAGCTTTATTGCGGCAGGCTGGTAGCTCGTTTTTTCATCTAAAGGATGTGGCGCAGTAGATATCACCAATAGCACATTCATATCGAAACGAATATCTACCGTATCCCCTACTTTGCTGTGGCCAGCTACAAAACTTAAATTTCCAACATCATCTGGTATCACTTTGCTAAAAAAATTAACGTTAGCTACTAAATCACGTTTACCTAAGCCATGCTTCGCCAGCTCAATTAATAAACCATCTTTGCCACTTCTAAACATTTCATTACGATGCGTTTGAAATGTTGTTTTGCCATATTGAGCCTCTATCATGGCTGCATCAGTTACACCGCAAATAGTGTCGTGCCAACCAAGGCTGTCGTCAATAATCGAGCACATGACCCGCCCCATGTCGCTATAACACACGTTGCCAGTAGTAAGAAAAGCTGTGTGTTGCGCCTTGAGCGTGTCGGGCATGTTGTAGCGTTCCAACTTATCTTCAGCGTTGTAAAATAGCGCAGATAAATTGGCGCCTCCTTCTAAATCGGTTATGCGCAGTGCTGTACCGCGCCGGATGAGGCCAGACCAGTGATTGCCGCCTGGAATAACTTCTTCCCACAACAACTTGCTTTTATCGAATATTGTCGTCATTTTTAAGTTCTAGAACATGTAGCTGTAACGCTCGATTTCCCATTGGCTAACGGTTAAATGATAAGTTTCCCATTCTTCAGTTTTATATCTAATGAACTCGTCTTTTAACTCTTTACCCAATGTTTTTTCTACCAATGGGTCAGCAGCAAACGCGGCGACAGCTTCTTGCAAGGTTTGAGGTAAAAACTCAATGCCTCTTTTACTGCGCTGCTCTTCATTCATGTCGTATAAATTATCTTCATTCGGCTTACCTGGGTCTAGCCCTTCACGGATACCTTCTAAGCCTGCAGCTAAGGCAAGTGTCGCTGCCAAATATGGGTTCACTGCGCCATCTGCATTGCGTGATTCGCAGCGGCCGCCGCCCATCGGCACGCGGACTGAGTTGGTGCGATTGTTAGAGCCGTAAGAATTGAATACTGGCGCCCAACTGAAATAGCTCATTGCGCCTCGGCGTACTAAGCGTTTATAACTATTCACTGTAGGTGCAAACGCAGCACACAAAGCTGGGCCATGCTTCAAAATACCTGCAATAAATTGATAGCCTAAAGTCGTTAATCCTAGCCCGCGCGGGTCATCTTTAGGGTCGCAAGCAAACAGGTTTTTGCCTGTTTTTAAATCATACAGCGACATATTGAAGTGCGCGCCTGTACCGGTTTTATCAGCAAATGGCTTCGGCATCATGGTGGCAATTAACCCATCTTCTTTCGCATAATGTTTCGCCATATAGCGGAAAAAAATCAAGCGGTCACACATGCTGAGTGCATCGCTATAATTAAAATCGAACTCAAATTGGCTGTTGGCATCTTCGTGGTCAAATGAATACAAATCCCAGCCTAACCCATTAATTGCCGTAGCCATTTTATCTAGCCAAGCAAAGTTATCCATAAAGCCGCGCACGTCATAACAAGCTTTTTCTAGCTTATCGTCAGGGTTAGGTACACTTAAACTCCCGTCAGCATTCTGTTTTAATAAATAGATTTCGCATTCAATACCCAGATTCATGCCAAAACCCATTTTTGCAGCTTCTGCTAACACGTTTTTCAATGCTACACGGGTGTTAAGTGGGTATGGATTGCCTTGAAAATGGTTGTCTGCTGGCATCCAAGCAACTTTAGGTTCCCAAGGTAATTGAATGATGTGGTCTAAATCTGGCACAGAGTTCAGCTCATCATCGCTCGGAGCTTGACCTAAACCATCCAAAGCATAGCCAGTATAGCGCTCAGAACCTGCCGCCATTTGTGGTAAATGGTCTATAGG
>JANNOS010000120.1:0-10840 GCA_031399315.1 Methylophilaceae bacterium | reverse complement strand
CGATGCCAATGCGCTTGGCGGCGTCGGTTGGGGACACGGATTTGCCCAATGTAGATATTAACCAGCTAGGTGAAACAAGGCTTGGCGACTTTACAGTTGAAGTGATTAACCCTGTGACTGATTACGCAGATTTAATGGCACAACTGTTTGATTTTGATGCTATTAAGACCTTATTTTCTTCTGGTTTTAGCATGATGTTTGACGCGATGCACGCCGTGACAGGGCCGTATGCCAAAGAAATTTTTGTCAATCGTTTAGGATTGCCTGCAACGAGCTTAATGAATTGTGATGTCAGCGAGACTTTTGGCGGTGGTCACCCAGACCCAAATCTCACTTATGCGCATGATTTGGTGGATATTTTATATGGCAATGAAGCGCCCGATTTTGGCGCAGCATCCGATGGTGATGGCGACCGTAACATGATTTTGGGCAAGCATTTTTTTGTGACACCATCAGATAGTTTGGCGATGATTGCGGCGAATGCGAAATTAATACCAGCCTACAAGCAAGGATTAGCGGGTGTCGCGCGCAGCATGCCTACCAGTGGCGCGGTGGATAGAGTGGCAGCTAAACTCAATATCCCCTGTTTTGAAACCCCAACAGGCTGGAAATTTTTTGGCAATTTGATGGATGCCGATAAGGTCACGCTGTGCGGCGAAGAAAGCTTTGGCACGGGCAGCAACCATGTGCGCGAAAAGGATGGACTTTGGGCGGTGTTATGCTGGCTTAATATTTTGGCGGTCAAGCAATGCTCAGTCGAACAATTAGCCAAAGCACATTGGGCGGAATATGGCCGCAATGTGTATTCACGCCACGACTACGAGGCGATTCCGACTGAGGCCGCCAATGGCGTGATGGCGCATATTAAAGCGCAATTTACAACGTTGCCAAGCCAAAAATTTGGGCAATATACAGTTAATACTGCGGACGATTTTAGCTACACCGACCCGATTGATGGCTCTGTCAGTACAGGGCAGGGTATTCGTATTTTGTTTGCGTGTGGCTCACGCATTGTGTTTAGGTTGTCTGGTACGGGCACAGAAGGTGCAACACTACGCATTTATTTAGAAGCTTACGAGCCCAATATTGACAACCATCATTTAGATGCGCAAATCGCATTGGCTGAGATGATTCAGATTGCGCTGACGATTTCAGAACTCAAACAGCGTACAGGTCGCGATAAACCTACGGTCATTACTTAAATTAAAAGCTACCAAAAAATAAAGCCAGCATTTGCTGGCTTTTATCATGTGAATTTTATAGCTTGCTTTATTTGCTTAATAGCCCTTTCATCGACCATTCTGTTGCGCTGATTTCTTGGTCGCTAGAAGTGTCAAGTTTTGCAAATACAGCACGATGATGGTTTAAAAATTCATCACGCGTCACTTTGTGATCACCATCTGAGTCCATTAAACGCATCATTTTCATCGAGCGCAGCTCACGGCTGAAACCGCCAGTCGCCAGATCAAGCTTGGAGTTTTTAGTAGGACCTGCCCACTCGTTTGCTTCTAATGAGTCATCGCTATCTTTGTTAAGCGCATCAAAAATGCTGTTGTAATAGGCATCTGATTCAGCCACAGTCACCATATGGTTCCCATCGGCATCCAACATTTTCATCATTTCCATCTTTTGTAATTGACGCGCATAACCACCCGTGCCTAACATGGCATCTGCTGCAAATGCAGCGCTTGAAACAGCCAGTAACATGCCAGCAGCAACAGCTACTTGTTTAAATTGTAAGTTCATTTTAAATCTCCTAAAAATCAAATTGGTTTGTAATTTAAGTTTGCTAGCTAGCGACCATTAGTCATGGCAAACTTGCGATTACTTACAAATACTTTTAGAAATTTTAAATAAAGACAATTTTAATTGTTAAAACAATCGACCTGCAACCGTAAAGGTTGTCCCCGCAGAATATACCAGCTGAAGCTGGTTATTCATGCTTGAAAGGCGCATGGATATTGGCTCGCAGGGCAGGGTTTTTAGCAATTAATAAGCGTTAAATTAGTTACTCTACTTGTTTGATGGTCATTTCATTTTTAAACAAGCGCACATCCATGCGTCCTAAATAACTCATACCGAGTAGCACATCGCCTCCTAACCCAGGTGCTATCATCGCAGACACGTTTTTTGCTTCTACGCCGCCTACTTTTACAGATTCTAATCGCACCATATAACCGACGCTATCGCCATTGGCAGTATTGGTGCGGATGGCATCGATACTTTTTAAGTTGAGTTTATCGGCAATGCGTTGTGAAATCGCAACGCCAGTCGCGCCTGTGTCGACCAACACGTTTACTTTTTCGTTATTGATAAGCGCTTCAGCGCGGTAATGGCCATCTAAACCACGCTTGAGCACCACAGTGTTGCCATCGTCGCCCAGTCGTGCCATTTTGTTCGGGTTTTGAATATTATCAACTAAGTAATAAATACTAGCGGCGAGGGCTAGCCAAACGGTGGCGAAAATGAGTTTACTGCGCGACATCATTTGGCTAGGTTAATGGTGTTGTAAAAATTTAGAAAGGCAAAGCCACGTGTGGCGCCACGTCCCAAATCACTTCTTTAAATTGTGCTTGAATACGTTTTAGTGCAGCTTCGTTATTCGCTTCAAACCGTAACACAATCACAGGCGTAGTGTTTGATGGCCGCATCAAACCAAAACCGTCTTCGTATTCCACACGCAAGCCGTCAATGGTGATAATTTCTTTTGCGTCTGCAAATTTAGCGGTTTTCTGTAGTTTCGCGATTAGCGCGTGTGGTTCGCCTTCTTTCATATTAATGTGTTGCTCAGGTGTGCTCACGCTATCTGGCAGGTTGTTTAATACTTTAGATGGATTAGGAAAGCGGCTCAAAATTTCTATCATGCGTGCGCCAGCATACAGGCCGTCGTCGAAGCCATACCAACGCTTTTCACCTTTTTCATCTAGGTCGTTAAAGAATATATGGCCACTCATCTCACCTGCTAATGCGGCATTGGTTTCTTTGATTTTTGCTTTTACTAAAGAATGGCCCGTTTTCCACATAATTGGATTACCACCAAGCTCAGATATCCATGGCGTCAGATTGCGTGTCGATTTCACATCAAAAATAATATTGGCGTTTTGATTGCGCTTTAACACATCTTCTGCAAATAAAAGTAATTGGCGGTCTGGGTAGATAATATTGCCTTCTTTGGTGACTACGCCTAATCTGTCGCCATCACCATCAAATGCTAAGCCAATTTCTGCGCGCGTTGTTTTGAGTGCGCTAATTAAATCGTTTAAGTTTTCAGGTACGGATGGGTCAGGGTGATGGTTTGGAAAGTGCCCATCGACTTCGCAAAATAGCTCGTCTACGCGGCAGCCAATGGCGTTATATAGTTTTTTTGCAAACGCTCCAGCTACGCCATTGCCGCAATCGACCGCAATTTGCATGGGGCGTGTTAGGTTAATATCGGCCTTAATTTTTGCAATATAATCAGGCGCAATGTCGTAGTCTCGCTCAAACCCTTCACCAAAGGCCATGCGATTATATTCAATGCGATGACGCAAACTTTGTATGGTTTCATTTGAGAGGGTTTCGCCAGCAAGCACCATTTTAAGGCCGTTGTAGTCTGGCGGATTATGGCTACCAGTCACCATGACGCCGCAGTTATTATTTAAGTGGTATGCGGCAAAATACACCATGGGTGTTGCTACCATACCTAAGTTCACCACGTTTACGCCAGCTTTGCGGATGCCTTTCGATAAGGCTTGAGCGAGTTCAGGACCAGACAATCTGCCATCGTAACCAATACAAATTTCATTTTGTTCGCGTTGCTTTGCCTCGCTACCTAGCGCATGGCCAATGGCTTCTACGATTTCTGGGGTTAAGGTTTTACCGACAATACCGCGAATGTCATAAGCTTTGAAAATTTCTTTAGGTGGTTGCATAGTTTTAAGTGTTTGCATAATTAAGTGGCTAAGTTTGTTGATAATTAGGTTATTGTTGATAATAGATTAGTTGATAAATTGAAAGCAAAGTAAATAATCATAAAATAAGAGATGTGGTGCAGTAATTGGTCAAAGCCTAGTAATATCCAAAAGCGTTCGCTATTGGTAGGCTGCAAGTCATAATGCTGACTTAAGTTCATTTTAGCCCAATCAATATGATAGTGCACAACCATATCAATCAAGGCATACATGACTGAAGTGCTACCGATGAAGGGCGCCAGCACTAACAGTGTGCCAATGGCATGGATACCCGCATGCACAATGCCGCCCGGGTGCATATAAGTGCCTTTATTCCGATACATCCAAGGATTGGCTTGTAGCGGAAAATCGCAAATAAAATGCTTAATAAATAGTAAAAATAAGGCTTCAAACATGGCTATTTAATTTTCTTTAGTCAGCTTCTTCAATCCACGCGAGCTGAATCGCCTCTAATATTTTTTCACCACAATGCTCAGGTGCATCGCTGAAGTCTTCTAGTGCCATCACCCAAGTCATTAAATCTGTAAAGCGTATGGTTTTGGGGTCTGTCGTTGGGTATTTATCGAATAGTTCTTCGGCAATTCTTTGGCTATCAGTCCACTTCATCTAGGCTTCTCAATCTGAGTTTCTCAATTAAAATTTCTCAATCTTAAATTTATGGCTATGTTCCACAGCAGCATTATAACGTTAGCATAAGTAGCCAAATTATGAACAGGGCTAACGTAAATAAAAAAAGCCCAGCGCGAGGCTGGGCAAGAGGGAAGGCGGATTTGGAGATTCACGCTTAATATAGCTATAGCAATTGCCGTGCCAACAAAAATCAATTTAAAATCAATATCTTACAAACACACCTTTTTATACTATGGTTATTGGGCTGCACTAATGTGGTGGTGGTGAACCAATATAGTGCAGAACTATTGCGTGTATAAATTTTTTTTCAACTTTAGGTGCGGATTCTAAGTTAAGAATTTTAAGTAAGTTCAGGGGCGTGATAAAATAAGCAATTAAATTTCTTAACTAAATTTTGGAAAAAATTGACCGTCATGTTTAGTCACACAAATACATTAAAGAAAGCCGACCCAGCGCTTGCAACCATGATAGCTGCAGAAGTTGTGCGCCAACATCAACATATTGAATTAATTGCTTCTGAAAACTATACCAGCCCAGCGGTGATGGAAGCGCAGGGCTCGCAACTTACCAATAAATACGCAGAAGGCTACCCAGGTAAACGCTTTTACGGTGGCTGTGAATATGTAGACCAAGTGGAGCAGCTAGCAATAGACCGTTTAAAAGCGTTATATGGGGCTGAATACGCTAACGTACAGCCGCATTCTGGCTCGCAAGCGAATCAAGCGGTATATTTTTCTATTCTAAAACCGGGCGATACCGTGATGGGCATGAACCTTGGCCACGGCGGACACTTAACGCATGGTTCTCCTGCAAACTTGTCTGGTAAATTATTTAATATTGTGCCGTATGGCTTAAATGATAGAGAAGAAATTGATTACGATGAGATGGAGCGCATTGCTCTGGAATGCAAACCTAAGCTTTTAATCGGCGGGGCGAGTGCTTATGCACTACGTTTCGATTGGGCGCGCATGGCAGAGATTGCCAAGAAAGTGGGTGCGTACTTCATGGTCGACATGGCACATTACTCTGGTTTGATTGCTGCTGGCGTTTACCCTAACCCAGTACCACATGCTGATTTTGTCACATCGACTACGCATAAAACCTTACGTGGCCCACGCGGTGGTATTATTTTAGCTAAAGCGGAGTTTGAAAAATCGCTCAATTCTAGCGTGTTTCCTGCCCTGCAAGGTGGGCCGTTGATGCACGTCATTGCAGGTAAAGCGACGGCATTTTTAGAAGCGGCACAACCTGAGTTTAAAGCATATCAAACACAAGTGCTTAAAAATGCAGTGGTGTTGGCTGAAACGTTGACTGCGCGCGGCTTGCGCATTATTTCTGGCCGCACAGAGTCTCACATGTTTATGGTCGATTTACGTCCAAAAGCTTTAACGGGTAAAGCCGCTGATGCCGCACTTGGTCTGGCGCACATCACCGTGAATAAAAATGCAATTCCGAATGATCCAGAAAGCCCATTCGTGACTTCTGGTATCCGTATTGGCTCATCAGCCATCACGACGCGTGGTTTTAAAGAAGCTGAGGCGAAAGAAGTTGCGAATTTAATCGCCGATGTGCTCGATAACCCAGCTGATGAAGCAGTAATTGCCGCCACCAAAGCCAAAGTACACGCGCTTACGGCGCGCTTTCCTGTTTACGGTGCATAACTTAAGTTGAGAAATCAAAAGTGAAATGTCCTTTTTGCGGTGATGCTGACACACAGGTGATAGATTCGCGTGTTAACGACGAAGGCGACTCTATTCGCCGCCGCCGTAAATGCGGGGCTTGTGATAAGCGATTTACCACTTATGAAACGGCAGATTTGCACATGCCGCAAGTAGTTAAAGCAAACGGCACGCGCGAAGAGTTTAATCGCGAAAAATTGCGCCTTTCTTTTACCCGTGCCTTACATAAGCGCCCAGTGCCAACTGAATATGTCGACCGTGCGCTTGACCATATTGTGCAAAAATTGTTGAGCCGTGGTGAGCGTGAAATTCCCGCGCGCGAATTGGGTGAAAGTGTGATGCAAGAACTTAAGCTCATGGATAAAGTCGCTTATATCCGCTTTGCCTCCGTGTATCGCAGTTTTTCAGATGTCGATGACTTTCATGAAGTCATTCGTAACCTATAATCCTTTGATCTATAAACGTAACCCTTAGTCACAATATATAAAACGAAATGGCATTTTCCGCAGATGACCACTTATATATGACACGTGCGCTACAGCTGGCGGAGCAGGGCATGTATACAACGCAACCAAATCCACGGGTTGGTTGTGTGATTGTGAAAGATGGCCCAAAAGGAAAGATAGTCATCGGCGAAGGTGCGCATTTAAAAGCGGGTGAGCCGCATGCTGAAGTATTTGCCTTGCGCCAAGCTGGCGATAAAGCAAAAGGTGCGACGCTATATGTCACGCTAGAGCCGTGTAGTCACACAGGTCGCACGCCACCGTGTGCAGAAGCACTGGTTAAAGCAGGTGTTGCAAGGGTTGTTGTTGCCATGCAAGACCCTAACCCACAAGTGGCTGGCAACGGTTTGGCGCTTTTAGAATCTCACCATATTGAAGTCACCAGTGGCTTAATGGAAGTGCAGGCGCGCCAGCTCAACCCTGGTTTTATTTCACGCATGACACGAAACCAACCTTATGTCCGCAGTAAAATCGCCGCTAGTTTAGATGGTAAAACCGCGTTGAAAAATGGCGCCAGCCAATGGATTACCAGTGAAGCAGCAAGGCTGGATGTGCAACATTGGCGTGCGCGCAGTTGTGCGATTTTAACTGGTATAGGCACGGTGTTAAGTGACAACCCCAGTATGACTGTGCGCGAGATAGAAGTTAATCGACAGCCGCTTAAAGTGATTGTGGACAGCCAATTACAAACGCCAGCCGAGGCAAAGATTTTGCAAGGCGGCAATGTTGTGATTGCATTTTCTCAAGCCAACCCAGAAAAAGAAGCCGAATTATTAGCTGCAGGCGCTGAGTTACTTTGTATTCCCAATAGCGAAGGTAAAGTATGCCTAAAAACGTTATTAAGCCACCTTGCCAGCCGCGAAATCAATGAGGTGCTAGTAGAGGGTGGCGAAGGCTTGAATGGCGCGCTTACGGCGCAAAACCTACCAGAAATATTAATAGACGAGCTGTTGATTTATTATGCACCTAAACTCATGGGTGGATCTGCCAAGAGTATGTTCGCAATGCCAGAATTTACCAACATGAATCAAGCGATAGCACTGGAAATATTGGATATTCGCCAAATTGGCGTGGATATTCGCATTCGGGCTAAGGTTTAGCTTATGGCAAGCTATAAAAATTCAGAGTTTTGGTGTGCAGTTCAAGGCGCACGGAACACAGAAGCCGAGATAGTACGGGGTTGTACAGCGAGGTTGCAAAGACTTTTAATTGTAATTTTGCGCAACGCAGTAATGCCACCAAAAAATGAATTTTCATGGTTGCCAAATGCTGATTGACACACACTGCCATCTCGATGCGCCAGAATTTGATGTGGATCGTGATGCCGTAGCAAATCATGCCAAACAAGCTGGCGTGGGCATGATCGTTATCCCAGCAGTCGAGCCAAAAAACTTTCAAAAAGTAATCGATTTATCGAACCAGTATCCGCACTGCTGTTACGCCTTAGGCATGCACCCCATGTATATCGATAGCGCAAGCCCTGGTGACGTAAAACGCTTGCATGCGCTGATTAAACAAGAGCTTGCAAGGAAAGGAAAGCTTGTTGCAGTTGGTGAAATTGGTTTGGATTTCTTTGTAACACAGCAAAATCGAGAGACGCAGGAATATTTTTTCTCAGAGCAACTTAAAATTGCAAAAGAGTTTAATTTGCCAGTGATTTTGCATGTGAGGCGTGCAGTAGACGATGTATTAAAGCATCTGCGGTCTTATAAAGTCTCTGGCGGCATTGCACATGCATTTAATGGTAGCCGCCAACAAGCAGATGCTTTTATATCACTTGGCTTTAAATTGGGCTTTGGCGGTGCGATGACTTACACACGTGCGCTTAAAATTCGTGAATTAGCTAAAACTTTGCCCTTAGAGGCGATTGTGTTAGAGACAGACGCACCCGATATTCCACCAGAATGGTTGGGGACAAAAGGACGTAATAGCCCGAACGAGCTATTGAAAATCGCACAAATTTTTGCTGATTTAAGGGGCATGTCTGTGTCGCAAATCATTGAAATTACAGGCAAAAATTCTATACAAATTTTACCTAATTTAGCAGGTTTATGCACACCACTTGAAGCTTTACATTAACAAGTGTAAAAAACCTTATAAAACCAATAACATACAGTAAGTCATTGATTTGTATGGTTAAAAATTTAGATTAAAATTTGAACTTTTTGAAAAAAGCCTTATAAATTGGTAAGTTACGTTTTTAAGACACAGTAATCCACAAAGTTATCCACAGATTTTGTGGATGGAAAAGCGTAAAAAATAGAAGCTGAAAAAATGCAAGCATTTTAATTATATTTATTTATACTGTTTTTAAATAAAATTATAATTAAAACTTATAAACACCCTGCAAAATAAATCGAAAAACTATGAAAGTCGCCCAAAAACATTACCGTACCATTTGGCCAGATGCCCGTTGCAAGTTTGTCGAGATTATTGATCAAACCAAGTTACCATTTAAGTTTGAAATCGCGCGTATTGAAAATTTAGCGCAAATGGTGACAGCGATTAAAACCATGCAAGTGCGTGGTGCGCCCTTGATTGGCGTAGCGGCGGCTTACGGCATGGCGCTGGCGATGTTAGAAGATGACTCTGATGCTAATTTACAGCAGGCAGCAATGCGCTTAAAAGCGAGTCGCCCAACTGCGGTTAATTTGGCATGGGCTGTAGACCGCATGGTTATTGCGCTGCAGTCTATGCCAAATTTACGAAATTTAAGCGTTTGGCGTGAGGCGGCTAACATTGCCGAGGAAGATGTCGCGCAGAATCAGTCCATTGGCCAGCATGGTTTCACGCTTATCAAAAACCTGTATAAAAACCAGTTAATAAAAGACAGGCCATTCAATATTCTGACGCACTGTAATGCGGGCTGGCTGGCAACCGTAGATTTTGGTACTGCGCTGGCGCCCATTTATGCGGCACACGATGCGGGTTTGAATGTGCACGTGTGGGTGGACGAAACGCGTCCGCGCAACCAAGGCGCGGCGCTCACCGCGTGGGAGCTGGCGCAACACGGCGTGCCGCATACAGTGATTACTGACAATGCAGGCGGCCATTTAATGCAGCAAGGCCATTTAAATAAAAACCATGTAGATATGGTGATTGTGGGTGCAGACCGCGTGACTGCCAACGGTGATGTGTGCAATAAAATTGGTACCTATTTAAAAGCGCTGGCGGCGCATGACAACCAGATTCCTTTTTATGCTGCAGTACCAACACCCACCATTGATTGGACTTTAAATAGCGGCAAAGATATTGAAATTGAAGAACGTAATAGCGATGAAGTGGCTTATATTTGTGGCTTGGCGGTAGATGGCAGTGTGCAAAATGTGCGCATAATGCCTTTAGAATCAAACGCGGCTAATCCTGCGTTTGATGTCACGCCTGCGAGATTGGTGACTGGTATCATCACTGAAAAAGGCGTATTTGCACCAAATGCGCTAAAAAATAGCAAATAAACATGCTCTGTGACTCGCATGGATACTGGTCTGCAGGGCATGTGATTTGGCGTGTGAATAATGCGCTTTAGCGCATATATTCCACGGACAAGCCAAATACTGGCTTAGGAGGCATTCGTTTGGAGATATGTATGCAAAATGAATTATTAAAAACTGCCCAAAAACTTACCGAGCTTGGCTTAAACAAAGGCACGGCAGGCAATTGCAGCGTGCGACATGAAGATGGTTTTCTCGTTACTCCTAGCGGCATGGAAGTTGATAACATGACGTCGCGCGATATGGTATTTGTGGATTTTAACGGAGTGGCAGAAAAAGGCAAAAAGCCCTCATCAGAATGGCGTTTTCATCGTGATATTTTAAGACCTAATACATTATCTTCGCGCCCAGAAATCAATGCGGTTGTTCACACCCACAGCATGTTTGCCACGACCTTGGCCTGCTTGCATAAAGATATTCCACCTTTTCACTACATGATAGCGGTGGTGGGGGGTGACACTATTCGCTGCGCGCCCTATGCGCTGTTTGGCTCACAAGCCTTATCTGACCATGGATTAGTAGCATTAGCCGACCGCAAAGCATGCCTATTAGCCAATCACGGCATGATTGCACTTGGTGCAGATTTA
>JANNOS010000111.1:0-11026 GCA_031399315.1 Methylophilaceae bacterium | reverse complement strand
TCTATATCTTCGTAATCGGGATGCACGCCAACCGAGGCGTAAAAATTATCATATTGTTCAGCCAAAGCTAATACTTCAGGAAATTTATCAAGCGTGACAGAAACACATAGCGCATGACCAACTTGCGAATCATGCATCAACTGCCTTACGGCATGAATATCTTCGGTAAACTCAGGGAAGTTTAAATGGCAATGCGAATCGACTAACATACTACATGGTATGGGTTGGGCGATTTGCTTTAAGGGCGCCACCCAAAAGTGCTTCTATTTTGTTTTTTACTTCTACACCACCATCTTTTTCGCTAAACTGCACGCCTATTCCTTGTGGACGACTTGCTTGCGCGACAGGCGTGATCCATATTACTTTGCCTACAACTTTAAGCTTCATAGGATCATCTACTAAGCTTAATAGCATAAAGACTTCTTCACCAATTTTGAAGTTTTTATTGGTAGGTATAAAAAGACCGCCGCCTTTTACATAGGGCATATAAGCAGCGTATAAAGCTGATTTTTCTTTAATGGCTAACGAAAGCACGCCTGGCTTATTGGCCGCTACCGCTGCAGCGGCTTTAATTTGTTCGGTACTTGGTTCCATGTTCAAGGGTCTTTATATTATGTGGCTTTACATTAAATTGGCTTAAATAGTTGCGTATATTGTAACAATATATTTTCAAGTTGCACTTCATTACTTAAGGGATGATCTGCAGTTTTTTTCGCATCTACCAATTTATCTTGAAAACTGAGCAATGCCTTTAAGTTTACGCTTTTACAAAGAGCCTGCAAAGCACTGCTGTGTGCAGAATGGTAGCGTAAAATCTGCGAAAGTTTATAAGCGACAAGGTCGAATGTCCATTTTTGCAAAGTATCAATGGCGCGCTCCATCCCCATACCTAAAAATAAAGGTGCGCAGGTGAACGGATCTAGTTTAGCACCAAGCGCAAGACTTTTAACCAAGCCAGAATTCACATCGCCCTCTTCTGCTATCTGCAAGGCTAGTAATGGCGCCCCCCCTGCGTAATCTAAAGCAATTTCAGCATTATTAGTGTGCTGCGATTGTAGCCATGCAAGGGCATCTATTCTATTGGGTAGTGGCATATCAACCGTTTGGCAACGGCTGATAATGGTTGCTAATAGTCGCTGTGGCTGGCTTGTCACCAACAAAAATAAGGTGTTTGCTGGCGGCTCTTCTAACATTTTCAGCAGTGCATTAGCAGATGCGCCATTTAGCACCTCTGCAGGTGAGATTAAAATCACCCGGCGAGCGTTTACTTGGTGGCTAGAAAGACTTAAGTAATCAATCAGTTGACGTATTTGTGCTACGGAAATTTGTCGCTTTTTAATCGTCTTTTTCTTAGGTGCTTCGTCTGTATTTTCCGCATCTTCAGGTTCAATTAAGCGAAAATCTGGGTGCCCACCTTCTATAAACCAGATGCAGCTTGGGCATTTGCCACACGCTTGATGTTGCTCACCGGGACTCTGACATAACAAAGCTTGAGATAAGTTTAATGCAAACGCATGTTTGCCAGTGCCAGCTCGCCCGCTTAGTAGCAAAGCATGCGGTAAACTGGCTTTTTTCTGCATGATATGTTGCCACTGTGATTGTTGCCAAATATACATAGTTACTTAATACAAATCATGATATAAAATTATTTAATATAAATCATATGGTTGAAATAATAATTTCAACTAATACTTTAACTTTATCTAGTGCTTGGTTCGCGTCGATAATACGAAAACGTGCTGGGTTTTCTTCCGCACGCGTTAAATAAGTTTGGCGGAGTTTATTGAAAAAAATCGCGCCTTCACGTTCAAATTTATCTGGCGCACGCGCACCAGCCAATCTTTGAATGCTAACTTCTACTGGCACATCAAAAAGAAGGGTTAAATCGGGCTGTAAGTCGCCCTGCACCCATGTTTCGAGCTGTTTTACTTTTGCGCTGGATACACCCTTTGCGCCACATTGGTAGGCATAAGTCGCGTCTGTAAAGCGGTCCGATAGCACATACGCGCCACGCGCAAGCGCTGGCTCTATCACGTTTGCTATATGCTCACGCCGTGCCGCAAACATCAACAGAGTTTCCGTCTCAGGGTGCATATTATCGTGCAACAATAAAGCGCGCAAAGCCTCGCCAAGCAGCGTGCCTCCTGGTTCTCGCGTTGAAACTACTTCAATGCCACGCGCATTGAATGACGCAATGATATTGGGGATATGTGTGCTTTTCCCTGCGCCATCCATCCCTTCGAGCGTGATAAATTTGCCTCGACTTTTACGTGTACTTGTCTCGTTTTTACTTTGCATCATTTTTTGTCATTATTTTTTAACTGATATTTAGCGACAGCACGGTTGTGATCGAGTAATGAGTTTGAAAAGGCGTGGCTGCCATCGCCCTTACCCACAAAATATAAAGCCTTTGTCTTTTCAGGATGCAAAGCTGCTTCAATAGAAGCCAAGCCAGGCATGGCGATAGGCGTAGGTGGTAGACCATTCCGCGTATAAGTATTATAAGCCGTATCGGCCATTAAATCTTTTTTGCGAATATTACCGTTATACTTATCTCCCATGCCATAAATCACCGTTGGATCGGTCTGCAAGCGCATGCCAATACGCAAACGATTTAAAAAAACACCTGCAATCATCTGGCGCTCAGAGCTCTTACCTGTTTCCTTTTCAATAATAGACGCCATAATCAGCGCCTCATAACTGTTTTTATAAGGTAAATTAGGCGTGCGATTCGCCCAAGCAGTTATAAGTTTACCCTGCATGCTGTCGTAAGCGCGTTTCAGCAGTACTGTATCTGCCGTGTTGCGGTCAAAGTAAAAAGTATCAGGAAAAAATAGGCCTTCTGGATGTTTTTCGCCATTGCCCACCAGCCGCATTATTTCCACGTCTGTTAAGCCTTTAATGGTGTTTTTAACCGCATCATTTCTGGCCAATTTTGCGCGCATTTGCTTAAAAGTCTTACCTTCAATAAAAATAACACTGCCTTGCGTAGACTTACCATGGTTGAGTGATAATATTAATTGGTATGGCGAGATGTTTTTAATTAAGGTGTAATCGCCAGCTTGCAAAAAAGTTTCTTTGCCCAATAAGCGTACTAAAATCACAAAAGGCAACGCATCTGGAATCACTTTTTGTGCGACCAACTGGTTAGCAATGCTTTTTAAACCGCTATTGGGTTTAATGGTAATTTCCTGCGCTGCAGGCGTAAGGCCAAGTGATGTTTTTGCGTAATGGTATAACCACGCACTAAAGCCAATCGCCGCTATAAAACTTAACAATAAAATGCGCTTAATAATTCTAATCATACTTTTAATGCTGCTCTGATATTCGCTGCCAAACTGCCTACTGACCAAGATTTTTGCTGAATGCTTGCTGTATCTTGTATGCTGCGCACTTGCCACGCGCCATATAAACTACTGCAGATAATCACCTCATCAGCGCTATATAGTTTATTCAAATCAAACACTTCTACAGAGGTTTTTAAAGACAGCGTGTATGCAATATCTAGAATTCGCTGGCGTGTGATACCCGCAATACCACATTGATTTAATGCTGGCGTAATAAGCATATCACCAAAGCGCGCAAAAATATTGGCCGAGGTGCATTCAATTACAGCATCTTGCATATCTAGTAAGATACCTTCCACAATGCCGTTTGCAATGTTCGCATCTTGCCACTCCATGCGCGCCAACACATTTTCTAGGCGATTTAGATGTTTAATCCCAGCTAGCTTTGGTTGCGCTGCTATCCTCGTTTCACAGATACAAAGATGAACACCTTCGTTAAATCTGGATTCTGGATATTCTGGCATGCTTGATTTAACGACAACCCTAGTCGGCGCTGTGATTGCTGGCGGCGTATAGCCGCGATTACCTTCACCACGCGTTATCATTATTTTTGCAACCATTAATTCGTCTGGCAAAAATAATTGCTGCAAATCACCCATCAGTAACTCTGCGCTTGGGCAAACGATACCGATTGCACTGCAATCTGCGACGAGCTTTTGATAGTGAGAAGGCCAATGGTCTGGTACGCCACTCCGCATAATCAAAGTGCGGAACACACCGTCGCCATAAGCAAACCCGCGGTCTAGCGGCGAAATGGCATCATCGAAACTGCCATTGATAAGATATGTTTTGGTATGCGCCATGAGCTACAATTAAACCATAGGCAAGGCCAATAAAAAAGCCCGCAAAGGCTAATTTGCAGGCTTTTTATCACTTTTCTAAAAACGATATCTTTTAAGCTTTATATTTTCTTGAAAACTAGGCTACCATTCGTCCCGCCAAAGCCAAAGTTATTCTTAAGCGCATAGTTTATTTTTAAATCTCGCGCCGTGTTGGCACAGTAATCTAAATCGCACTCTGGATCTTGGTTAAAAATGTTTATAGTGGGCGGTGAGATTTGATTGTAGATAGAAAGCACGGTAAAGACTGACTCTAAGCCGCCTGCGCCGCCTAATAAGTGGCCTGTCATCGATTTAGTTGAGTTCACCACCAATTTATAGGCATGGTCGCCAAACGTTGCTTTAATAGCGTTAGTTTCGTTGGCATCACCTAAAGGCGTCGAAGTCCCGTGTGCGTTCATAAATTGTACATCGCTAGGATTAATACCTGCATTTTTTAGTGCGTTTACCATAGAGCGACGCGGGCCATCCATATTTGGCGCAGTCATATGATAGGCGTCCGCACTCATGCCATAGCCTGATAATTCAGCATAGATACGTGCTCCACGTGCTTTGGCATGTTCATACTCTTCGAGTACCAGTACGCCTGCGCCCTCGCCTATGACAAAACCATCACGGTCTTTATCCCATGGGCGGCTGGCAGTTGCAGGATCATCATTACGGTTAGATAACGCGCGCGCAGAAGCAAAACCGCCGACTGAAAGCTCGGTAATTGCCGCTTCTGCACCCCCTGCCACCATCACATCAGCATCACCGTATTCAATCATACGCGCGGCATCACCAATTGAGTGCGTGCCCGTAGTACACGCTGTGACGATTGCTACATTCGGGCCTTTTAGGCCAAACATGATACTTAAATTTCCAGAAATCATATTAATGATCGTGCCTGGAATAAAGAACGGCGAAATTTTGCGTGGTCCGCCTTCATCGTAGTTATCATTGGTCGATTCAATTAAACCTAAACCGCCGATTCCCGAACCTATAGAAACGCCGATACGTTCGGCGTTTTGCTCGTTTACTTCAATGCCAGAGTCCTTAAATGCTTCAATACCAGCCGCTAAGCCGTATTGAATAAAGGTATCCATGCGACGTGCATCTTTAGCAGAAATAAAATCCTCTGCATTGAAGTCTTTCACTTCGCCCGCAATTTGAGAGTTGAACTCAGTTGGATCGAATTTAGTGATGCGTGTAATACCAGATTGACCAGCAACTAAATTTTTCCAGGCGTTTTGCGTGCCAATTCCCACGGGGGAAACCACACCCAAGCCAGTAATAACTACTCTACGTTTTGACATATAGACTTATTTATAGAATACAAGAGAAATCAGCCCTCGTTTGGAGGGCTGAAGTGTGAATTTATTTGAGGTTAGTATTGATGTAATCAATCGCTAATTGAACTGTGGTGATTTTCTCTGCTTCTTCATCAGGAATTTCGCAGTCAAATTCTTCTTCTAGCGCCATTACCAGCTCAACTGTGTCGAGCGAGTCAGCACCTAAATCATCTACAAATGACGATGCATTTTTAACATCAGCCTCATTTGCACCTAATTGATCAGCAACAATTTTTTTAACACGTTGTTCGATGTCAGACATCTATTTACCCCTTTAATTAAAAATAGCCAAAAAACCATAAAGGCCAGCTAAGTGCGTATTCTAGCAAAACTATGCAAAAATACAAAAGTAGTTACAAAAATACTTAATAAAAATTTAAGCCAAAATTTTAGGCTGAATACATCCCGCCGTTTACATGGATGGTTTCACCCGTTATGTAAGCAGCACTTGGTGAAGCTAAAAATGCCACTGTCGCAGCAATTTCATTCACATTGCCTAAGCGCCCAAGTGGTACTCGCTCTAACATTTTAGTTTTAATGGCTTCTGGCAATTCCGCCGTCATGTCCGTCTCAATAAAGCCTGGTGCGACACAGTTCACAGTGATATTACGGCTTCCCACTTCTGCTGCCAGTGATTTGGTAAAGCCGGCCATCCCCGCTTTAGCCGCAGCGTAATTGGTTTGGCCAGCATTACCCATATGGCCTACGACACTTGAAATGCTGATAATACGGCCCGTGCGCGCTTTCATCATCGGGCGCAATACGGCTTGAGACATGCGATATACTGAAGTTAGATTGGTTGAAATGACCGCATCCCAATCTTCATCTTTCATGCGCATCAGTAAAGTGTCACGCGTAATGCCAGCGTTGTTCACTAAAACCGTCACATCACCAAAGTTAGCGGAAATTTCTGTCAAAACCGCCTCAATTTGCGTCGCGTTATTCACGTCTAAGGCGATTCCCATGCCTGTAATACCCGCTTCTTTAAGCGAAGCGTTGATATTCTCTGCGCCGCCACTACTTGTGGCTGTACCGATGACGGTTGCGCCTTGTTTACCCAGCGCATGTGCTATGGCAGCACCAATACCGCGACTTGCGCCCGTCACTAAAGTAACTTGGCCTGATAATATATTTGACATTAAATAATCCTCATAAATATTTGATTAATATATTAAAATCTAAGCAGTTATAAATTCGTTAATTGCATCTGTACTGGTCAATGCAATGCAACTACCACCTTCAATAATACGCTTGGTTAAGCCTGCCAGCACTTTACCCGGGCCGCACTCAGCAAATCGGCATGCTTCTTGAGTATGTATTTTTTGCACCGTTTCAACCCATCTTACTGGGGAATACAATTGGCGCACTAACGCTGCTTTTATATTTTCGCTGTCGCTGTACGCCGCCACATCTGCATTATGTATCACTGGGATTGCCGGTGCCGTAATAGTCACGTTTTTTAAATATTCGGCTAACTTTTCCGCGGCTGGGCGCATGAGCGCACAATGCGAAGGCACGCTCACAGGCAATGGTAAAGCGCGTTTAGCGCCCTTTTCCTTAGCCTGCGCCATGCCACGCTCAACAGCGCTAACATTGCCGGCAATGACCACTTGACCGATTGAGTTGTAATTAACTGCCTCGCACACTTCACCCTGTGCGGCTTCAGCACACACAGCACGCACAGTTTCATCATCCAACCCCAATATCGCCGCCATTGCACCTACGCCTTCTGGCACAGCGCTTTGCATAACCTCGGCACGATATTTTACCAACGGTAAGGCATCAGCAAAACTCAAAGCACCAGCAGCAACTAATGCGGTATATTCACCTAGGCTGTGACCCGCATGGATGTTGGCTTGCAGGCCGCCTGCGTTTATATATGCGCGGTGCGTTGCAATACCCGCGATCAGCATTAAAGGTTGTGTGTGTTGCGTTTGATTCAGTAGCTCATTAGGCGCGGTCGCCATTGCCCAAAAATCAACGCTTAAAATATCAGAGGCTTCTTGAAAGGTTGCTTTTATAGTGGCATTGTCGCCAAAGCCTTCCATCATGCCAACGGATTGTGAACCTTGACCAGGAAAGAAAAATGCAATTTTTGTCATACGTTAATCTCTTTAAAAATCTTATGAGCGCAGATGTTAATATCTTACTAGGGCAGAGCCCCATGTAAAGCCGCCGCCAAAGGCTTCCATCAGGATGATCTCGCCACGCTTAATGCGGCCATCGCGTACCGCAACGTCCAAAGCCAAGGGAATCGAGGCAGCAGAGGTATTGCCATGCTTATCAACCGTTACAATAACTCTATCCATACTCATGTCTAGTTTTTTTGCGGTCGCTTGCAAAATACGAATATTGGCTTGATGCGGCACCAGCCAATCGATATCGCTCTTTTGCATATTGTTGGCAACTAGCGTCTCATCAACAATTTTGTCTAAGGTATTCACCGCCATTTTAAAAACAGGGTTACCTTCCATGACAACCGTATCAGCGCCTTCAGTTTTGCGTGGTACGTGCAACATATTCTCGTAATTGCCATCTGCATGTAGATGTGTAGAAATAATGCCTTGTGGCTCGTTTGATGTATTCTGAGAAGCCTGTAAAATAACGGCGCCAGCGCCATCACCCCATAGGATACAGTTACTTCTATCGGTATAATCCACAATGCGTGAGAAAGTTTCTGCACCCAACACCAAAGCACATTTAGCAGCACCGACCTTGATGAAATTATCGGCCGTCGCCAACGCATAGACAAAGCCGCTACACACTGCTTGTATATCAAATGCAGGGCAACCAGCAACACCTAGTTTGCGTTGCAACATGGTTGCCACGCTGGGGAATACTTTATCGGGCGTAGTGGTGGCCACAACGATTAAATCTATATCGCTTGCCACAATGCCAGCGCTCGCAATTGCATTTTTAGCAGCCTCAAGCGCCAAGTCGCTGGTGAATTCACCTTCTGCCGCAATGTGGCGTTCACGAATACCTGTACGTGTAAAAATCCACTCGTCGGTGGTATCCACCATTTTTTCTAAATCGGCATTGGTGAGGATACGTTTAGGCAAGTAACTACCTGTACCTGAGATTTTTGAATGAATTGTACTGTTTTGAATCATACGGCTTCTTCAGCCTCAGTTGTTATATGTGCGCTTGCGACAGCATGTGGTCGGATATGTTCGATTTCTAATTGTTGGGTAATGCGATTCAGCACACCGCTACGCGCCTCTTCGATTGCGACATGAATCGCATTATTAAATGCAATACTATCAGCACCACCATGACTTTTTACCACAATGCCACGTAAACCCAAAAAGCTTGCACCGTTATAAAGCCGAGGATCCAAACGCTTTTTGAAGGCATTTAATACAGGCATCGCGCCCAAAGCCATGATTTTGGTCAGCCAATTTTTTTTGAATTCTTGCGTTAAAAACTTACCCATCATATGTGCTAAGCCCTCAGTGGTTTTTAGCGAAACATTGCCGACGAAACCATCACAAACCACTAAATCTGTCGTGCCTTTAAAGATGTCATCGCCTTCAACATTGCCATAAAAATTTAAATGGCTGGCGCGCAATAATTCAGCCGCTTGCTTAACGACTTCGTTGCCTTTAATATCCTCAGAGCCTATATTTAATAAGCCTACCGTGGGGTTCGGTTTATGCTCAACACAACTCACCAGCATCGCCCCCATTACCGCAAATTGCAAAAGCTGTTCCGCAGTACAGTCCGCATTTGCACCGAGGTCTAGCATGTAAGTATTGCCTTTTTCGGAAGGCAAGGCCGACGCAATGGCGGGCCTATCAATTCCAGGTAATGTTTTAAGCACAAATCGGGCAGTTGCCATTAAAGCACCAGTGTTACCCGCACTTACGCAAGCACTGGCCTCGCCAGACTTGACTAGATTGATAGCCACGCGCATTGAGGAATCTTTTTTGTTTTTTAGGGCAGATTGCGGTGACTCATCCATCAACACGACCTCTGATGCGTGATGAATGCGTAAGCGCGTACTTGTATTTGCTTTGTGCGCTTTTAGCTCTGCTTGAATGGCATCTTCTAAGCCAACCAGAACAATATTAAGCGCATCATCTGCTTTAAGTGCGGCTAATGCGGCGGGAACAGTGACATGCGGACCGTGGTCTCCGCCCATCGCGTCAATTGCAATTGTGATGTCCATCAATTCATTCCCATCATGCTAATTAGATGTAATTATCATATGAATGTCAATGTTGGGATGTGTAAGCCAGATGTGGAAACGCCGCGCTAAATATTAAGCACGGCGTATACGAGGCAACTAAAGACTGCGTCAAAAGACCTGATGCTTTAAGTATTATTATTCGCCTTTTGTAGCCACAACTTTACGGCCACGGTAAAACCCGCTCGGGCTTACATGATGACGCAAATGTGCTTCACCTGTTGTTGGCTCTACAGCCAATGCAGGGTTTGTTAAAAAGTCGTGTGAACGGTGCATCCCGCGTTTAGATGGTGACTTTTTGTTTTGTTGAACTGCCATGATAATGCTCCAAAAAACTTGCCAAAAAATTGGCTAAACGTTGTGACTATTAAATTCTTGAGCGCGCATTCTAATAGAATTGCCTCACAATGTAAATCAATAACTTAAGATTTTAACTGATTGTATTTATTTTATAATTATTTTGCGAATTTACCCTTTAATACGGCGAAAGGGTTAGGCTTCTCCCCGCTTTGCGTATTGACATTAGTGCAATTGTTTTCATGCAATGGCGCCATTGGCATGGCTAAAAGTAGCTCATCTTCAATCAATTCCTGCAAATTCATCTCTTTGTCTTCTTCTATCCAGTCAATTTCATCATTATCGGCATCTTCTTCAAATGCAACTTCGCTGATTAAATAATCATGCTTTAAATCTAAAAGAATGCGCACTTCATTCAGGCAGCGCTGACAAATTGCAGGTAAATCAGTTTTGATATGTAAGTGCAAGCTAGGATAGCGAAACTGCTTGCTATCCCCCGATAACTCAAAATGCACAGATGCCGCTTTAGCGCTCACCTCATTTATCGCTAAGGTTTCGGCCAATCTTTTTAACTCAAAAACCGCAAAATTATCGTTGATGATAAGCTGTTTTTGCGCGAATTCTAAGTTGTTAATAATCAATGTTTTGGTCATAAAAATGTAAAATTAGTCAATTGCCATGTCCCTTACAACGCGCCTGCATGTTATACTTTCGGCGGTTACAGGTTAATAATAAAGCTTAACAATAAGGCTTAATATAAGGCAATGCTGTGTTCAAAAAAATTCTAGTGGCTAATCGGGGTGAGATTGCAGTGCGTATTGTACGCGCTTGCTCTGAAATGGGCATTAAATCTGTTGCGATTTACGCAGATGCTGACCGTCATGCACTGCATGTTAAAAAAGCAGACGAGGCCTATAATTTAGGTGCTGACCCCGTTGCGGGCTATTTAAATGCACACAACATTGTTAACGTTGCAGTGGCTGCGGGTTGCGATGCACTACATCCTGGTTATGGTTTTTTATC
>JANNOS010000085.1:0-24924 GCA_031399315.1 Methylophilaceae bacterium | reverse complement strand
CAACGCCTGAATCTAAATCACGTGCAAAAATAGTCATAGACCATTTGTTGTCGCCTGGACGGACGTCTGGGTTCCAAACAGATGGGTTACCTGTACCGTAGTACACTAAATTTGTGCGTGAATCATATGGCCACCAGCCCCATACAGAGCCACCACCATGTTGCCAGCCATCTTTAACTGCTTGTGGTTTTAACCATGTGCGAACACCTAGGTCTTTTTCACCAATTTTCATTTCTGACAATTTAAGTGCTTCGAAAGAGCCACCTTGTTTGTTGCCACCGTTAATGTCTTTGTATGTAGACAAAGCATTGTATTGTGGGTTAGCAGCGTTAAAATCTGAACCAATCAACACTTCAGCATCTGGGCCTGTTGAGTAAGCTTTCCATGCTAATGAACCATCTTTAGCGTTGTAAGCTGCGATAAAGCAACGAACGCCGAACTCAGCACCTGAGCAACCAGTTAAGATTTTGTCTTTGATTACGTGTGGTGCGTTAGTGTTTGTAGCACCAACTTTTGGATCGTTTACTAATACTGACCAAGCTTTAGCACCTGTTTTAGCGTCTAAAGCAACTAAGTTACCATCATTTTGTTGAAGGTTGATTTTGCCATCGCCGAAACCAAGACCGCGGTTTACGTTATCGCAACATAAAACTGCTTGTACTGATGGATCTTGTTTAGGGAAATACTGCCAAACGATTTTTTGATTGTCGTTTAAATCTAAAGCATATACATTGTTTGGGAATGCTGTATGTACATACATCATGTTACCAACAACGATTGGTGAACCTTCGTGACCACGGTTTACACCAGTAGCGAATGTCCATGCAGCTTTAAGGTTTTTTACGTTACCTTTGTTTACTTGTGCAAGTGTGCTGTAGCCTTGGTTTGTGTGGTTACCACGTGGGTGAGCCCAGTTGTTTGCGTTTGCGATTGCTGCGTCAGAGTCTGCAGCTGCTGATGCTACCATTGGCATTGCCAATGCTGCGCCTGCAACCAAGCCTAAAGCGAGCTTAATTTTATTGATTTGCATTTTTGATCTCCAAAGTTATATTACTAAGGGTTAATTAAAAGTAAACTACAATTTTGCAACTTAGACTACAATTTTCACTGCGATATTTATCACGAAATTGGAGCTTACCTTTCGTCGCACTATTCATGCGCGAACTGCAATATAAAACAACTTAATACTAATTGCAACACTTTAGTTACAATTTATTAACAAATGTTCAAAATATTTTTTAGTTTTTTTTAATAATTTATTACTAAAATAAAATAGTGAATAAAATCATATAGAAAGCATGCATGTAGTGATGACAAAACCCACTTACAATTTGTATCCAGAAATCGAACCTTTTAACAAAAACTGGTTAAAAGTAGGTGATTTGCATGAAATTTATTACGAAGAATGTGGAAATAAAGAGGGTGTGCCAGTCGTTTTTTTACATGGTGGGCCTGGTAGCGGCTGCAACCCAACGCAACGGCGTTTTTTTGACCCAGCATTTTACAGAATCATTTTGCTGGACCAGCGTGGTTGCGGGCGTAGCACACCGCAAGGCGAAGTGAAGGATAACACCACAGATGATTTAATAAATGATATTGACGCTTTACGCCAACATTTAAACATCACCAAATGGCATGTATTTGGTGGCTCTTGGGGCAGCACGCTCGCGCTATCCTATGCCCTAAAACACACCTCCAAAGTAAGTAGTTTAATTTTGCGCGGTATTTTTCTGAGTCGCCCAACTGAACTACACTGGTTTTTGAGTGACGTTAAACTGTTTTACCCAGAACCATGGGAAAAACTCCTAGCATTTTTGCCTGAAGATAACAGGCAAAATCTAATCGCAAGCTATGAAGCACTTGTTTCTTCTGATGACCGCATGCTTAGTATTCCTGCAGCTACCACTTGGAATGCATTTGAAAGCAGCATCATGACCTTAGTGCCTAGAGTTGATACGAACACTAGCACCCATCAGGAAAAAATTAATGGCGAAGTTGAGCTGGCTCGCGCTAGAGTGCAGATTCACTACATTCAAAATCATTGCTTTGTTGGAGGCCGCGACCTTTTAACTGAGGCACAACAGGCGCTTGCGCACATTCCCACCATTATTATCCAGGGTCGTTATGACATGGTATGCCCGCCGCAAACAGCTTGGGAGCTCGCACAAGCCATGCCGCATGCCGAGTTTATTGTCGTGCCTGATGCTGGACACTCGGCCATGGAGCCCGGAATTTGTGCCGCGCTTGTCGCAGCCACCGAAAAATTTAAAGCGTGCTAAAGACATATTAATAAAACCATATGGCATTAATCAATCAAGATAAATTTGCAAAAATAAAAGACCGAGCGCAGCAAGCTTATACTAATAATCCTGCGCTAAATAAATCCATTAGCGCCTATGCCAAGCAAGAATACGCCACGCCTTTGTTTGTGTTGCGTGAAACTATCGCTGGATTCATACGCCACAACGTATTTGGCATGGCGGCTTCTTTATCATTTTATGCGCTATTTGCGCTTATCCCTTTAATGCTGTTGATATTCTTTCTGTTGAGTCACCTAGTATTTTCATCTGACTATGCAATTGTTAAGCTCGCAATACTAACAGGTAATTTAGTGCCAGATTTTAGCAATAAAATCATGGTGGAAGTTTACAGCGCAACCCAAACCAAAGCTGCTTGGGGTGCGCTGGGCTTATTTGTATTGTTATGGGCCGTCACGCCTTTAGCCGCAGCCATGCGCTCGGCTTTCTATACCATCGCAACTATTGTAGAAGCGCCATCTTTTTTCAAGCGAAAACTTAAAGACATTGTTTCTGTATTAGGTATTTTATTGTTATTTTTTCTATTTACTTCAGCCGGTTTTATTATTGAAAAAATAATCCGATTTCTAGCAATACATTTACCCATCTCAGAAATAAATATTTTTGGTGCAATTGGCACTCTACTTCTAACGACACTATTAATTTCTATATTCTATAAAATATTTTTTCCCATGCGCGTTGCTTTTACGCACTTATTATTTGGCGCAAGTTTAACTGCCATATTATGGCTATTAATGCGGCCCGCTTTTGGTTTATTTCTATCGCTTAATCAAAACTATGGTGCCATTTTTGGCAGCATGAAAACCATGTTTGTCTCGATCACTTGGCTATATTTAAATTTTGCGGTGTTTTTGCTAGGCACGGAACTCATCTCCACATTACGCAAAAAAGACGTATTACTATTAAAAGGTTTATTTGATGGCGCGCCTAACAAAGCAAATTATATTGATGTACTGATGCGCCGCTATGGGCATGTGTTACACCAAGGTGAATATATATTTGAGCTCGGCAATACCGAGCGTAACTTATATTATTTGGTTGAAGGCAATATTACATTAAGTAAAGCTGGTAAAATTTTTCGCGAGTTGGTCCCAGGCGATTATTTTGGTGAACTATCGATGTTAACCAAACAACCTACTTCTTCCGATGCGATTGTGAGCTCGGATGAAGCAAGAATTATTGTAATTTATGCCGAAAATATCGATACTATGTTGGCAGATGACCCTAGAATTGCCATGGAACTCTTAAAACAGATGGCACGCAGGCTACAAACTAATTTTAATTAACTATTTATAAATCCAGCATGGCAATTTCAAATTTATCTCAGGCCAATCCGCAAGATATTCAAAGTCTTATTCAACGCTTAAATAATGGTCAGCTTGCCGAAGCAGAAGCACTCGCCAAAAGCCTGATTGCAAAGCATCCAAATATGTTTATTTTGCACCACGTATTGAGCCTTGCATTAGATGGCCAGCAGAAATTTTCTGAAGCAGTGATAAGTTATCAAAATGCACTAAAGCTTCAGCCCGAAAAATTTAACCAAAGCTCGCCAGACCTGTTATTTAACTGCGCAATCGCACTCACCAACTTAAACCGCCTAGATGAAGCGATTGAAATGTATCAACTAGCCATTAAAATTAAGCCGAATTTTTTTGAGGCGCATGGCAATTTAGGCACAATTTTACAGCGTCAGGGCAAGCTTGAAGAAGCTATAACCAGCTACAAAAAAGGTTTGAGTATTAATCCGCAAGATGCGCGCGGTTATTTTAATTTAGGTACTGCGCTGCGCGACAAAGGCAACTTGAGTGAAGCAATTAACAGCTACCGAAGCGCTATCGCATTATTTCCAAACTATACTGATGCGCATAACAATTTAGGGGAAACCTTACGCGACCAAGGTGATATGGATGCCGCAGTAAAAAGCTATCAAGCGGCGCTGGCATTAAATGGTGACCATGCAAATGCAAATTACAATATGGCAGAATTTTTATACCTAGCCAAAAAATATGATGAAGCGATCCCTTATTTTGAGCGCTCACAACTGGATGATTGGCAAGCGCGCAGCATGTATTGTCTATATAAAGCTGAACGATTCGATGCATTCAAATCTAGGCTTGATGAGTTAGCGCACACAACGCGCCACATCGCGCCGTTTATAGCTACACTTTCTACGCACTATGCTATTAACTTTAACGTTGATGACCCCTATAATTTTTGCAAAAATGGACTTGATTTTGTTTATCAAAAGCCAATTACAGAATTAGCCACCCCGAATAGCCCATTACTTAAACAACTACTGCACGATATTGAAAACACCAATATTGCTGAACGCGTGCAAGGTATGCTACATAATGGAAGACAATCTGCTGGCAATTTATTTAAACGGCCAGAAACCTCATTCCGCACACTGGCCGAGCTCATTAAACAAGAGTTTGTGAACTATAAAAACAAATTTGCAGATGCTAATTGTGAACTCATATTATCGTTTCCCACCGAGTTAGAATTCACTAGCTCTTGGTACGTAAGAATGCGACAAGGCGGCCATTTAAGTCCACATATCCATGAAATTGGCTGGATAAGTGGTGCGGTTTATCTTGCCATGCCCACACCACGTGACAATAGCATTGAAGGTGCTTTTGAGTACGGCACGCATGGTGACGATTACCCCATAAAACTTAACACACAATCAGGGGAAAATCGATACTTCCCCACCGCACATATCATGCCAAAAGTAGGCGATGTTGTGCTGTTCCCCTCCTCACTTTTTCACCGCACTATTCCATTTAATGCTAATGAAGAACGCATTTGTATAGCGTTTGACCTTAAGCCTGTAAATCAAGTTTTACAAAAAAATTATTACTAGTATTTTTACCTAAATGTGTCAAAATAACCACCCTAGTTGACGAAATTTAACACACTCAAGTTTCGATTATTAACAACAAAAACATTCAGCTAAAAAACAAGACGCACGCATATTTGTCTTCAATAAAGTTTTAAGCTGTTGATTTTATTAAAAATAATTTATATTTTGTGTGCTTGTTTTTTTATCACTACCCAGTCTTGTTGGTAAATTTGGGTTCTTAGTTAAGTTTGGCTTAAACATTGCTTAATATATTACTAATTAAGCCGTTAATGAGCATAAATATCAGAGGAAAGTAGTTGTATGTTAAATACGCTCATTTATGAAGGTTGCTCGGTTTTAGTGGTTGATGATCAATCAACCAGTCGCACCATACTTTCACACGTTGTAAAAAATATTAACCAAAAAATTAATGTCGTTGAAAAAACCAACCCTGAAGATGCTTTGGAATGGGCCACTCAGAACACTGCAGACTTAGTGTTTATTGACTATGTGATGCCAGAAATGAATGGGATAGATTTTGTGCGCTTACTTAAAACTATGCCTAAATATGAACATGTACCCGTGATTATGATTACCATAAAAAAAGATGCCGAGACGCGTTATGCTGCACTAGATGCGGGTGTGGCAGATTTCTTAAGTAAACCTGTTGATATTTACGAATGCACGGCACGCAGTAAAAACTTGCTCACGATGCAACTACAGCATATTGCATTACAAGATAGAAGCGACGCATTTGAAGGCTTAGTAAGATCTGCGACGGAAGATATAAGAGCTCGCGAGAAAGAAACCTTAATGCGCTTAGCCCGCGCAGGCGAGCATAAAGATTATGACACTGCCATGCATTTGCAACGTATGTCACTTTATTGCCGCGCAATTGCGGAAAAAATTGGATTGGATGAGGAAGAAGCTGAAGTCATTGAACTGGCCGCCCCTTTACACGACATAGGAAAAATTGGTATTCCCGATAGCATTTTGCTTAAAACAGGCACGCTTGATGACCAAGAGCTGAAAACAATGCGTAAGCACCCCATTATTGGCTATGAAATTTTACAAGGCAGTCCTTCAAAATATTTACAAAAAGGCAGTGAAATCGCATTAGCGCATCATGAGCGCTTTGATGGGACTGGTTACCCTTACAGCCTTAAAGGCACAGATATTCCGCTTTCTGCGCGCATAGTAGCGATTGCGGACGTATTTGATGCGCTGACCAGTATTCGCCCGTACAAAGAAGCGTGGAGCATAGAACGAGCACTTGAATATATCAATAATGAAAGTGGTAAACATTTCGATCCCGATTTAGTCACAATCGTGCTTTCTATGCGCAGTGTTCTAGAAAAAATTTACAACGAACATGCAACCGCTATTCATTAACATGACAACAGTAAGCAACATTCGAAGCGCACCAAAATTTAGGCAAACAGTTTTGTTGATTGATGATCAACCAACCGTGTTAGATATACACGCTGCCATTTTAAAATCTCTTAAAATGGATCTTAAAATTATCGCGATGACCGACCCAGTGGAAGCGCTAGCTTGGCTACAAAATAAACAAGTGGACTTAATTATTACTGATTTTCGGATGCATCACATGGACGGGATGCAATTTGTACAGGCGCTAAAAAATGCTGATAACGTATTAACCCAAGCCATTGTTGTTGTCACTGTACTAAAAGACCATGCTACACATCAGGAATTAATAGCTGCAGGGGCTTCAGCCTGCTTAACCAAGCCTGTTCAAACGAAAGAATTAGCAAAAGTTGCTAAAGCCTTGTTGGCGCAAAGTAAACAATACTATGGCTTAGGGCTCATTACTTAGGTGATCATGCTGAAATTACTTAAAAATTGGTACAAAAACGCAGCCAGCCATTGTGATCCGCTAGAGCTAGAGCAGGCTGTAATTCGTATAGGTGTTGGTCTTGCTATTTTATGTTTAATTATTTACAGCTACTTAAATCACTCGCTTAGCCACCAAGAGTATGTTGCTTTTAAGATTGATTTCATTTTTGAGTTACTTTCAATATTACTTATTATAGCCATCATTAAAAATAAGTTTAACGTTATCGCAAGACGGATAACAGGAGCTTGGCTAGACATTGGAGCCGCCTCAATTTTTATGGCACTTACTGCGGATATTGGAGTAATGCTTGTTGCGGTATATTTATGGGTAATTTTTGGCAATGGCTTTAGGTATGGCAAAAAATATCTCTATCATGCACAAGTTTTAAGTATCGTAGGTTTCTTAATCGCAACTAATATCAGCCCATATTGGCTAACGCATCAAACTATTGGTTACAGCCTAATTGTAATGCTAATTGCTTTACCCCTTTATGTTGCCAAACTAATTGGTCGCCTACATGAGGCAATACACAAGGAAGAAATTGAGCGCCGAAAAGCGATTGAAGCCAGCCTTGCAAAAACACAATTCGTCGCCAATATGAGCCATGAGATTCGCACACCGCTCAACGGCATTATTGGTATTAGCACCTTATTTAAAACCACACCGCTTAATGCAGATCAAAAAGATTTGCTTAAAACACTTGATAGCTCATCCAAATTACTACTTTCGCTACTTAATAATGTATTAGATTTTACCAAAATCGAAGAACGCAAATTTACGATTGAAAATGTAGCTTTTTCACCTCAGGACGCAGTGTACGACACCTTAGAAATTTTCCGCGCACAAGCTAATAGTAAAGGCATTCAATTAGGCGCTAGCATTTCAAACAGCATTGGCACACTTAAAGGTGATGCATTTGTATTACGCCAAGTATTAGCGAATTTATTAGGCAATGCCATTAAATTCACGCAAATTGGTAGTGTCACTTTATCAGCCACCTTGCTACAAGATTACCCAGAAAACACTATCGTTCGCTTTGAAGTTACCGATACTGGCGTTGGGATACCTGCCGATAAGCAACATAAAGTGTTTGAAAGCTTTACGCAAGCAGATTCATCAAATACCAGAAAATTTGGTGGCAGTGGCTTAGGGCTTACCATTGCCAAGCATATGGTTGAGGAAATGGGGGGCTCACTTAACTTTCAGAGTACCGAAGGTGTTGGTAGCCGCTTTTGGTTCGAGCTGACATTAGAAAAAGCCGTACCAGATAACGCTCAAAATGATTCTGAAATTAATTATGGGGCAAATATAGCACCAATTTCTAAAATTCATCAAGCTGTAAAACCCTTAAATATACTGGTTTGCGAGGATGAAAGTACTAACCAAAAAATTATTACACGTTTGCTTTCGTTGCCTGGCCACAACGTTGAAATTGTCTCAAATGGAGATGAAATGTTGGACGCGCTTGATCAAAGAAAATTTGACCTCGTCATTACCGACCTAAATATGGCAGGGATGAGTGGTACTGATGCGCTTAAACTTTATAGATTTACCCAGCCTGATGATAAAGCAACTCGCTTTATTTTATTTACTGCAGATGCCACGGTTTCTGCAAGAGAGGCATCAGTTGAGGCTGGCTTCGATGCATTTTTAACCAAACCTATCGAAGCAAGTACATTATTTAACACAATTGAAAATATACTCAATCTACCACCAAGCACTGCCGATCAATGGCTGAAAAACGCTCTTCACAGCCCAACCAACATTGAATCTGACCTTAAAGAAGATAACTTGCAGTTAGATTTGCATACCTTAAACGAGCTTGAAAAAATTGGCGCTGGTGATGAGTTATTTATGCATCGTTTGCTCCGAAATTTCTTGGCTGACTCTTTAAAGCTGATCTACAAAATAGAAGCTTCAGCTAAGCAAAAATATTACGGCGAATTACACGATCATTGCCATGCATTAAAAGGCAACTGTCTAAGCGTAGGCGCAACTGAGCTAGCAAGCACTACCGAAATAATCGGTCAATTAAATGGCACGATTACACCTGCCCAAACACAAGAAATGTTAGAAAAACTTAATAGTGACTTTTCTAAACTCACACTCGCTGTAGAAGACTACCTGAGACGTCCAGCCCAAGCGCGTCAAAAACCAACTGCCAACACTTAAGCGCTAAGCAGTTTGCTTTTCGCTAATATTTGTAACATCACTGCCAACTTTTGCGTTCTGTGCTCTAACTAGTCTTTCCATCACCTTTAAGTTACGCTCATCTAAGCGTAATGCTGCATCTACCCAAATTTCAGTAATATCATAAAGTTCTACCAACGTTAATGGATTAACACGTTGTTTTGCACGATTAATAGCCTGAAATGAATTTAACGAACGGTGATTCTTTTTAATCCAATTATTAAGCGCATATTCGCCTTGCCCATCTTCTGCAAGTACATCAACCACACCCATTTGATAGAGCTCTTCACCAGTATATATTTTGCCTGAACGCACCATTTTTTCAGCGGCAGGCATACCTATTTTGCGAGATAAAAAACTTAATGCCCCCATACCTGGAAACAAATTAAACAACACTTCTGGCAGACCCATTAGCGCGCTTTTTTCTGCCACCATTACATGAGCGGAAAGTGCAGACTCAAAACCGCCACCCATTGCCTGGCCTTGTACCAGAGAAATTGTTGTAACAGGCGCTTGCATGCTGTAGAAAGTCCACAAATTATCTATGCAAAGCTTTGCATAATCAAACAACTTATCCCTATCTTGATTCATGATTAACTCTCTAAACGCAGACAAATCACCACCCAAATTAAACACACCGTCTAGTCCCGAGGCTAATACTAAATAATTTACCTGATGAGCTTTACCTTGGAAAACAATTTGACCTCGCAAAGATTGTAAAAAATTATGGTGTTGCAATAAGTCGTTGAGGCAAGTTTTAGTAAAGCAAGGTCTAGGTTCTGGATTCATAATTGACCACATTACCCCAAACTCAGAGTCAAAACGAGTATTGATTTGTTGATAGTTTGATACGCTAAATTGTTGAAAATCCACGACGGTATTCATGTATTTCTCCTAGTAAAATTAATGGTTGCTAGTCTATATAACATTTCTTTTTATTTATTTTAAATCATATAGTTATATACTATATGAGCTTAATACGATTAAAACTATAGGCTTAATAATTACTTACCTCAAGAAAATAATTTTGAAAAAAACTTTCTTTTAAGGTAGATTGTTCACATATAACAACAATTAAAAAAACAAGCTGCTCTATAAGTTACTCTAGATTATTTCCGTAACCTATTGATAAAAAATAGCTTTAAATACTAATTAAAATTAATTTTTGGGGAAGAATTCGTCATGCAAAAAGTATTTCTAGGTTTCGTGATTTTTACAACATCACTTACTGTACAAGCAGCTGGATTTGCATTAATTGAGCAAAGTGGAAGCGGCATGGGTAACGCCTACGCTGGTGGATCGGCGGCAGCTGAAGATGCCAGCACGATATTTTTTAACCCTGCTGGAATGGCCTATATTCAGGGTACTCAGGCAGTCGGTGCGGTGCACCTGATTAAGCCAAATGCGGAGTTTCACAACAAAGGGTCGTTAGCTCCTGTAGTTCTTGTAAAACCGTTAGGTGATGAAGGACCTAATGCTGGCGATCTCGCTTTTGTACCTAACATGTATTTCAAAACAGATTTGAATGAAAATGTAAAATTAGGTCTTGGAATCAACGCACCATTTGGCCTTAAAACCGAATACGATAAAGAATGGTTAGGTCGCTTTCAAGCAGATATGTCTGAAGTAAAAACGATTAATATTAATCCTGCCATCGCTTTCAAAATAAACGATCAGCTTTCTTTAGGCTTTGGTATATCTGCAATGTGGGCAGAAGCAACGCTTACGCGTGCAGTTAATTTTCCAGTAGCTACACAGGGAAGTGTAAAGATTAAAGGTGATGACTGGGGCTTTGGCTATAACCTAGGTGCCATTTATCAAGCAACTGCAGACACGCGTATCGGTTTGGCTTATCGCTCAAAAGTAGAACAGCACTTAGATGGTGATGCCAAGTTTCGGCGGCCTGCAGGCATACCATTCGCAGCAGCTCCAGATGGCGATGTAACGGCCGATGTTTCGCTCCCAGCAAGTTTATCTTTAAGCGCATTTAGCCGTTTAAATGATAAATGGGAGTTAATGGGCGACGTGACTTGGACACGCTGGAGTCAATTTGAACGATTAGCCATTTATCGCAATAGCGGTGCATTACTAACTGAAACGCCAGAAAACTGGGAAAACACCATGCGTTATTCTGTGGGGGTGAATTACCTTTACAGTGACGCAATCAAATTAAAGGCTGGTTTGGCATATGACGAAGAGGCGATTAAAGATGAATTCCGCACCGCACGCATACCAGGCAATGATAGAAAATGGTTAGCACTTGGTGCTAGCTATGTAATGTCGCCTAAGTCTAAGTTTGATGTTGGTTATTCACACTTATTTATTAGTGACGCTTCAATTGATGACAACCAAAATACACTTGCCAAAGGATTTAATGGTCGTGTGCGTGGTGATTTTGAAGGTAGCGTAGATATTTTGAGCATGCAATATACGCACAATTTTTAATTAGACCTCTAAAACACATGCCCTGCAACCCGCATGGATATTAGGCTGCAGGGCATGTGTTTTGAAATATCATGCTTTTGAAATATCATGATAAAAAAGTACTAATCTTCAGTTTCAAAGCTTTCACCGCCAGCTTGCCTTTTAAGCGCTCTATAAAGCACAAATCCACCTAGTATTAACAACAAAAATGGGCCAAACCATAGCAACGCTGTGCTGTTGTTAACAGGTGGGCGGTAACGCACAAAATCACCATAGCGTGCGACAAGGTAATCAACGACTTCTTGGTCACTTTTTCCTTCACGCATTTGCGCACGGATTTCTTTACGTAAATCTTCCGCTAATGGCGCATCGGAGTCAGCTAGTGTTTGGTTTTGGCACACCAAACAGCGTAACTCATGTGACATTGCTTTTAAGCGCGCTTCTAGCACGGGGTCTTCGGCCAAAGGTTTCGCTTCACCAGCAAGTGCAACATTTGCACTTAGTAAAAAGTGGGATGCCAACATTAAAGTAATAAGCAGCTTTTTCATTGTTGCAACTCGTTAAGTAAAGGTACAATTTTCGCCAGCAAAATTTCTGGCGTAAGTGGACCAGTATGTTTATAGCGAATAACGCCTAGTTTATCAATCAAGTAAGTTTCGGGCACACCGTATACTCCGTAATCGATGCCAATTTTTCCATCAATATCAGTGATCACTTTGTCATAAGGATTCCCCATGGCGGCCAACATCTGCTGCGCTTCTGCATCGGTATCTTTATAATCCAAGCCGTAAGTAATGATTTTTTTTGTTTTCGCCATTTCCATCAATAATGGGTGTTCCTCACGACAGGCCACGCACCACGATGCCCACACGTTGAGCAACCATACTTGGCCTTTCATTTCATCACTGTGGAAAGATTTACCAGCTTCACCTAATAGGGGTGCTGTAAAAACTGGTGCAGGCTTGCCAACCAATGGCGATGGGACTTCGTGTGGATTTAAAAATAATCCTTTTGCTAAAAAACCTACCGCAACTAAAAATAAAAAAAGCGGTAATAAAAATTTAAGTTTTTTACTCATTTTTTACGCTTCTTACCTTTAACTATGTTTTTTTCTACAACGCGGTAACGGCGGTCACACAGCGCAAGAAGGCCACCCAGCGCCATAATAATGCAGCCAGCCCATATCCATTGTACAAAAGGTTTAATATAAATTCGCACACTCCAAGCACCTTGCTCTAGCGGCTCACCCAATGAAACATACAAATCTTTAAATACACCAGGTTGAATATCTGCCTCGGTCATCGTGCTACCTTGCACAGGATAAAAGCGTTTTTCTGGATGCAGTATGCCAATTGTTTTATTACCACTAGTTACAACAAATGTACCTTGCGAAGACAAATAATTAGGACCTTTAATTTCTTTTGCGCCTTTAAACACAAAAGCTAAATCGTCTACTTTTGCCACATCGTTTATTTCCATGCGTACATCTTGCTCAGTTTCGTAACCTTTTACCAAGGTCACGCCCAAGATAAACACCCCTATGCCAAAGTGCGCCAGCAGCATGCCATAAAAAGCCAGCGGAATACCTTTTAAGTTATTGATTAAACTAACACTTGCCACTTGGCGCGAATTGATTCTATTTTGCAGCAGAATTAAAGTGGTGCTTAATACCCAAGCGCCCATAAACACGCCCACAGCCACCATTAACGAAATTTTTCCCATAATAGAAGGTACAAGCAACGCTGAAACAACACTAATCACTGCAGCCAATTTTAAGCGTGTCCCGATTTCTGGCAGGCTGGTCTTTTTCCATTTCGCCAATGGCCCCAAACCCATTAAAAATATGCCAGGCGCCATAATCGCTACAAATACAGCATCAAAATAGGGTGGGCCTACTGAAATTTTACCGCCACCTAAGGCATCAATTAACAATGGGTACATGGTACCCAGCAGCACTGAACCTGCTGCTGCTGCTAACACTACATTATTAGCCAGTAAAAATGACTCCCGCGAGACCACATCGAACTTTTCACCTAAGCCCACATTGGGCGCGCGCAGTGCAAATAACAGCAGCGCACCGCCGATTACAATAACCAAATAAAGCAAAATAAATATGCCTCGGCTAGGGTCTGTAGCAAATGCGTGCACCGATGTCAGCACACCTGAGCGCACTAAAAACGTGCCTAGCAAACTCAACGAAAATGCACAAATTGAAAGTAACACTGTCCAAACTTTAAACGCGCCACGTTTCTCTGTAACTGCCAGCGAATGAATAAGCGCTGTGCCCACCAACCACGGCATGAAAGAAGCGTTTTCTACTGCATCCCAAAACCACCAACCGCCCCAACCTAGCTCGTAATAAGCCCATTTACTGCCAAAAGCAATACCTAAGGTTAAAAACGCCCAAGCGACCGTGGTCCAAGGCCGCGTCCAACGCGCCCAGGCATTATCTAGACTGCCGTCTAACAACGCAGCAATGGCAAATGCAAACGCCACCGAGAAGCCCACATAACCCATATATAGCACAGGTGGGTGAAATACCATGCCAGGATCTTGCAGAAGCGGATTCAAATCGCGACCATCTAAGGCCGCGGGGATAAGTCTGTCAAACGGATTGGAGGTAAACAAAATAAATGCTAAGAAACCTACACTCACCAAACCCATTACAGCGATGAGCCTCACTCTAAAACTATCTGGCAGATTTTTTGCAAACATGGTCACCGCAATTGTCCACACCGCTAATATAGATACCCAAAGCAGCATCGAGCCTTCATGCCCACCCCATACTGCGGCTAATCGATAAATAGTAGGCAACTGAGAATTTGAGGTGGAGGCAACATACAACACCGAAAAATCATTAACGTAAAACGAGTAACCCAAGATAAAAAAAGCCAGCGCAATAAGCCCCGATTGCGCGCGCGCAGCTGGCACTGCTAAATTGATGAGTGTTTTTTTATTTCTCCAAACACCTACTAACGGCAATGTACCCTGAATAATGGCAAATAAAAATGCAAGAATGAGCGACAGCTCGCCAATAGCAGGAATCATTTTGCACCTTCCGCAGTGTTACTCACAGTCGCATCTTTTGCTTTTTGTACTTTAGCAGCCTCAAGCGCTGCTGCAGCTTCTGGCGGCATATAGTTTTCGTCATGCTTGGCTAAAACTTGATTAGCGACAAATAAACCATCTTGGTTGAGTTCACCTTCTGCTACCACACCTTTACCTTCTTTAAACAAATCAGGCAGTATGCCTTTGTATTGCACCTGCATAGTTTTTGCCGTATCGGTTACTCTAAACTCCACACGCAGCCCATCTGACAGGCGCTTTAAGCTGCCTTCCTCTACCATGCCGCCTATTCTAAAATTCCCTGTTTTAGGTGCTTCGCCGTTTTCTACTTGCGTTGGCGTAAAGAAAAATACTAAATTGCTTTTGAATGATTTGGTGAATAACACCGCGGCGATCACCAACAATATCAACCCCACTGCTATCAATGCAAACCTTTTATGACGTGCCTTCATACCAAAATACCCTTAAATTAAATTGCTTGTTGCTTTACCGCTTGGCTAATACTCTTGCGGCGTTTATTCAGCATCCACAACTCTATCGCCATGACTGAGAATGTAACGCCAAACGAACTCCACACATAAAAGCCATAGCCACCCATAGCTAAAAATTCACTGAAACTACCCCAATGCATATTTTCTCCTTTACCTAATCTTGTCTAAACATGGCAATTTTGCTATCACGTTCTAAAATCTCACAACGCACTCGCATTAAGATTACCGTAATGCTATACAACCAAAAACCAATTGCCATAATCAACATGCCCTGCAGCATAATCGCCGCCATGGCAGGCGCTTTGGTTAAACTGACGGATGCGCCTTGATGCAGCGTGTTCCACCATTTCACCGAAAAATAGATAATCGGCACATTTATCGCACCAACTAAGGCCAAAACCGCACTGGCTTTATCCGCACGGGCTTTATCGTCAATCGCCGCTTGCAATGAAATATAACCAATATACAAAAACAGCAAAATGAGTTCTGAGGTAAGTCTTGCATCCCACACCCACCACGCGCCCCACATTGGCTTGCCCCACAGCGAGCCTGTAACCAAAGCGATGAATGTAAACATGGCGCCCGTTGGCGCGATGGCGGTAGCCATCATATAAGATAATTTGGCGTTAAATACCAAGCCCATGGCTGCATACAGTGCCATAATCAAATATAAAAACATAGAAAACCATGCCGCTGGCACATGCACAAAAATAATACGGTAACCTTCACCCTGCTGAAAGTCTGTTGGTGCAACAAACAAACCAAGATACAAACCATAGGCAATAAGTATGGTAGCGCTTACTGCGCACCAAGGGATAAGCTTGCCCGCCAAAGGGTAGAAAGTTTTAGGAGATGCGTATTTAAACCAATTCATATTTAAACCAATTTAATGTCTGTTTTTGTTTGCGTGTCTTTAAATTTAATAACCATAAATCACTCTAACGCGATTCTCAATGCAGCGGCTGACGCAAGCGGTGAAAATACCAGCGCCAGCGCCAAAACAGCGCCTAACAATGAAAGTGCGCCATTCGGGCTCATACCGATAGAAACCGCATTCACCGCACCTGCACCAAACACCAGCACTGGTATATAAAGCGGTAAAACTAAAATCGCAATCAACACACCTGTGCCGCGTATGCCTAAGGTAAGCGCCGCACCAATACTGCCTATTAAACTTAATGCAAGCGTACCCATCAATAGTGATATTGCAAGCACCTGCAACTGCTCACCACTTAAGTTAAACTGCAAACCTATCAATGGCGCAACTAGCACCAAGGGCAGACCAGAGAGCAGCCAGTGCGCCAATATTTTCATCAGCACTATCAGCACTACAGGCTGATTAGAGAGCATCAGCTGCTCTAAAGTGCCATCAGCATAATCACTCGCAAATATTCTTGAAAGCGACAACATGCAAGATAACAAGGCCGTCACCCACAACACGCTTGGTGCCATGGCGCTCAATAGTTTTGGATCTGCCCCTGAACCCAAAGGGAACAGGCTCGCCGCTATAATAAAAAAGAAAAATACCGCTGCCACATCAGATTGCCGACGAAGTGCCACGCGAATATCTCGCCTTAAAATCTGAACCAATACCGAGAACGTACCGATGTCATTCACGTTACTTGATGCCTTGGATAGTTTTGTTTCTAACATCTAAATCACGCTGCTTTTTCAATTGTTTTTTCAGCTATTTTTTCATCGAGGCGTAATTCTGCAAAATTAGGCACACCAATCTTAACTTCCTGATGGGTGGTCATTATAACCATGCCGCCCTTGTGCGCAAAAGCTTCAATTTGTTGCTTCAATAATTGTGTTGCATTCACATCTAAAGCGGTAAACGGCTCATCTAAAATCCAAAGCGGCAAATCTTCTAACCACAATCTTGCTAGCGCCACGCGGCGCTTCTGTCCTTGTGACAACATGCGCGTAGGCAAATTCAACCCTTTTTCTAAACCCAGCATTTTAAGCACTTCGATGATTTGACCCTCTGGAACTTGCGCGCCAGACAATGCAATAGAGAGTTGCAAATTTTCTATCGCCGTTAGGTCTTCTTTAATGCCTGGCAAGTGGCCAATATATAGCACGTGTTTATAGTACTCTTCTGCCAGTGCGTTAATTTTCTCGCCACACCAAGTAATACTGCCCATATATGGTGAAGAAAGGCCGCAAATAGTACGTAATAGCGTTGTTTTACCTGAACCATTTGCACCCTTTAAGTAAAGCACTGCACCATTTACAAGCTCAAAACTGATGTTTTCAAACAACAACCTATCGCCACGAACTGCCGCTAAGTTCTCTACATTAAGCACAACATTGTTTGCTACCAATCCCATCTATTTCCTACAAAAATAAACTTTAATAAGCCTGCCTTAGCCATGCGGCATTATGCCACACAGCGCGAGGCATTGCATAAGCTTACTTAAGTGCATTTCTCAGCGTAAAAAAACACTACAAACTGTTGCGCATAGCACCAAAATTCAACGCTAATGATAAAACTCATCAGAAAGTACTTGCAAATATTAATGAGAATCACTATCATTAACTTAATTATAATTAAGGGCTATAAAATGAAATATATCGTTATTCTGCTTGGGTTTTTACTTTCTACACTTGGTTTTGCAGGTGTAGGTTTTGCAGCTGATGCTGATTACAAAATCATCTTAAAAAATCATCGCTTTACACCAGCCATTACAACAGTGCCCGCAGGTAAAAAAGTGAAACTACTCGTTGAAAATCAAGACGCTTCAATCGATGAATTTCACAGTGATGATTTACACGTAGAAAAAATTATTGCTGGCAAGAGCAAAGCCTTCATTTTTATCGGTCCACTTAAGCCAGGCAAATACACGTTCATGGGCGAATTTAATGCCAAAACTGCCCAAGGCGCCATTGTCGCTAAATAAATGTCGCTAAATAAAAGTTCGCAAAGTAAGTCTAATCCGTATCGCTAAATCACCTATTTAGAAAGCACCTATGTTTGGTACTGCCGTTATTGTTTTTCGTGAAGTATTAGAAGCCGCTCTTATCATTGGCATTGTCACTGCTGCGACGCGTGATGTGCCTGGCCACACCCGCTGGATTAGCGCGGGGGTAGTGCTCGGGCTATTGGGCTCTATGTTGGTAGCTGCTTTTACCGACAAGATCTCTGAGCTTGCAAGCGGCATGGGTCAAGAGTTATTTAACGCACTTATCTTACTTACTGCAGTACTCATGCTAGCTTGGCATAATATTTGGATGTCTAGCCACGGCGCTGAGCTTGCTGCAAGCGCACGGAACGTAGGGAAAGCCATACAAGATGGGGCAAAAGAGTGCTCTGTATTATTGGCAGTAGTGGGCATCGCTGTGTTACGTGAAGGGTCGGAAACCGTGCTATTTTTATATGGCATTGCCACGTCAGATCAACTTGGAGTATCTGCTTTACTGCTTGGTGGTGCGATTGGTTTAGTGGCTGGGGTTGCTGTAGGTTACGCGCTATATAAGGGTTTATTACGTATTCCTATGCGTTGGTTTTTTTCTGCCACTAGCCTCCTCGTCTTACTGTTAGCCGCAGGCATGGCATCGCAGGCTGCACGATACCTCATACAGGCAGATCTAATTCCTGCACTGATATCACCTTTATGGGATACATCAGCAGTGCTATCCGAACAGTCTATTCTTGGCATGTTGTTACATAGCTTAATAGGTTACGATGCCCAGCCTGCTGGTATGCAACTTGTATTTTATGTAGTGACTTTGGTGTGTATTGCAACTGGCATGAAATTAATAAACCACAAACCATCAAAAAGCAAATTAAAAGTTGCGACTTAAAGTTTGTAAAAGTTAACCAAACATACGCTCCCAACTAAAATAATTAGCTATAAAAAAAGCGACTTACTGAAGTGTAAGTCGCTTTTTTTGTATTTTCCTGCTTATCTATTTCTGCGATATTCCAATGCTAAACTCACCAACTCATGCTGCTTACGCACATCCATTTTCTTAAACATGCTTTTAATGTATTGCCGCACAGTTTCGATAGAAATCTCCATCACTTCAGCAATCTCTTCCACGCCTCTGCGCTCTGTAAGCAGAACCGCACACTCTACCTCTCTTGGCGATAAATCAAAACTTGATTTAAGTCGATCAGCCCAGCGTTCAATATTCAAACTTAAATCTTTAATTAAAATGAAGACGCTATGCCCATCACGCCTTTCTTCTCCCTGCTTTAGCAGCCTAGTCAGCACTAAATAAAATGGCCTAGGATATTGATTGCGATGAATATAAATTCCAATAGAGTTTTCTTGTACGCTACTAGCATCTGTTGCAGATTGAATCGCATTTTGCAATCTCAAGTTATCTGGCTCAAGCTCGGCCACTAATTTTTGATTGATCATGCTAAGCCCACAATCCTTAGTTAGCATCGTTGCTGCAGACTCAGACGCAAACTGCACCTCACCCCGACTAGAAACAATAAGTAGCGCATGCCCAAGTTGGGCAAGCCCTTGCTCCAACATTTTGGTACGCCAGATATTATCGTTGATTGCTTTTTGTTCACTCACGGTTTGATCAATTTTCTTTTTTATTAGCCAAATATTAACGTGAGATTTTAATTTAATTGGTTAAATTTTTATTTATCGCATTGATTCATTGCAACTTCACCTTGTGTGCACTTACGCTCAGCACCTCTTGCAAGGCCATCTTTAAAAGACTCCCAACCTGATTTTTCTTTAGCAATACTTTTCTCAACTTTTGACTCTATGTATTTTGTAGGCGCACTCGCTTGCACCTCATTTGCTGTTGAGTTAACAGGCGTTTTGTTTGCAACAGCACTGTCTGTCGCTTTTGCAACTGCATTTGTCTCTGGTTTTGCGCTATTAGTTGAAGTTGACTTGGCATCAGCTTCTACTTTTTGAGCAAGTTTATTTTGAGACTTGGTTTTTTTAGAGGCATCTGCACTTTGCTTAGAGGCCGCCATAGGCTCTATAATTTCAGCTTGCTTCTCTGTTGATTTGATATTTGATACTGAAGTAGCTTCAACTTGTGATGGTTGATCAGTGCTAACCTGCTCAGATACATCGGGTGCTTTAATAGTTGGTGCAGACTCCGAAGCCAACTCCATCATTGGTTCTGCTGTAGTTAACGCCGCGACAGGCTCATCTAAAATAATTATTGGCTCAGAAGGCTCTAATCCCACTTTAGTGATCGCAAAAAATACTAACAACCCTAACGATACTGACGCAATATATCTCCAGTTAATTTTACCAACTACTGAAGGCTGTTGCTCATAGATGTCTGCTGGAATTGACGGAGCATCTTCAATAATGACATCTTTTAGTAACCTAACAGCATAAACATCATGCTCAAGCGTGTGCATGTCATACTTTTCGAACATTTGTGAGATTTCATGTGTTAATTTTGATGCACTTTCATAATATGCGCGCGAAACCAAAATTTGATTAGGATTCGCAAAGCACATTACACGCTGCGCATCATCAAGACCATCACCAACAAGACTAGGCTTTCCATCAGCATCATTAACTCGCTGCACTGAACCCATATTAATGCCTAACTGTACATATAAAGGCGTTGCGCTATGAATGTTATTTTTTAAAATTTCATCGCGAATGGTAAGTGAGATAAATAATGCATCTTCTAAGGCATTCTCTAGTTGGCCACTACAAGCGATTGCTACACCGTTAACAGCATCTACAATCACTCGGTCATCTTCAGGAATGTCAGCCATTGCATGATTAACTATATTATCAAACTGGCTTTTTACTTCTAATTTTTCAGTCTCTGATTTCACTGAAAAATCAATGATATCTAAAGAAACTATACTGCAAATTGAAGCTTTATTCATTTTGTCATTCATAATATTTGCAATTTCCTGACATTAAGTGCCCATATTAGCCACTCTGACCAACCATTTCAAATTAAATGCTGCTAATAATTATACATAAAATGCTATTTGTGAATAACATTTGTCTTAACACCCAAAAAATTTGGGCTTAAACACAAATCTGACTTTAATTGGTGGCCCCTCTGTGAGTCGAACACAGTACCAACGGATTATGAGTCCGCTGCTCTAACCAAGCATGAGCTAAGGGGCCTATAAGCTGCTGTGTTTTGGCATAACCAAAACGGTAAAACTTTAATCTTGACCAGTTTCTAAGAAGCTACGTAGTCTTTCTGAGCGCGTAGGATGGCGTAATTTACGCAAGGCTTTCGCCTCTATTTGACGAATGCGCTCACGCGTTACATCAAACTGTTTTCCCACTTCTTCTAAGGTATGGTCAGTATTCATTTCAATACCAAAGCGCATACGCAGCACTTTCGCTTCGCGCGGTGTAAGCGACTCTAACACTTCGCTGGTTGCATCGCGCAAACTTGCATATACTGCAGCCTCCATTGGCGCAAGCGTGGTATTGTCTTCAATAAAATCGCCCAAGTGTGAATCTTCATCATCGCCAATAGGTGTTTCCATTGAAATCGGTTCTTTGCTGATTTTTAAGATTTTACGAATCTTATCTTCTGGCATTTCCATTTTCTCGGCCAATGTTGCTGGGTCTGGCTCGACACCTGTTTCTTGCAAAATCTGGCGACTAATACGATTCATTTTGTTAATCGTTTCTATCATATGCACAGGAATACGAATCGTACGTGCCTGATCCGCAATCGAACGTGTAATCGCTTGGCGAATCCACCAAGTTGCATAGGTTGAGAATTTGAACCCACGACGGTATTCGAATTTATCTACCGCTTTCATCAAGCCGATATTACCTTCTTGAATCAAGTCCAAGAACTGCAAACCACGATTGGTGTATTTTTTTGCAATCGAAATCACCAAACGCAAGTTAGCCTCAATCATCTCACGTTTGGCACGACGCGCACGCGCCTCGCCAGTCGTCATTTGCTTGTTGATTTCTTTTAGCTCTTTAATCGGAATACCGACTTTATTCTCAAGCGCGATTAATCTATCTTGCTGATCAATAATAGAGTGCTTATAACGTAGCAAGCGCTCGATATAAGGCTTATCTAGGCTTAACTCCATATCTAACCAAGTTAAATTAATCTCATTGCCTGGAAAGCTTTTAATAAAATGCGCACGCGGCATGCCAGATTTATCTACGCAGAAATCCAGCACTTTGCGCTCATGGCCGCGCACTTCTTCTACCAGAGTTCGCACTTGCTCACACAAGGCTTCTACCTGCTTTGCCGAGAAACGGAATGCGGTAAGCTCTTCTAAAACAGTCTCATGCAATTTTTTATATTTTGGGTCTTGCGAGCTTGATTTTTCGCGAATCGCGTTCATTTCAGCATTGGCTTTGCGTATCACCGCAAAACGTTTTAATACTTCTTCTTTTAGCTTAGCCAGCGCCTCAGCAGAGATAGCTGCCGCTTTTGCGCCATCTTCATCGCCATCATCTTCTTCTTCAGCGTCTATGTCTTCTTCTTCAACAGTTTCCGCAACAAGCGTATCTTCTAAACCAATATCGCTATCAATCAAACCGTCTACTAAGTCATCTACGCTAATTTCATCATTTTCAACCTGATCCACCATCGCCAACAACTGGGCAATCGTCGTTGGGCAAGCGGCAATCGCTTGCACCATGTGTTTCAGGCCATCTTCAATACGGCGCGCAATTTCAATCTCGCTTTCGCGCGTTAACAAATCTACTGTGCCCATTTCACGCATATACATACGCACTGGGTCAGTAGTACGACCAAAGTCAGAATCCACAGTCGCTAAGGCTTGTTCTGCTTCTTCTACGGCATCTTCATCCGCAACTGGTGGTGCAGAGTCAGACATCAGCAATACTTCAGCATCGGGCGCCTCTTCGTACACCTGAATGCCCATATCGTTAATCATGCCGATAATGCCGTCGATCTGCTCGGAGTTCTGCACATCATCTGGCAAATGGTCATTAATCTCGCCATAGGTTAAATAACCACGCTCTTTACCCAACACAATCAGCGTAATTAAGCGCGAACGGCGTGCTTCTGCATCTACCGCCATCGCTGCTGGATCTTTCGCTGCGTCTGCTGCGACTTTTAAGCGCTCTTTTTCTAAGGTTTTATCTGATTTTGGTCTGGCCATGCCCGATCCTATTCTTTAAGTCTATCTTGTGAGTATCTTGCGATTGCGGAAAACCCTAAATTATACTTTAAAAAGTCACTTTTTTGGTCATTTTTGCTTAAATTTTAACCAATAAAGCCCGTCACAATAGTGATTTATCTATTTTTTTCTTACGGTCATGCCTGCCAGCGTTTCCCGCTCTTCGACAGTTAAGGCGCTAAATGGTTTTTCTTTCAGCGCTTCTAATATGCCACCATCTTGCTTTTGCTGTGTCATATCAACAAGTTGGGTACGCGCGCCCTCAAATTCAAGCACAAAATCTAAACTTTCGTCTAACAATTGTAATTCCCGCTGAATTTCGTGCAGCAATCGTGGATCAACCTGCGACTCAATCGTGTGCAAGAGCGTAGCTGGTCTTGATTGAGGTTGCTCGAGAGCCGCATGGATACTGGCTTGCAGGAGCACGTTTTCTTCGCCAAAGCCTTGTGCAAAACTTAAATGTTCGGTTTTAGCTAAACTCGGCTGCATTAACAACATCAACACAAAACGTTTTTTTATTGAAAGTGGCGCGCGCGATTGGCGCTGAGTCGATTGCACGGGCGTTTTATTTGGCGCAGGTAATTTCAACAAACTTTGCATTTCAGCGTCCGTCACTTCGGCTAGTTCTGCAATGCGTTTTCGCAACATCAGCGAGAAACGTGGCGCGACTATTTGCCGCAAAATCGGCTCCGCATCGTTTAAAAATTTTACTTTATCTTCTTGTGAGTTAAGCGGATTTTGCTCGCTTAAATGCTGCACAATATATTGTGAAAGCGGCATGGCGCTTTGCATTTCTAACTCAAACTTTTCTTTACCAAATTCACGCACATAAGAATCGGGATCGTGCTCTTTTGGCAAAAACAAAAAACGTAGCTTTAAGCCATCGGTGAGCGCTGGCAGTGCGTTCATAGCAGCGCGCCAAGCAGCGGTACGACCTGCATTATCCCCATCAAAACTAAACACGATTTCATCGGTTTGGCGCATCAGTTTGGTAATATGAAACGGCGTAGTCGCAGTCCCCAGTGCGGCGACTGCATACTCAATGCCATATTGTGCCAGCGCCACCACATCCATGTAACCTTCCACCACCAATACACGGCCTGCATCGCGTATGGCACGGCGCGCGACAAACAGCCCGTATAACTCATGCCCCTTTTGAAACAACGGCGTTTCAGGTGAGTTGTAATATTTGGGTGTATCTTCAGGATTGATGACGCGGCCACCAAAACCAATTACTTGGCCTTTTTGGTCGTGAATCGGGAACATAATGCGGTCACGAAAACGGTCATAACGTTTGCTTTGCTCGTTTTCCACCACCAAGCCCGCGGTTTGTAAGGCATCGTTTTCATAGTTCGCAAACACACTTTGCAGGTTTTGCCAGCCTGAGGGCGCATAACCAATTTGAAACTTGGCTGCAATTTGGCCGCTTAAACCACGGCCTTTTAAATACTCTATAGCGCGCGGACTTTCTTTTAATTGCGCTTTGTAATAATTGGCGGCTTGTTGCAAGCTTTCTTGCAAGCCAAGTTTAATGGTTTTATTTTGCGCATCTGCTTCACGCGATTGTGGGGTGGAATCTTCTTTAGGCACAATCATCCCCACATTTTTGGCTAAATCGTTAATTGCTTCTATAAAACTTAAAC
>JANNOS010000025.1:0-12468 GCA_031399315.1 Methylophilaceae bacterium | reverse complement strand
AGATGCCGTACCTATGTGTTTGATGGAGATAACGTACGGCATGGTTTGTGCTCAGACTTAGGTTTTTCAGTTGAAGATAGACAAGAAAATATTCGTCGCATTGGTGAAATGAGTAAACTATTTTTAGAGGCTGGCGTGATTGCGCTAACCGCTTTTATTTCACCCTATCAGTCAGATCGTGACCGAGTGCGCAGCTTGGTAAAGCAAGGTGAGTTTATAGAAATATACTGCAAAGCAGATTTAAGTGTTTGCGAACAGCGAGATGTAAAAGGCTTGTACGCCAAAGCGCGGCGTGGTGACATTAAAGACTTTACTGGCATTTCATCACCCTATGAGCCACCAATAAAGCCAGAGTTAGTGTTAAATACAGGGCAAGAACCATTACAATATTGTGTAGATAAAGTGCTGGCTTACCTTGTTTCGCACGGCGTAATAAATATTGAATGACCTCTTTATTAATTAGTTTAAAAGAATTGCTATGAATTTATATCCTGTTACCGTAATAGAAAACTTCTATGAAAACCCCGATGCGATTAGAAAGTTTGCATTGGCGCAAAAATACACGTTTTGTCATGAAAGGCAGAATTTGGAGTATGTGTATCCAGGAAGCAGAACTAAAGATTTGTTTGATTTAGATAGTACATTGCACGAAAAAATATGTAAAAAAATGATATCAGTATTTCATAATACTGAGTACGACTATATGCGTTGGGCAATATCAACTAATTTTCAAAGTGTTACAGAAGAATATAAAGATGGTGTGATTCATACTGATCAGAATACTATATTTGCCGCTGTGCTTTATTTAACGCCAGATGCGCCGCTAAATTCAGGAACTTCACTATTTAAACCTAACAAAAAATTTGATGAGAAAAAATATTTAAGCGCATTAGAAGAAAATGATAGAAAATTTAGATCTGGTGAAATAGTTATGGATACAAGTTATCACGACATGTTTGATGAAATAGTCTGTGTGAATAACGTCTACAACACGTTAATTCTCTACGAGGGCAGGCATTATCATGCGGCTAACCAGTTTTTTGGCAAAACAATGGCAGATTCAAGGCTGGCGCAGGTATTTTTTATTAATAAAATTGATGCACAAAAGCAAAGTGTATTTCCGCTTAGCAGATCTAAAGCGATTAATGTTTAGTCTGCCATTACGAGCGTAGCGCGGCAATCCAAGCAAAACAGTAAGCTTGGATTGTTTCTTCGTTTCATTCCTCGCAATGACCGTTATTCGTCTATACCCAATTCTTGAATTTTACGCGTGAGGGTATTACGCCCCATGCCTAATTGATTCGCTGCTTCTATGCGTCTACCACCAGTATGTAGCAAGGCTTTAATTATCATCACACGTTCGAATTCTTTAGTACGTGCTTCAAGCACGTTCTGCTCGCCACGGTTTAAGGCATCCGCCACATCAGCAGCCAGCGCCTCTTGCCAAGAACTGCTACCAGATGATTTTGAATTATCTTCTTTCAATTCGGGTGGTAAATCGGCAACATCTACGTTTTGACCTGGTGCCATTACCGTTAGCCAATGGCAAACGTTTTCTAGCTGGCGTACGTTACCGCTCCAGTTAACCACTGTTAGATAACGTAGCGCAGCCGCTGATAGCTGCTTAGGCTCTACACCTAGCTCTTGTGCGCTATGTGCCAAAAAGTGCTTAGCAAGTAAAGGAATATCTTCACGACGTTCTCTTAATGGGGGCAATCGCAAGCGAATAACATTGAGGCGGTGAAATAAATCTTCACGGAAAAGCCCTAGCTTTACACGCTCTTCCAGATCTTGGTGAGTTGCAGCAATGACGCGTACGTTGACTTTCAGCGGTTGATGCCCACCCACGCGGTAAAATTGCCCATCACTGAGAACACGCAAAAGCCGTGTTTGCAAATCAGCTGGCATATCACCAATTTCATCTAGGAAAAGCGTTCCATTATCAGCTTGTTCAAAGCGCCCACGCCTCGCTGCTGCTGCGCCAGTAAAAGCACCACGTTCGTGCCCGAACAATTCGGACTCTAATAAATCTTTAGGAATAGCTGCTGTATTGATGGCGATAAAGGGTTTTTCAGCGCGTGGGCTGTGTCTATGTAAAGCGCTAGCGACTAACTCCTTACCACTGCCGGATTCGCCGTTTATAAGTACCGTAGCGTGCGAACGGCTTAGGCGGCCAATAGCGCGAAAAACCTCCTGCATGGCAGGTGCCTGACCGATAATTTCGGGGGTTTCTTCCAATGTGACGTTATCGACGGCTTGGCGCATGGTTTCTTCTACCGCACGCTTAATCACATCCACCGCTTGGTCTACATCAAATGGCTTAGCTAAGTACTCAAAGGCACCACCTTGAAATGCGGCTACAGCACTTTCCAAGTCAGAATATGCGGTCATAATAATGACAGGAATATCAGGAAATCTTTGTTTAACTTCTGTTAAGAAATCTAAGCCAGAACCATTTGGCATGCGGATGTCGCTGACTATCACTTGTGGTTGGTCATGATTTAACGCATTCAGCGCTTCTACCACTGAGGAGAACGTTTTAAATTCCAAATCGGTACGCGCCAGTGCTTTCTCAAATACCCAGCGAATTGATTTGTCGTCGTCTAATATCCAAATTGGTTTCATAATAATCTCTAACTTAAGGTTTTGTTTTTGCTATTGTTGAATAATGGCATTTTTAATCACAGAGCTTTCAACAGGTAACAATATTGTAAAACAGGTGTTACCTGGCTGACTTTCGCAATCGATCATACCGTGGTGTTGCGTAATAAAAGTTTGTGCTAGGGCTAGCCCTAGCCCGCTTCCACCCTCGCGGCCAGAAACGAGCGGGTAAAAAATTCTGTCACGAATGTCAGCAGGGATGCCAGGGCCATTGTCTGCAATCTGCAATTTAATGGCGACACGATACCGCTTTTTAGAAAGCGTGACTTGACGCTCGGCACGTGTGCGCAAAACAACCTCTGCATTCACTGTACCGTTAGCTTGCAAGGCCTGTACAGCATTGCGCGCAATATTAAGCACCGCCTGAATAAGTTTTTCTCTGTCGCCAATTAAATCTGGCAGGCTAGTATCGTAGTCACGCAGTACTTTAATATTGTTAGGTGACTCTGCCAGTAGCAAGCTGCGAACCCGTTCTAATACTTCATGAATGTTGGTAGGTTCGTATTTTGGCACACGATGTGGCACTAAGAGCCTATCCATCAAGCTTTGCAGCCTATCCGCCTCCTTAATGATTACTTGCGTGTACTCGCGTAGATTAGGATTTGGAAGTTCGTGCTCTAGCAATTGTGCAGCACCACGCAACCCGCCTAATGGGTTGCGAATTTCGTGCGCTAAATTTCTAAGCAACTCCGAGTTCGCTTGTTGCTGTATCAACATGCGCTCTTCTCGCGCAATACGCAGTTGTTGGTCCATTTGTTGGAATTCAAGTAGTAGCGAGGCATCACCGATTTTAAAAGGTGTCACCGTGCAAGTAACAGCAAATGAATGTTGGCGCATGGTGGTGAGTGCAAACTCATGTTCGCGAAACGGACTGTCATTCTTAACTGCATTGTCTATGGCAGTTTGCAATACTTCGCAATTTAAGAAAACTTCTGAAATATGGCTTTGGTTGATATGCGTAGCGCTAAGCGCAAATAATATTTCCGTACTAGGGTTAGCATAAATCACTTGGTGTGATTTATTAAGCAACATCACCGCTGTAGCGAGATGCTCTAAACCTGAAAAACCGGAAGGGACATTTTGTAGCATAGCTTAAGCTTAATATTCTATATAGATTGTATAGCAATTAAAACGTTGCTTGTTTATACAAAGTACTTAAGCAAAAGACAAGCCAGCTTTGAAGCTGGTTGAGAAACTAATTAATCGTGCTAATTTCTTTTTCTAATAATTCAATATTGCGTTGGTGTACAGCTACGTTAGCTTGCAATAACTTCATCTTTTCTTGAAACTTAGGCACGTTGCGCAAGGTTTTCCCATCCGCTGTTCTAAAGACTTCAGGGTTAGACTCGCCTTCTGCATAGGCTTTTTTAGCCTCTTCTAATGCTTTTTTCTCAGTATCTAATTCGGCTTGCAAAATCTCTTTACGTTTGCCATCACGCTGGTTTTGCGTGCCTGCATCTACCTTAGGAAAGCTTGCTGGTGTGGCTGTTCGCGTAGATGGCGCGTGCTTTGTCTCGCCCCCAGAACTATTACCAAAGCTAGTATCAGCAGGTTCTAAATAGAGTTTCTTAGCACCCTTTATTTTAACGTTAGAATACGTTACGCGGCCTTCAGCATCCACATGTTTATATATTTCAGCATGTGCGAATGTTGAAAATGCTAAGGCAAAAATTAAAATGCTGATAAAGGTAAATTGCTTGTTCATATAAGTTTTCTTAGTCATTCCAATAGTTTAGATGAGACTCTTAGCGTTAGCAACGAAGTATTAACTATTATGGTTGACACTGACAGCACGAAATGGAATAAGTGCGATTTATACAACTTAAAACCCATAAAAAATAAAAAAGGCAGCCTAAGCTGCCTTTTCAACCAAAAAAGCACCGTCTAGGCTGCCCCTTTTTAGTGCATAACCATAACTAGGTTTTAGCAGCTGTAGTACATGCTGAACTCAACTGGATGTGGTGTTTGACGGATTTTTGTAACTTCTTCCATCTTCAGACCGATGTAAGCATCAATCCAATCATCAGTAAATACGCCACCTTTAGTTAAGAACTCGCGGTCTTTGTCTAAATACTCTAGTGCTTGCTCTAATGAAGAACAGACTGTTGGAATCAATGCATCTTCTTCTGGTGGAAGATGGTACAAGTCTTTTGTTGCTGGCTCGCCTGGGTGGATTTTGTTTTGTACGCCATCTAAACCAGCCATTAGCAATGCAGAGAATGCCAAGTATGGGTTGGCGATTGGGTCTGGGAAGCGCGCTTCAACACGACGTGCTTTTTCGCCATGCACAAAAGGAATACGAATCGCAGCAGAACGATTTTTAGCAGAATAAGCCAATTTTACTGGCGCTTCATAATGTGGTACTAAACGTTTGTATGAATTGGTGCCTGGGTTGGTAATCGCGTTTAATGCGCGGGCATGTTTGATGATGCCGCCAATGTAGTACAGCGCGAAATCGCTTAAACCAGCATAGCCGTTACCTGCGAACAAGTTTTTGCCATCTTTCCATACTGATTGGTGAACGTGCATACCAGAACCGTTATCACCAAACATTGGTTTAGGCATAAAGGTTGCTGTTTTACCGTAAGCATGCGCAGTATTCAACACCACGTATTTGAGGATTTGTGTCCAGTCAGCGCGTTGAGTCAACGTGGCAAATTTAGTACCGATTTCACATTGACCAGCCGTTGCAACTTCATGGTGATGAACTTCAACGGGCACGCCCATCGCTTCTAGTGTTAAGCACATGGCAGAGCGCACATCTTGCAACGAATCGACTGGAGGCACAGGGAAGTAGCCGCCTTTGATACCTGGACGGTGGCCTGTATTGCCGCCTTCAAATTTCTCAGATGACGCCCAAGCGGCCTCTTCTGAATTGATTTTAACTGAGCTACCGCTCATGTCGACTGACCAGTTGATGGAGTCAAAAATAAAGAATTCTGGCTCTGGACCAAAGTAAGCTGTATCGCCTAAACCACTTGACTTTAGGTATGCTTCAGCACGTTTTGCTAAGCTACGTGGGTCACGGTCGTAACCTTTGCCATCTGTTGGGTCAACTACGTCACAAGTTAAAATCAATGTAGGTTCGTCCATAAATGGATCAATGTTAGCAGTTGTAGGATCTGGCATTAATTGCATGTCAGAAGCTTGAATGCCTTTCCAGCCAGCAATTGAAGAGCCATCAAAAGCATGACCTTCAGTAAATTTATCTTCGTTGAACGCAGAAACAGGCACGGTCACGTGTTGTTCTTTACCACGGGTATCAGTAAAACGAAAATCGACAAATTTAATGTCGTTATCTTTTACCATCTTCATTACTTTTGCTACTGACATTGCTATCTCCTAGGCGATGATTAGACAAAACAAAATTGAATAAATTATTAACATAAAACTTTAACTGGTATATTTTAGCAGGAACTATGCCAGCAAAAAATAGGGGAAATTGGTTTTTAGTCATTCACTTAGCAAATATTGCAAAAATACATAGCCCAAAAAAAGAGCATGCACATAAAAAACGCACTAAAATAGTGCGGTTGTGGATAGGCGTTGTCGCTTCTATTTTCGCGCTATAATTAAACCCATTAAAAGTGGGAGCTAGCAATGAATAGACTTAGCCAAGTTTTAGATATAGCAGTCCAGCGCGCAAAAGCAAAAAATTTACCATACGCTGGCGAGTTAACGCCAATGGAAGCTTTTGATGTATTGCAACAAGATGCTGCAACGGTTTTGGTGGATGTACGTACTCAAGCTGAGTTGGATTTAGTGGGTAGAGTGCCAAATGCAAGTCATATCGAATGGGCGTTTTACCCAAGCATGGTGGCGAATACAGCGTTTGCTTCACAATTACAAACACAAATAGATAAAAATAAAACCATCGTCTTTATGTGCCGCACTGGCGGGCGTAGCCATAATGCTGCGATAGTCGCGCAGCAGATGGGTTACAAAGCTTATAATATGTTAGAGGGTTTTGAAGGTGAAGCGAATGCAGAAAAACAACGCACATTAATTAATGGCTGGAAGCATGCTGGCTTGCCTTGGTCAAATTGAGGAAAGCTTTTATTAAGCACTTCTCAGATATGGTTCAAAAAAATATGGTTCGACAAGCTCACCACGAACGGAATCATTCGACAAGTTCACCACGAACGAAATCTGCTGTGCCGTTCGTCCTGAGCCTGTCGAAGGACAATTTGGATTTATAAATAATGACAGATAAATATGCCGTTATTGGCAATCCAATAGCACATAGCAAGTCGCCACAAATTCATCAAGCATTTGCAAAACAGACTAATCAGGATATTACATACAAGGCAATGTTAGCGCCGTTGGATGAGTTCGAGGTGACTGTGCGTAGGCTTATTGACGATGGTTACAAAGGCGTCAATGTTACGGTGCCATTTAAATTACAGGCGTTTTTATTGAGCGATCATCTCTCGCCTTTTGCACAAGTCGCGCGCGCCGCAAATACACTCATACTCCATAGAAATGACATCCAAGGGCATAATACAGATGGCATTGGTTTCATTAAAGATGTCACACAAAATCTAAATACGAACCTGCAAGGCGCACGTATATTGCTGCTAGGGGCAGGTGGCGCCGCATTTGGTATTTTGCAATCGCTATTAGAAGCAAACCCAAGTTTCGTTATCATCTCAAATCGTACCTTTGCGAAAGCTGATGAAGCTGCAAAAGTGCTTTCGAATCTGATCGATGCAAGTAACCGAAAAACGGTTTGCATGGCTGTTAAGCTTGAAGATTTAGGTGATATGGAATTTGATTTGGTCATCAATAGCACTTCTACAGGTTTAAGTGATGCTGCTTTAGCTATCCCCGATGCAATTTTTGCGAAAAACTGTTTAGCTTACGACATGATGTATGGTCGAGAAACGCCATTTATGGCGCAAGCCCGCGCAAGTGGCGCACAAGTGGCAGATGGCCTTGGCATGTTGGTAGAGCAAGCCGCAGAGGCCTTTTATTTATGGCGTGGGGTGCGGCCAGAAACTGCACCAGTTATTAAAATGATGAGAAGTTAGCCAATTGCTACGTTGGTTTTTTCGCTGGTTGTTTTATAAGTCGCCAAACATTTCATTAAGTGTAGGCGGGCTTTTTAAGCGCTTTTTTGTGCTGTTTGTGCTGTTTGTGTTGATATACCAACTGTGGATTTTTTTGCACATTTGTTGGTGGATTAAATTTAACCCCTCTTCCAGTGCGTTTATGGAAAATCGTCTACAGCTTATTCAAGAAACCAAACCAGAAGCTGAGTTAAAGTACAAATGGGTAGATTACGGCAAAATTTCGAATCATTTAAAGCGCGCTGTGATTGCCAGCGAAGATTCTAAGTTTAGCCAGCATGATGGTTTTGATTGGGAAGGCATCGAAAAAGCCTATGAAAAAAACTTAAAGAAAGGCAAAATCGTCGCTGGTGGTTCTACCATTAGTCAGCAACTTGCTAAGAATTTGTTTTTATCGAGCAAGCGCACGCCATGGCGCAAAGGCGAAGAAGCCATCATTACCGTGATGCTAGAAAAAATGCTCACCAAACGGCGCATTTTAGAAATTTATTTAAATGTGATTGAATGGGGTAACGGAATTTTTGGTGCTGAGGCGGCAGCGCGGCATTATTTTAAAACCAGCGCTGGAGGTTTAGGTAAAACGCAGGCAGCAAAATTGGCAGCGATGATTCCAAACCCGCGTTTTTATGATAATCACCGAAGTACGCGTTACTTAAACCGTAGAACCGTGACCATACAAGCCCGTATGCGCTTTGCAGAAATACCTTAAAATATCCTTATGCAGCTGCTTTGCTTGATAATGCTTTGTTAAAAAATGATTCAAGCTCCTCATGTATAAAGCATACATTCCGGGCTTTTTTCATTTTTTGCCGCGCCTTACTTACGCGTACGACGCTGCAAAAAGATATTTACTAAGGTTAAAAGTCTTAAAATTAATAAAATATATGCTCTGCAACCGTAAAGGTTGTCCCCGTAGAATATACCAGCTGAAGCTGGTTATTCATACGTGAAAGCCAGTATCCATGCGGCTTATAGGCTGGCCATGTTAATACCGTTTTTATACTGTTAAGTTTAAGGAGAAGTTAAATGGATTGGCAAATAATAGTAGCAATTTTATTGGTGGTGGTTGGCATTGCTGGCACGGTGCTGCCTATGTTGCCAGGCGTGCCATTGGTGTTTGCGGGCTTATTGCTGGCTGCTTGGCATGGCGGATTCGACCAAGTGAGTATTTTAACCATGATTATGATAGGTGTCATGGCGTCTATGGCTTGGGCGGTCGATTTTTTTGCATCAGTGGTTACCGCCAAAAAAGTAGGCGCTAGCAAATACGCGCTGTGGGGTGCTGGCATAGGGGCAGTGGTGGGCATTGCAGGTGGCATTGTTGGCTTGATTATCGGGCCTGCTATCGGCGCTATTATTGGTGAGCTGATTACGCATAAAAACACTTCTAAAGAAGCTACCAGCAAAGCAACCACAGTTGGCATTGCTGCTGGACTGGGGTTTGTGTTGGCGCTGGCAATAAAAATCGTGCTGGTGCTGGCTATGCTGGCCATGTTTGCTTATGCTTATTATAAGTAATCGTTTTACCAGTATTAAATTGATGCTTTGCAAGCCGCATGGATATTGGCTTGCAGAGCATCATATTTGCTATTTTTAAGCTTGTTCTGTAATCTTTGCAACCACTTTTCTTACCACTGGCGCAATCAGCAAAATACTCGGGAATGCAATCGGCCAAGCTAGCACGAACGAATGTAGCCATTGTGAAATAAAATCTGGCGTAAAGCCTAAATGAATGGCGGTGAGTACGCCTGACATAAGAAGCGCCATGAGTAGCGACATAAAAAATGCGAATAATAAGTTCGAATGTTTAGCGTCGATTTTCATAAATTCTCTAAAGCATTGCTTTTAAATATTTGCCTGTATAACTTTTTTTGTTTTCAGAAACAACTTCTGGTGTGCCCTGCGCTATCACTAAACCGCCACCATCACCACCCTCTGGGCCCATATCAATTAGCCAGTCCGCGGTTTTAATCACATCTAAATTATGCTCAATAATCACAATCGTGTTACCTGCATCACGCAATTTATGAATGACGTCTAACAAGAGCTGAATATCGGCAAAGTGCAGGCCAGTTGTAGGTTCATCTAAGATGTAAAGCGTTCTGCCAGTATCGCGTTTGCTCAACTCTAATGAAAGCTTCACACGCTGTGCTTCGCCACCGCTTAATGTGGTGGCAGACTGACCCAGTGTAATGTAGCCTAAACCCACATCCAACAGGGTTTGTAGCTTACGCGCAACAACAGGAATGGCTTTAAAAAATTCATGCGCTTGTTCCACCGTCATTTCCAACACTTGGCGGATATTTTTGCCTTTGAAATGTATCTCGAGCGTTTCGCGGTTATAGCGTTGGCCTTTGCACACATCGCACGGCACATACACATCAGGCAAAAAGTGCATTTCTACACGAATCACGCCATCGCCTTGGCAGGCTTCGCAACGGCCACCCTTTACGTTAAATGAGTATCTGCCTGGTCCGTAGCCACGCGCGCGGCTTTCTGGCACGCCAGCAAATAAATCGCGAATGGGCGTGAATAATCCTGTATAAGTTGCAGGGTTGCTTCTTGGCGTGCGGCCAATCGGGCTTTGGTCAACGTCCACCACTTTGTCAAAAAATGCTAAACCCTCTACCTCGCCAAATGGCGCGGGCTCTGTGCTGCTGCCATATAAATGCTGTGCGACAACGCGATATAAAGTATCGTTAATCAGTGTGGATTTTCCGCTACCAGAAACGCCGGTGATGCAGGTGAGCAAGCCAACGGGGATTTCTACCGACACATTTTTTAAATTATTACCAGTGGCGTTGCTGAGTTTTAGCCAGCGTGCTGGGTCGGCTTTGGTGCGTGCGCGTTTATATTCAATTTGTTTTTTGCCGCTTAAATATTGGCCTGTGAGCGACTTGGTATTGGCTTGAATTTCTGCGGGCGTGCCTTCTGCCACAATTTGGCCGCCATGCTCCCCCGCGCCTGGGCCAATATCGACCACGTAATCGGCCGCTAAAATCGCATCGTGGTCGTGTTCTACCACAATCACGGTGTTGCCGATATCGCGTAAGCGTTTAAGGGTGTCTAGCAGCCTGTCATTATCGCGCTGATGCAAACCGATACTCGGCTCATCTAACACATACATCACGCCCGTGAGGCCGCTGCCGATTTGGGAGGCTAACCTAATACGTTGCGCCTCGCCGCCCGATAAAGTCTCGGCCGAGCGTGAAAGCGATAAATATTCTAGCCCGACATTGGTTAAGAATTTAAGTCGGTTTTGAATCTCGACGACTATTTTATCGGCAATGGCGAGTTTCGCGCCTTGTAGTTTAAGTGTTTCAAAGAAAGTAAGCGCTTGCTTTAACGGTACTTCGCAAACTTGATGGATATTTTTATCGCCCACTTTTACGTGGCGCGCCTCTATGCGCAAACGTGTGCCAGCACAATCTGGGCAACTCGTACTGTTGATATATTTGGCAAGCTCATCGCGCACAGCGGTAGAATCGCTCTCACGATAGCGACGTTGCAGGTTATTTAAGATGCCTTCAAATGTATGCGTTTTACCAAAAAATGTACCGCGTTCGTTTAAGTATTTAAATGTAATTTGTTCTTTGCCAGAGCCATTTAACAATACGTCTTGAATATGCAGGGGTAATTCTTCAAAGGCCATTTCTAAGTCAAAATTATAGTGCGTAGCAAGGCTCGCTAACATTTGAAAATAAAATTGATTGCGTTTATCCCAGCCTTTAATTGCGCCACTTGCCAAAGACAAGGTGGGGAAAGCCACGACACGTTTTGGGTCAAAAAAGTTGACATTACCCAAGCCATCGCACTTAGGGCATGCGCCCATCGGATTATTAAATGAGAATAAGCGTGGCTCTAATTCAGCCAGCGAGTAATCACATACGGGACAAGAAAATTTGGCGGAAAATAAATGTTCTTTTTCATTATCCATTTCTATCGCAATTGCCTTGCCATCGGCCAAGCGCAATGCGGTTTCCAGCGATTCTGCAATCCGCTGTTTCATATCCTCTTTTATTTTTAGGCGATCCACCACGACATCTACGCTGTGCTTAGTGGTTTTAGCAAGTTGCGGCAAAGCATCCATTTCATAAATTTTGCCGTCCACTCTTAAGCGTACAAATCCTTGCGCTTTTAGTTCATCGAATAAATCTAGCTGTTCGCCCTTGCGTTCGCGCACCACGGGTGCCAATATCATGAGCTTGGTGTCTTCTGGCAGCTTTAAAACTGCATCGACCATTTGGCTTACAGTCTGTGCCTCAAGTTTGATATTGTGTTCTGGGCATTCTGGGTCGCCAGCGCGCGCGTATAACAAGCGCAAATAATCGTGAATTTCAGTGACTGTGCCGACGGTTGAGCGCGGATTGTGAGATGTCGATTTTTGTTCAATCGAAATTGCTGGTGATAAACCTTCAATTAAATCCACATCGGGTTTATCCATGCGCGCTAAAAATTGCCGTGCATAGGCAGAAAGGCTTTCTACATAGCGGCGTTGGCCTTCAGCGTATAAGGTATCAAACGCCAACGATGATTTACCAGAGCCAGATAAGCCCGTGATTACAATCATTTTATTTCGCGGTAAATCTAGCGAAATATTTTTTAAGTTGTGCGTGCGTGCGCCGCGGATTTTAATAAATTCCATGATACCTTAACGAAAATTGGGGCAACCTGATAATATACGCAATTATTTGCAATTCTTCCAACCATTTAAGTAATAACCTTAAGCATTCATGCA
>JANNOS010000171.1:0-4648 GCA_031399315.1 Methylophilaceae bacterium | reverse complement strand
TTTTACGCCTCGGTTGGCGTGCATCCCGATTATGAAAATATTGAAGAGCCTAGTGTGGAAGGGCTTGTGCAGCTAGCGGAACATCCAAAAATAGTGGCAATAGGCGAAACTGGGCTGGATTATTTTCGCCTGACAGGTGACCTAGAGTGGCAACGCATGCGTTTTCGCACGCACATTCGCGCAGCAATTGCAGCGGATAAGCCGCTTATTATTCATACCAGAAACGCCGCAGAAGACACTTTGCGCATTATGCAAGAAGAGGGCGCAAATCAAATCGGCGGGGTGATGCACTGCTTTACCGAGAGTCTAGAAGTGGCCGAGGCAGCAATTAAAATGGGGTTTTATATCTCGTTTTCTGGCATTGTCACCTTTAAAAACGCGATGCAACTTAAAGAGGTTGCTCAGGCGATTCCATTAAATAAAATGCTGGTTGAAACAGATTCTCCGTATCTTGCGCCAGTACCTTTTCGTGGCAAAACCAATCAGCCCGCTTATGTGAAATATGTGGCACAAGAAATCGCTAATTTGCGTGGTATCAGCCTAGATACTGTGATGCAAACAACGACACAGAATTTTTTCACACTATTTAAACATGCAAAAAGTTAACGCATAATGCAACTCACCATGCTAGGCGTTGGTTCCAGCGCAGGTACGCCTGTTGTGGGTTGCAACTGTACGACTTGTGCATCGGATAATCCGCGCAATAAACGCACGCGTTGTTCTAGCTTAATTACGCTTGATTCTGGTGAAAACATACTCATTGATACTGGTCCAGATTTGCGTATTCAATCCTTACGTGAAAATATCAAACGTGTCGATGCCGTGCTTTACACGCACACGCATGCCGATCATTTGCATGGCATTGATGATTTACGTGCTTTTTGCCAAATTCAACGCATGCAGATTCCTCTGTATGCGAAAGAAGATGCTGTCCAGCATATTGCACAAAAATTTGGCTACGTATTGCGCGAGTCCAGTGACTTTTGGGAAATGCCAGTACTCCGCACAGAGATTATTCATGAGCCTTTTGAGTTGTTTGGTGTTGAGGTAACGCCGATTCCTATCATGCATGGCAGAAGCCAGATATTTGGCTACCGCATTGGCAATGCTGCCTATATGACCGATGTTTCTGAGATTCCTGAATCTTCATTCGCGCTTTTGGAAGATCTAGACATTGTTTTGCTAGATTGTTTGCGCGAAAAATCACACCACACACATATTAATATTGAACAAAGCTTAACTTACATAGGTCGTATAAAGGCTAAACAAAGTTATATGATTCACATGACACATGAATTAGAATACGCATCTTTGTCAAAAAAGCTGCCTAAAGGCGTATTTGTAGGATTTGATGGTTTAAAATTAAGCATTAGTTGATACCTGTGTATTAAACAGGTCAACAAAACGCGTCAGAACGCGTTGTATAACTAGGTATCTATATAAAGGTTTTTAATGAATATGACACATAGTAATTTAGTAAAAATATTGATCGGCGCTTATATATTAGGTTTAACTGCAACAGCAAACGTTTATGCTGCGGAGAAGACATATACAGAGGACGAGTTTTTAAATAGCTTTAGCGGAAAATCAAAAAAAGTGATTTCAGATAAATTAGGCGCACCTGCTAAAAAACAACTTTCTGTAAAACCTACCAACGCAAGCACGATGCTTGCAGGAAAAGTAAAAGAAGATAAGAGCTCGAAACCAGTTAAGGTAGAAATGTGGTATTACAAAAATTTAGTTAAGTATGACCCAAAACGTACATACAAAGAAACTGAAATTACTTTTGTAATTGACCGAGTGAACGGGATCGCGTTTTTCAATAATAGGTAAGCAATAAAATTAAATAGGCCGAGATAGCTTACAAAGGCTACTCGGCCTATTTAATTTCTTATTTACTTCGCATAATGTATATTATGTTAAATAATATCCTTACTTAGAATGTGCACTTTCATTTGATTAGTTTAGTGCGGATAAGGTAATCAATGCTTGCTTTCCCTGCGCCACTAAATAATAAAGGTAAAAACATTACAATATACAATAATGGTAGCTTGTAATTACCAAAGCCATCGCCTTTGCTATCGGTAATACGATAACCAGTTAGCAAGTCAGATAGCGTGTTCCAATCTGATGGCCAGTGTACAGCCGCGATTGCTACGACAGTCAGAGCGATTAAAGATATCGTGAAAAATCGCGTTGCAAAGCCTAGTGCTAAGGCAAATGCCCCTACAATTTCGAAAGTGATGGCTAAGCTCCAGCTAAAATCAGGCGGCAATATATTGAATGGGAATGGGAAGTTAATATCAGCAAACCAGTTTGCGCCATGTAGCTTTTCAAAACCCGCTTCACCAAACTCCCAAGCTAATACTAATCTTAAGCACAATTGTGGCAACCAAGTACCTATAGCGTTTAATGCGGAACGAATGACGCTATAGAACGACAACATTTGATTTAATGACAAGTTTATTCCCCTATTAGAAAGTTATTGTCATCATTAGTCGTTATTAAGACTTGAGCCTTACAGTTTTAAAATACTTAAAGTAAACTCTAATACCAAGCAATACAGCAAGTACGGCCGCATAGTAAATAGGCTCTGTTACATCTTTTTTTACCAGCAGTAAAAAGTGTATCACCACTAAAATAGCGATTAGATAGATTAATTGATGCAACTTCTTCCAATTGGTTTTTAGACGCTTAATCATATAGCTATTTGATGTTACGGCAAGCGGGATGGTGAGTAAAAATGCAATAAAGCCGACTAATGTACGCGGGTGTTTTACGACATCTTTAATGATTTCTTCCCAAATAAATGCAAAATCTAGCCACACGTAGGTAATAACATGCAAACAGGCGTAAAAAAACATAAATAAGCCTAACATTCTACGTAGTTGAATCTGCCATACCTGCCCTGTTAGCAAGCGTATTGGCGTCATGCTGAGCGTAACAAGCAAAGCAATCAATGCCCAAGTACCTGTGGAGTGCTCAACAAACTCAATTGGATTGGCGCCTAAATTATCAGTAAAGCCAAGATACACAAGGCGTGCAAAGGGTAACAAAGCGAGTGACCACACAGCTACCTTGGCATAAACAATTTGCTGTTTATTCATATTAAAAGTTGTTAACCTAGAAATTTTAAAACTTAAAAATTATTAAATAAGTCCATGCCAGCATACATTTGTGCCACCTGCTCACTATAGCCATTAAACATTTTGGTTTTAATGCGCCCGCCGAAAAGACCTGCGCCGATTGGCTTTTCTGAAGACTGTGACCAGCGAGGATGATCCACTTCAGGATTTACATTAGCATAAAATCCATATTCACTAGGTCCAGCTTTTACCCAAGTTGTCAGGGGCATTTTTTCTACAAAGCGGATTTTTACAATTGATTTTCCGCCTTTAAACCCATATTTCCATGGCATAACTAATCTAACTGGAGCGCCATTTTGGTTTGGTAAAACTTCACCATACAGACCTACTGCCAATAATGTGAGTGGATTCATTGCTTCGTCCATGCGCAGCGCTTCAGTATAAGGCCAATCTAATATGGGGGAACGCACGCCAGGCATGGTTTTAGGGTCATTGGCAGTAATGAACTCAATGTATTTGGCATTGCCAGTGGGTTCTGCCCATTTGACTAAGCTAGCCAATGGCAAGCCTACCCACGGAATCACCATCGACCATGCTTCTACACAGCGATGGCGGTAGATGCGCTCTTCCAGTGGCGCTAACTTCATTAAGTCTTCAATGCTAATGGTTTTTGGGGTTTTTACTGCACCTTCAATGCTAATTGTCCATGGGCGAGGTTTAAATTGTGATGAATATTTCGCTGGGTCAGATTTATCAGTGCCAAATTCATAATAATTGTTATAAGTCGTTACATCCTCGTATTTGGTCAATTTTTCACCAGCACCATAAGCTGTTTTGGCATAGCCTGTAATTTTTTGGCGAGATTGATTTTTTAATACAGCTTTCTCTGCACCCTTTTCAGCGGCTGGGGCATTAGCACGCCCAATTAACCGCCCTGCGCCCTCAGTGGCGCCTCCTGAAACATTTACTGCATGTGATTTATCAGATAAAAATAATGCAGATCCAGCCATTAAACCAAACCCAGCAGCCTTTATAAAGGTACGTCTGTTTTCATATACTTCGCGAGATGTGATTTCTGAAGGTTGAATGTTGCTAGGGTTCGAGGCAGATTTACTAATAATAATCATGTAGGCATACCTTATGCTGTTAAGTAAATAAAATGTATATCACTTAGTCGACCATTTACAGCAAACCTTACATTAAACCAGCCATATTATTTATAATTTTTTTAGTGCAGAATCAATTTCAGTCGCTAAATCATTTTCGCCGATACTTTTTGCCATTTTAAGTACTTCTGTAAACATGCTTTTTGCACTATCTTTTTCACCCTTAGCTGCCTTCACCTGCGCTAAGCCAAAACTAGCCTTGGCTTCATAATAGGCGCCACCATTATCTTTGCTAAATTGCAGTAACTTGGCGTATGTTCTTTCGGCACTGTCATATTCTTTGGCATTTTGATAAGCTTGCCCAAGCATATAGCTGGCGTTGGCATAACCATCTAATGTGCCAGCCTTTTGTTGCATCAAAGTCGCTTTCAATTGATACTCTATATTCTAATCGTG
>JANNOS010000112.1:0-10643 GCA_031399315.1 Methylophilaceae bacterium | reverse complement strand
CCTGGCTCAGCAAAGTCGTAGGTGCTGGACATAATCACATCCCACAGGCGGCGCGCTTTAATGGTTTTATACACGCGGCAAGCCACTTTGCCAGCGTCTACACCATCTGCTTTGGTGAGGTATTTGCCTTTTACTGGCCACTCGCGCCACACTACTTGGCTTTCATCGTTCACGTTTAAGCCATCGACTATCGATTCTTTTTCTGTGACTGGGAAAGCAAGTTTCCACTCAGAATCTGCTTTTACCGCTTCCATAAATTCTTTAGTGATTAAGCAGCTTAAGTTAAATTGGCGCAGACGACCAGCTTCGCGCTTGGCTTTAATAAAATCTGTCACATCCGGGTGGCTAATATCAAACGTGGCCATTTGCGCACCACGGCGGCCGCCCGCAGATGAAACCGTAAAACACATTTTGTCGTAAATATCCATGAAAGAGAGTGGGCCAGAAGTATATGCGCCAGCACCCGCGACAAATGCACCTTTTGGACGCAATGTAGAAAACTCGTACCCAATACCGCAACCCGCTTTTAAGGTTAAGCCAGCCTCGTGCACCTTGTTCAGGATATTGTCCATGCTGTCTTCTACCACGCCAGAAACCGTGCAGTTAATGGTCGATGTGGCAGGTTTGTGCTGCAACGCACCCGCGTTAGAAGTGATGCGGCCAGCCGGAATTGCCCCTTTGCGCAATGCCCACAGAAATTTCTCGTGCCATTCTTGGCGTTTTTCTTCGGTAGTTTCTACATCAGCCAGTGCGCGTGCAACACGGCTGTATGAATCATCCATGTCCTTATCAACATGTTCGCCAGTTTTGGTTTTTAATCGATATTTTTTATCCCAAATGTCCAATGATACCGATTGGATTGGAATTTCTGCACTTGCTTCTTGTTGCAATTTTTGTGTTGGCTCCACCGCTTTTAGCATATCTCGACTCCGCTTTTTTATTATCTATTGCTGTGTTTTTTACAGCGCTTTTGTTAATTATTTGGTAACTGGTTTTGTAACTACGTGATTTATATAAAAATATTTTTATTTTTATGAAAAACTGCGCTTTCAACACAACATGTTGTGCGTGGATTAGGAATTTATGCCTTTATTTTGTGTGCGTCAACCACTTTTTTAATTTATTTTTTGCACCTTTTTCGAGCATTTTTACTAGGTTTTAAGCCAATATTAGCGCTCAGCCAATGTGAGCTAGTACTCACATTTAAAACAAAATAAAAAATATTTATCTCGCTTATATTTATTAAATATGCTTTGTTAACTATGTTGCAAAAATTGCAATGCGAGCAAAGCATAAAATTTATGAGAAAATGCAGCATGCCAAAATTTGTTTACTCTTTTCTATTGTATTTAGCGCTGCCTTTTGTGCCGCTTAAGTTGCTTTGGCGAGGCATAAAACAACCTGCTTACTTAAAGCACTGGGGCGAGCGCTTTGGTTTTTATGGCGCGGCAGTCGGTAATGTGCCTATTATTTGGCTGCATTGTGTCTCAGTTGGCGAAACACGCGCCGCGGAGCCACTTGTCAAACAACTAAAAGCCACCTACCCAAACTACCAAATTTTAATCACCCACGGCACACCCACTGGCCGCGAAACAAGCGAGGCCATATTTGGTGATGATGTGTGGCGCGTTTATTTGCCTTATGATGTACCGTTTGCAATAAACGGCTTCTTAAAACACTTTAATATCGCTATTGGTTTACTAATGGAAACCGAGCTGTGGTTTAACCTAATGGCCAAATGCAAAGCGCGCGAGATCCCACTATTGTTATTAAACGCTAGGCTTTCAGAAAAATCCGCCAAGGGTTATGCCAAGCTTGGTCAATTGGCCACCGAAGGTGTGCAATGCTTAACTGCTATTGCCGCCCAAAGCCAAGATGACTTATCCCGATTTCAAACGCTAGGCGCGCAAAATATTAGCATAACTGGCAATTTAAAATTTGATGTTGCACCGCCCGCAGATAGCGCAAGCAAGGGCGATAAACTACGCGAGCTATTAAGCAATAAGCGTACTATATTTCTCGCATCCAGCACACGTAAAGGCGAAGAGAAACGCATTTTAGAAGCGGTAAAAGACCTAGATATTTTAACGGGTAATTTATTGACGATTATCGTGCCGCGCCACCCAGAGCGCTTTAACGAGGTAGAAGCAATTATCCAAAGCGCAGGCTTTAGGTATCAACGTAAAAGTCAATTATTTGAACCGCTTGATAGCAATATTCAGGTGCTGCTAGGCGACAGCATGGGCGAACTTTTTACTTATTATGCAGCGTGCGATTTTACTTTTATCGGCGGCAGCTTACTAAAGTATGGTGGGCAAAATTTGATAGAAGCCGCCAGCATGGGCAAGCCAATTTTAATTGGCAAACATACGTTTAACTTTACTGAAGCCACAAAAAATGCGGTGAGGGCGGGCGCTGCAATTCGCGTAAAAGACACGGCAGACTTGAATCATAGAGTTCAATATTTACTGCACAATACCGCTAAACGTAAAACTATGAGCCAAGCAGCCCTGCGCTTTAGCGATGAATCTACAGGTGCCAGCACCCGCATGATGAAGCTTATTACACAATATTTGCGCTAATTAATGCACGTTACTTTACGAGTAACGCTTTCACATATACAACTTCACACGCGCCATTACCAGTATCTTCGCGCGTGAGCGAGCTTTTCCAATGCCAGCCATCGCTTGCATTTGCCTGCACCAAATAGCCGCTTATTTTTACAACTTGCCCTGATCGAATAGATTTTAAGGTACTTTCAATCGCGTCATCAGCAGGAATCATGTGCATATTAGCGCTTTGCGTTTCTATCTCTCGCCGCGGCATTGGAAATTCATCCACATGCCAGTAATAAAAACGATTAGATTGCGAAATTTTGATGTCTTTTAGTATCGCTTCATCTGACATTTTGCCCCAGCCAAGCGCTAAATCGACAGGAGATAAATCCGCCTCGCGCCCAAATGCATAGTGTTCAGTAGATAATACACGTGCTTCAATTTCAAAGGACTCTAAAGGCGTGATGGTGTAACCTTTAACATTGAAGTTTGATTGGTTGGCTGCATCTTGCGTGGGCTGGGAATCTGCAACTACGCCGTTGCCATGCATTACTGGACGATTAGAAAAATGTTGATATGCGCCATAACTAATCAGCGCAACAAACAATAAGAGCTTCCAGTTCACATTAGATTTAGATTATTTAATTAAGTTGAAAATTGCTTTAGCTGCCTCGTGCTTGGCGTCGCCTAGCCATTCAAACAGCACAGATTCTGTATTGGTAATGATACAACCCGCTTCACGCATCCTAGCTATCGCATTGGCTTTATTAGCGCTGATTTGATTAGCGTTACCGCGTGAAATAACGGCATCCTCCACCACAAACACTGTTTTACCCGCTTGCATTAAGTCTAGCGCAGTTTGCAGCACACAAATATGTGCCTCCATGCCTGCAAGAATCATTTGTGATTTATCACGATGTAATTGCCGAATAAATTTAGGTTCGCCACAGGCTGAAAAAGCCGTTTTTGCAATTACTTTAGCATTTGGCAGATATTGTTTAATTTCGAGTACAGTCTCACCCAAGCCTTGCGGGTATTGCTCAGTGAGGATAGTGGGCACACTTAATAGATTTGCCGCTTGTACTAATATGCCACAATTTTTATTCGTCTCTTGCATGGCATCTGCTGGCATTACTTTCGCCAATTTTACCTGCATATCAATAATCACCAATTGACCAAGCAAAGCATTTGCTTTTATGGCATTAATAGTTAAATTTGCCAATTTTTAATCCGTCACTAATTGCTGATTAATATCTAGTAAATCAGCCTCTGCCACTAAGCCAGAAACAGATTTTAAACGAATAATATTCACCAAATAATTGTAGCGCGCTTGCAGTAGATCACGTTTAGCCGAAAACAATTGCTGTTGCGCATTGAGTACATCGACGCTGGTGCGCACGCCAACTTCATAACCTAATTTAGTTGAATCAAGCTGACTTTGACTAGAAATTAAGGCTTGGTCTAGCGCCTTAACTTGCGCGATACTACTACTTAAATTGAAGTAGGCGCGCTGTGTCTCCAAATCTGTTTTACGACGCGCAATTTCAATATCATCCAATGCTTTTTGTTTATTTAACACTGCTTGGCGTGCACGCGAACTAATAGCACCGCCCGCATACAGCGGTATTTCTAATTGCAACCCAATCGTGGCATTTTTAAGCTCATTGCCAGCACTAAACACCGAAGGGCTGCCATTGGCGTAGTTATTAGAATAGCTGGCAACCGCATCTAGCGTAGGTAAATGCCCCGCATTGGCGCGCTCTACCTCTTGATCTGCTAGTTTGAGTGTATCTTGCTGAATTTGTATACTCAAATTATTTTGAGTAGCAACTTGCTGCCAATCTTGCATGGTTTGGCTTAAAGCAGAAACGTTAATATCGGGTTTTACCGTCGCGAGTTTATTGGGAATTTCACCAGTAATCGCCTCGACCGAGCGCCGCGCAATTTCATGCTCGTTCACTGCGGCAATTTCTTGCGCTAAAATCAAATCGTAACGTGCTTGCGCCTCGTTAACATCGGTAATGGTCGATGTGCCTACCTCAAATGTGGCTTTGGCTTGATCTAACTGGCTTAAAATTGCCACTTTTTGCGCACCAATTAAATCAATTTTATCTTGTGCCAATAAGACGTCAAAATACGCTTGGGTAGTACGTAAAATGAGCTCCTGTTGACTTAAGTGGTATTGCTTATCTGCCAAAACCACTTGCGTTTTAGATTGCTCCATTTCTACCAAATTCTGTTTACGGTAAATTGGCTGACGCGCTTCAACACCCGCTTTGTAACTCTCGAAACTAGAATCGCCTGAAGGTATATTAGAATCCAAATAGCGAATATGTGTGCGTGAGGTGCTTGCATCGGCATTAAAGTTGACGGTGGGTCGATATAAAGCTTTGCCTTGTTCGATAATTTCTTGCGCGGCTTTGTTAGCACTTAAAGCAGAAGCCAAAGTTGGGTCTTGCGCCAGTGCTTGATGGTAGACATCAACCAAAGACATTGTTTTTGCAGAGGATTTCTGTGTTTCATCTGCCAATAAACCCGCTGGCAACAAAACCAATAAAACAATGAAACGTCTAAAAACAGTGTTATGAATGGTCATATTAAAATTCAAATTGTTTTGCTTGTGGTGCGTTGATAAGTTCTGGCAAGCAAGTTTCAAACAACACATCTTCTCTAAAACCAGTTTCTGAAACACGATGTATCAATGTAGCCCGCATGACTGGCGATGTTCCCAACACAATAAACATCACGCCACCCACATTTAATTGCTCGCGAATACCAGCTGGCTCTACTGGGGATGAAGCCGTATAGACAATCGCATCATACAAAATCTTTTTACCAGCCACAGTGCCTAGGCGTCCAGTAATCGCGTCTGTAACTTTTAAAGTAACATTGTGTATATTATTTTTAGTTAGATTTTTAGCTGCTTGCGCGCTTAAATCGGCTTCGATTTCAACAGAAACTACTTGTTTTGCCAAGCTTGCCAAGAGTGCAGTAAAGTAACCGCTACCTGTGCCAATATGCAAAACCGTATGCGATTTTTCTACATTAAGTGCCTGTAAAATGCGGCCTTCTAACTTTGGGCTAAGCATGGTTTGGCCCAGGTTGGAATCTAGGCCTATCGGAATTTCAATATCGGCAAAAGCTAAACCTGAATATTCTGACGGCACAAAATTCTCACGTGGCAAATCGTTTAAAAGTGCTAACACTTTAGGGTCCAGCACTTCCCACGTGCGGATTTGCTGCTCTATCATGTTAAATCTGGCTTCGCGCATATTAAACCGTGCGATAGCACTTGGCATATTAAACCTAGCTTCGCGCTCATTTGCATTAACAATTTGTGTCATATCAAAATATCCAAAAATGTTTTAATCATTATAACGTAAGGCTTGTTGCAGTTAATTGTAATTAAGCTAGCTTTTAACGCCCACTTTTAACACTTGTTTAACGCCATTGCTAGCACTATTGCGGTACTTTTACCTTAAACCACGCTGCATATAAGGCAGGTAAAAACAACACTGTAAGCACGGTGGCCACTGCCAAGCCACCCATAATCGCCACCGCCATCGGACCAAAAAACACGCTGCGGGTGAGCGGTATCATGGCTAAAATCGCTGCTGCTGCCGTAAGTACAATGGGTCTAAACCTTCTAATCGTTGATTCCACGACTGCTTGCCAAGGTTCCAAACCACTGGCTTTGTCTTGGTCGATTTGATCCACCAAAATCACCGAGTTGCGCATAATCATTCCACTTAAGGCAATCGTACCCAGCATGGCCACAAAACCAAATGGTTGATTAAACAGCAACAAGCCTATTGTGACCCCAATTAACCCCAAAGGTGCGGTGAGCAATACCAAAAAAGTGCGCGAAAAACTTTTTAGCTGAATAATCAATAAAGTCAGCACCACCACCAAAAATAACGGTGCGCCTTTGGCGACTGAGGCACCGCCCTTAGCAGACTCTTCTACTGCGCCCCCTGTTTCTATACTAATGCCTAATGGCAAGCTGGCTTTTATTGCAGTCAATTTTTCTTCAACCTGCGCCGATACCACAGGGGCTTGCAGTCCACCGCGTAAATGTGCACGCACAGTCAGCGAGGGCACGCGGTTACGGCGCCAAATCACACCTTCTTCAAACTCAGATGTGATATTGGCAATTTGCGATAGCGGCACGCTGGTACCTGTGGCGGTGTTAATCATCAAATTGGGCAAACGCGAAAGTTTTTTACGTTCCAACTCAGCACCACGCACCACCAAATCAATCCGTTCATTGCCCTCTCTAAACTCAGTGATATACAACTCGCTCATCGCGCCATTCAGCATATTGGCAATATCGACCGAACTCACGCCCAGCAAACGCGCTTTTTCTTGGTCTATTTGCACTTTTAACACTTTGCTTGGCTCTTCCCAGCCCAATTGCACGTTCACCAAATTTGGGTTGGCGCGCATGATATCCGCGATGCGATGTGCCACTTCTCTAATTTGTTTAATGTCGCTGCCATCTACTCTAAACTGCACAGGAAAACCTACTGGCGGGCCATTTTCTAGGCGCAACACCGAGGCGCGTAAACTGGGGAAATCGCTTTCAAATAACTTAAGCAAATCGCTGCGTAAGGTCTCACGCTGTTCAAGGTTTTTGCTTAGTATCACAAACTGTGCGAAGCCTCTGTGTGCTAACTGAATATCTAGCGGCAAATAATAGCGCGGGCTGCCGGTTCCGATATAAGCGACAAAATTGTCAACTCCAGCGTGCTTTTTATTCCAAGCGTTCAGCCAGTTTTCGAGTTTTTTCACTTCTAAATTTGTTGCTTGGTATGACGCGCCTTCGGTCATGCGTAAATCTATCATCAGCTCTAGCCGCGTAGAATCTGGGAAAAATTGTTGTTGCACCTTGCCAAAGCCGACCACTGACAATATGAACATAATCAACGTGGCGATTATGACTGTTTTGCGATAACGCACGCAAGCGGTGACTAGGCGGCGAAACCCACTGTAAAATTTCGTGTTGTAAATATCGTGATGGTGGTTTTCATCCGCCGCTTCTACCAATCCCAGCTTCCTTTTTAACCAAACCATTAATTTAGAGGGCTTAGGCTTATGTGCGTAATCAGGTAGCAAGTGGTAACCTAAGTAGGGCACGAAAATCACTGCTGCAAACCACGAAATAATCAATGCAATCGCAGACACTTGAAAGATGGAGCGTGTGTATTCGCCTGTAGAACTGGCTGCCGTCGCTATCGGCAAAAAGCCGGCCACTGTGACGAGCGTACCTGTCAACATAGGCATGGCAGTGGAGCTATAAGCAAACGAAGCAGCTTTAACTCTATCCCAGCCTTGTTCCAATTTGGATGACATCATTTCGACCGCGATAATCGCATCATCCACCAGTAACCCCAACGCCAATATCAGTGCGCCTAGTGAGATTTTATGTAGACCAATATCAAAAAGATTCATGACCAAAAATGTGGCAGCTAATACAACGGGAATAGAAATGGCCACCACAATGCCAGTGCGCCAACCCAGTGACAACAGGCTTACCGCGAGCACAATCACTAAAGCTTCTACCAGCGACTTTACAAAGTCGCTCACCGAATTCGCCACAATTGTTGGCTGTGAGGTCACGGTGTCAAAACTCAAACCAATCGGTAGGCTTTGCTGAATGTTGGCAATTTTGATGTCTAGGGCTTCACCAAGCGCAATCACATCCCCACCTGACTTCATGCTCACGCCCAGTAACAGTGTCTCCTTGCCATTAAAACGCACCGTATCCCGTGGTGGGTCTTCGTAGCCCCTGTAAACGCGTGCTACATCACTCAGTTTAAAATCTTGATTATTGGCGCGCAAACGTAAATCGCGTAAATCTTGCAATAGATTGTACCTGCCCGAAACATCAATACGGATGCGCTCTGTGGGCGAATCGTAGGTGCCTCCACGCACTACCGCGTTTTGTTCTTGCAGAATACCAACTAAAGTCGTGGTGTTAATACCTAACGTAGATAGTTTGGCATTGGAAAGCTCAATAAACACACGCTGTTTCTGCTCGCCAAAAAAGTCTACTTTAGCCACATCGGGCGTTTTGAGCAGCTCAGCGCGGATATTTTCAGCTTGCTTTTTTAAAGAAAAATTGTCAAAACCGTCGCCAGTAAGCGCATACATGCTGCCATATACATCACTAAACTCGTCGTTAAACACCAGACTCTCTACATTTTGTGGCAGGGTATGCCGAATATCACCCACTTTTTTGCGCACTTGATACCAAATATCGGGAATGGCCTCCGAGAATGTATCGTCTTTAATCACAATAAAAATCATTGATTCACCTGGCCGCGAATAGCTGCTGGAGTAATCAATATTTGGCACTTCTTGAATTTTTTTCTCTAGCTTATCGGTGATCTGCTGCTCCACTTCAATAGCGCTGGCACCAGGCCAAGTGGTGCGCACCAGCATCACCTTGAAAGTAAATGGCGGGTCTTCTGATTGACCAAGTTCGGTGTAAGCCAAAAAGCCAGTAATGGTGACCATCAGCATGATATACAGCACCAAATCTTGATTTTTTAACGCCCACTCAGAAAGATTAAAGCGCGCTTTTTCACCTATTTCTTGCTCATCATTTTGTTGAGCGCCTGCTTGTGCGGCATTTTGTGTCGGCTCGCTCACTGCATCACCTCTAATTTAGGTGCTACTTTTTGGCCTTTAATCAGTGTATGCACACCTGCAATTGCCACCAACTCACCCGCTTGCAAACCACTGGTAATGGTCACACCTTCTTCAGTATATTGGCCAGCAGTTACTTCGCGCAGGCTGGCTAGATTACTTTTATCAATTACCCACACGCTGGTTTTTCCATTCATTTGTGTAAGTGCACCAGATGGCACAATCATGCTGGCTGGCGCATCGCCCTCTAAGCGTACGCCTGCGGTCATGCCTAGTTTTACTGTGGCGTCTGCATCTATAAATGCCACGCGCACATCGAATGCGCGCGTAGCAGAATTTGCTGCTGGTGCAATTTCACGCACTTTTCCGCTGTAAGTTTTTTCTCTATCTGCCCATAACTTTATTGTGGCCATATCGCCTACTTTTATTTTAGCTACGCGCGATTCAGGCACAGCCACCAACACTTCTATTTGCGCGGTATCTACAACCTGTACAATCATCTCACCGGCTTCTACTACTTGACCAGGCTCGGCGCGTATCTGCGTAACCACACCGTTTCTATCGGCCACCAGTGCGGCATAGCGCGATTGATTACCAGAAACAGCGGCTTGTGCCTTGGCTTGATTGACGCGCGCGTCGGCTGTTTTTAACTCCGCCTCATATCGATCTAGCGCCGATTGCGATATAAACTTTTTATCTACCAATTGGCGTTGGCGTTCTACTTCTGATTTTGCTAAAGCACGATTGGCCTCTGCTACGCGCACATCAGCCATTGCTGCGCTGGCACCCAAGTTAGTATCTGCTGCATCAAGCCTTGCCAACACCTGACCTTTTTTAACAATGGCACCAACATCTACTTTACGCTCGATAATTTTTCCGTTAATGCGAAAACCTTGATTAGATTCATAGCGTGATTTCACCTCGCCCACCAACACAGTCGCGCTACTTGAAGCAGTTTTTCCAACTTCTATCACCAAGGCGGGTCGCGGTGGTGGTGACGATGCTACTGGTTTTTCGCAAGCGGCAAGTAAAAGAATGGTTATACTCAAAAATAGTAGATTTTTCATTTTTCTTCTCTTGTATCTTGTCTTAAAAGTCCGCGCATCATTACTTCTTGCATCAGCTGTAAACGTGAAGAAATATCGCTCCACTGAACCCATTTGTCTTAATACATACTAATTTGTAGTGAACACACACCATGTGTTGAGGCCCAAAGTGTTTGCACAATCAAATCTACATCCTTGAGCTCTTCCCTAAAATAACCTGCTTCATATACATCATTCACCACCGTTTTTAGTTGAAAATAAGCGTCCTGCTCTGCATTGTTTTGTTGCAAACTGGAATCTTCTGGGTCGCAGAGCGTGCGCTCGGCCATAAACATTAAGCGATAGTGGTTAGGATTTGACAAAGCAAATGCCGCATAGCCTTGCGCAAAGG
>JANNOS010000108.1:0-11777 GCA_031399315.1 Methylophilaceae bacterium | reverse complement strand
GTTTATAACAGCGAACTCTAACTTATCACTCATCAAAATGGGTGGGCTTATGATTTTACTGGCAGGCGGCGCTTATTTATGGACGCAAAACTCACAGGCACAATCTCACGTAACAGAGCCTCATCAAAAAATAATAGATGTAACACCTAAACCGATTACTCGCGCTGCCACAAAAACAGTAGCAGACACCTCCATATTAGCGGCTTCACAAGCGCCAACAAATGAGGCACCCCCTTTATTTAAGACTGAACTTAGATTTAACGCTGTGGAAACTCAAACAACAGCTATTCAAGAAAACAATCCTCAAGCTAATAACATTCAAACAAGTGTAGAAAAAGCGCAAAAAAATGAAATTTTAGCTAATCTAGAAACGCCTAAAGCATCGAAATTAAAAGAAGGGACTGAAAAATTAACCCCCGTGGAACTAAGCTCGCAAGCAATCCCTGAAAAACCACCAGTATTAACGCATCTTGAAAAACCATCCACCAAACCAAAAGCCGACAACACATCGATTGGTAAACAAATTGGGGTTGAGCAAAAATCAGCAAACTTATATCGGCAAGCACTTACCTACCTTCAACAAGGCAGAGTGGCTGAAGCACAAGCAAACCTCGCATCGGCGCTAGAAGATAACCCGATTAACCATGAAGCAAGGCAAGTGCTTGCTGGCTTGTTACTAGATAATAAACGTCATGATGAAGCCAGAGCTACGCTTGCCGCAGGCGTCGCGATTGCGCCAGAGCAAATTAATTTCCGTATGGCTTTGGCACGCTTGCAAGTCGAAGCTGGCGATGTAAAAGGCGCGCTAAATTCCTTAGAGCAAGGTTTAGCTTATGCAAAAAATAATGGCAATTATCAAGCGTTTTTAGCTACTTTACTGCAACGTGCTAACCGTCATGAAGAAGCAATTGAACACTATAGTGCGGCACTATCATTAAACCCTGCTGGCAGTAACGCCACTGCCAGCACGCTAGGCAGCGCATTAGTCGGTCTTGGAATTTCATTGCAGGCTGTAGGTAAACTAACCGAATCTCAGGAAATATTTACTCGCGCACAATCTAGCGCAACGCTTAGCCCTGAGTTATCAGCATTTGTAGAACAACGCATTAAGCAAATTAACCAGCGTTTGCAAAATTAATCGTCAAATCAGTACGTAAGGTTGGTAGGGCGTGCGGGGATCGAACCCACAACAAACGGATTAAAAGTTGTTATAACCAATTGATTTTAATGTTATTTACTCGCCCTCTCTCGCTAGAGCTTGTACACACTCGCAATAGTTGTCACGCTCAAATTTTTGTTAGTACCTGTTCTCAGCCAATAACAATCGTTGACTTGACTTAAACTCAAGGAACTAACATGAGCGAAATAGACTGATACAAAAACTATTTGCGTCTGTACTTGATATTAATTAGTATCTGGTAACAGAGCCATCCAACTTCACTTTTCATAAAAGAAAAATAATATGTATAAAATAATAGGGTTATGTTTTTTAATTGGTGGGCTTGTTTTTGGTTGGACTGTTGATGCTCACTTGTCAGCCGCTGAAAAAATTAATAAAGCCTTTCCACCTAGCGCTGAAGTGAGAATTTCACTCGAGAATCTAGAATCTCTGATTCCAGCGGATGACGAGGCTTTTAGGCAATTTAAGAATAATTATGAGTCAAAATTAGCTTTAAAGGCATTAACGTGCTCTCAGGGTAATAATGTTAGTCGCTTTGATTCAATTGAAAAGGTTAAAAAACTAACGATTGATCGTGATTGCTTAAAAGAACAGGATGAGCAGTTGCAGCAGCTTATTGGTATGAAGCTGGTCGGCTTCAGGCTCGTGCAGGATGCGCTAAGGCCGCTTGTTAAATTAGGGTCGCCGTCAATAATTCCTAATCCTGATGGTATAGAAATCACCATAGGAAAATCAGCTTCAAAAGCTGGTGTCGCTGTTTTTAGAGGCGCGCGCAATGAATTTGTTTCTGTAGAAATCCCCAAAGGTAATAAAATATCTAGCTTGCCGACTATGCCAGAAGCGTCGCGGAGCAACTTTTTACTTTCACCTAATGGCAGGTTATCAGCCGTACCTATGAACAATAAGGGTCTTCGTTTTATTGACAACGAAACAGGACAGGATTTGTGGGTAGCTAATGATATGAACAGTTTAGAAGCTTGGCTTCCAGAAGTGCAAGCTGCTTTTGTGAGAACCAACAAAGAGGGTAAAAATGAACTATCGTTAATTGATTTTAAAGAAGGAAAAATCAAGCCTTTCTCATCACCTAACCATAATCCTTTGCCTTGGGCATTGCGAGTGAGTGAATCGCCTTCGCGTGTGCTTGTTGGAATTTATACTGATTTTACCTTGTTTGAAAATGTCCGCTCAGCAAATGGAGTGGAGAGTTCAATCATTAAAACATTCACAATAAAGTCGAAAAAAGGCATTAATCAGCCCACCCCAATATTGATGCTTGATGGTCAAGCTATTGCCTTTGCAACCACCGATAGTAACTTTATGTCGATTAACCTTGAGACGGGTCAAGAAACGGTATTTGAAACAAGAGAGTTTCTTTTAGGCAGGATGTTTGCCAAGTTAAACGAAGAAACACTTTTGGTTGATTCATATAACCATTCTGTAGGAAGAAGTGCTTATCGGTCATGGGCGTTGAATATAAAAGAAACGACTCTGTCACCTGTTGAAACAACCGAAGCCAATACAGGCGAATTGTATGCACTAGATGGACGCTTAGGTTTTATGCGCAAAGAGCACCAAAAAATGTGGATAGGCGATGAGCTCAAAATCGGTAAGCCAGAATCATTAGAAACGATTATGGCAGGTCGTAAACTTGAAATGCAACTAGCAGCATTAGAAAATGAAGAAAGAATGGCTAAAGCTAGAGAAGATGCTATGAGAGCCGCTCAGGAAATCAGCCGTGTTCAACAACAAATGGGAATGAAAGGCGCATCGGGATCTGGTGTAACTCAGCTAAGAGAGAAAATTCTCATGGATCAGTTGAGACAAATTGAGCGAAACCGCTATGGAGCAGTTGCTGCACCTGTAATTTCAGTAGTTGAAGCTGATTCCCCATCTCCATCCGCTCCTCCTTCTTACAATTATGGCGCAGCAGCAAATGAAGCAAGAAAGCAGGCCATATTAACTGCTACCAATCGGATGTTAGGCAACATTCCAAGCAACGCAAAGGTTGAGGCTGTTGGCGTGTACGAAACTAAAGACCGATCACCATCTGGAATCAGCGTGATTGTAAAAAAGTCTAACCAGCCAATAGTATTAATGCTAAGTGCATATGAGCCAGTGAAATGGAACTTGATTAAAGAATCTGGTGCAAATTTGGTGGCAGTCATCGCTACAGGCAACAGCGTGCCTGAAGTTACTGGCGCTGGCGCAACAAGGACTGTAATTAAGCGAGGGAGTTATGCTTATCAGCCTAGCGGTGCAGGATATGCGGCTTTAAACAATGATGCCGTCATGTGGACTGGCATGCCTATCAGTAAATTTCAAGGCACTTACGGTGGTACAGTTTTTGTTGTGGGGAATTAAGCATAAACTACTTTAGCTAAGCTTTAGCAACTTATAGAAAATGGAATAATTTTTAAAGCTAATGTTAAGTGTCGAAAAGTTAGTTACCAGAAGACAGCTTTGGGTCGTGACCAGCCATTGTCACGTTAGCTTGTAACTACTTGATTTAAATAATGTTAACAAAGATTAAAAGTTGTTATAACTAATTAATTATTAACATTATTTATTCGACCTCTCTCGCCTATACCCGTCAAAGTTGTCACATTTAACATTTTCGAATGGCAACAATCGACCATGAATGAACCATCAGTACAAGCTCTTTAATAGCAGCTTAAAATCCAAGCATTGACGCTCAACGCAAAAATAAACTGACTTGTGAAAAAGGAGTGACTATCGGAGCGCTGTATTAATAAGTTGTACATGTTATATGTACGTAGTAATTCTAGATAGTAATGCGTTCACAATCTCGGACATTTCTCACCATTCTTTATGTGCCTGTACCAGCACCTGCTAAATAAAAAGCCATTCCACAACCTCTGAGTACCTAACCTCCGCTTAGGGCTTGGAAAATATAGACAGTTCCATCATCCGGAACACGATCAGAGAGTTTTATTTTATCAATCACCATGTTGTCGTTGATAGAGATATTCACATGCCGACGCAGCGCACCGTGTTCGTCTAGCACGTAATCGGTAAAGCCTGGAGCAATCTCGTTGATTGCAAGTAAGATTTCTGTGACCGACCCGGCTGGCACAGTAATCAGTTGGTTCTTTAATTGCGGAAAGAACCGGTAAAGATGTTGCGTCATTTCAACACGCGGCATGGTATTCAGCCAAATCTTACTGAATAAATCGGCGGAAAATTGTTACCCAGGCATTGCCATGTTTCACCACGGTCTTCTGACAGGTGAACATTTCCTGTCGTGCTGCCAAAACATAAACAATCACCCGACAAATCAAAACCATGCCTCAGGGCGATGTCGTAGGCATTATCCTGCGGCAGGCCGTCTCGAAAAGTTTGCCAAGTCTGCCCACCATCGGTCGTACGTGCGACAAACAAACCACCATCAATCGCCATGCGTTCTGCATCCGCACGCGCCGGTACCACCCACGCGGTGCGTCCGTCATTCGCATCAGCCACAATTGGGAAACCAAAATTCACACCAACATCGGGTCTGCTGACCTTTTTCCAGCTCTTTGCGCCGTCATCACTGTAAAAAACACCGAAGTGGTTTTGCTGCCAAAGATGATCAGGCTTTCTAGGACAGCTCGTCACGAAGTGCGGGTCATGACACCAATCGGATTCTGGATTCGGCATGTAATCATTCAACATGCCTTGGTTACGGCTGTGCCAACTTTGGCCACCATCGGTAGTTTCGATGACCCCTGCTGTTGATACCGCAACATACATATGAGCCGGATCGCGCGGATCAACAATGATGGAGTGGATGCCGGGTTCAAAAATGCCATAATCGATACTTGCTGGCGTACCGTTCCAAAGGTTTACTGATGTCGCATCACCTGCGAACAAATCGCCACCGCGGCTATCATGGTTCCATAGTGGTCGGTTGAGTTCCCAGCTATCACCGCCATCATCGCTGACGAATAAACCACCAGGGATAGTGCCAGCATATAGCCTGTTAGGCTGATCGGCATTCCCAAACGCAATATTCCAGATTTTAAGCACGGTTGCATCGGCATACTTTGCTTGAGCGGATGGTGACTCCGGGTTGAAATCTGGGGTAGGTAAGTATTTGACGATATAGCGTGCGCCTTCAGGGTATTTTAGGGAAGAAATGTCGACCCAGGTTTTACCCCCATCACGAGAACGAGACAACTTAGGCCCCCAGTGCCCATGGTCCAGAGATACCCACAAGGTACCGTCACGAGGATCACGTGCCGCGTAACACACAGGAACGCCTGCATGCGCGATTGGTCGAGGATGCCAGCTAGAGTTAATACGATCGAATATTACTGTACCCTTACGGGTACCTAGTAGAATTATGTTTGACATTAATTTGCCCCTCATATAGTTACTACCATTCATGAACTAACCGCAACATATCACTATTTATTATCCAGAACGGGGTAATTTATACACTAAATTAAGATAGTTAAACAGTAAAACACTTATAAATATGACAGACATATCTGAATAGTTCCAGTACTTTACTGAACCAAATTTAATTAAGTTTTATCAGCTAATTTTTATTGGCACCACGTGCACATTCGCTCGAGTTAGGTTTCGATATACATTCCTCTTTCGAACAATCGGCCACCAACCATATAAAAAAGTCTGGATTGGTCGCCACATCGCAACCCAACCACCAATGAGCAAACTTTCCTTTAGTAACTTTAGAAATGTATTGCTAGAAAAATTAGCGTCAAGTACATCTGCTATAAGTAGACACGCGCCCAAAAAACTAAGGCCTATCAGAAGGCTAACGCGGCCTTCAAGCAGGTATTGACGAAAGTTATGATTAGACCGTTCTGCTTTATCTGCAAAGTGGTTTTGGATTGCCTCTTTGACTAGCTTGCTAGGATCTTCTAGTGGCATTTTTTCAATATGTACAATAATTTTGAAATGACTATTTTGTGGAAAGTCTAGCGCCCAACTTTCTAGGAACTCCTCAGCATCTGTATCAAGATTGCGATGATGAAATGGCGTTGGATCCATTGAGTTAAAAAGCTCCGACAGCTCAGTAATACGCAACTCAATTTGATGAACGGGATGAAGATTCTTTTTCATATTGATAGAGTCTATAATAAATCATCAATCTAATCTATTTGTCCCAAGCTACGACACTGATCATGCAGTGATTGATTTTAAGAATGCGAGTAGCATAACACTCTATATTTGTGGCGATTGATAGTTTAACGACTGCCATATTCTACTGAAACCGTGGTCTGTCCTCTATTATTATTCACTTCTCAATCATCTGCTTGAGGGCTGATAAGTTTTATATTTTGACAGTCATCATATAAATCAGAACTGTTTAGTTGTAGTTGCTTGCTTAGTCAGTTCACAATGCTGTTAGAATGCGCTCATTAACCTCGGCAAATTTTCATTTGAAACCACTATTAAAAGACCGCTATGATAGAAAATAACACTGCTTTACAACTTGAAATTGCTGAGCTGATGGTACAGGCATTGAACCTAGACGTCGCTGCCGCTGAGATAGAACCTGATGCCCCACTGTATGGTAGCGGGCTAGGTTTGGATTCGATTGATATACTGGAAGTCGCACTAGTCATTTCCAAGCAATATGGCTTGCAACTTAAATCGGATAACGAAAATAATCACCAGATTTTCAGTTCGCTGCGTAGTCTTGCAGAGTATGTTGCCACCAATAAAACCAAATAACACTGTAATCGCCGATATATGTCAAAAGCCTTGAAAGTCATGCGCGGCATTGGCATCGTATTGATCATCGTGGTATATGCGACACTCGTTCATCACGTCAACACATCAGGCCAGCCCACCATGCTCGGCGCTATGCTAGCGCTAGTGCCGCTATTATTAATTACGCTAACTTTTGCATTGAGAGTGACTTCAAAACTTTTAGGCATAAGCCTTATCCTGCTTTTCTTGATTGCTAGCTGGTTGGCATTACCTCTGATTGCAAAACATACTGCATCCATATTCTGGTTGCTGGATGTCGGGCTTATGTTAATCCTGCTTGTGACTTTTGGTAAAACGCTATTACCTGGGCATAAAGCTTTATGTGTTCATTTTGCTGAGCTCATCAATGGCGGCGCATTGTCTGTTGCCCATGAACGTTATGCGTACAAAGTGACCATCGCCTGGGTCATCTTCTTTGCCATGATGATATTGGTATCAAGCTTGTTGTTTTTTCTCGTGCCACTGACAAACTGGTCGTTCTTTGTGAATTTTTTAACACTGCCTTTAGTGGCACTGATGTTCATTGCAGAGTTTATGGTGCGCCGACAAGTGCTTACCGACTTGCCTGAGAGCAATGTACTAGATGCTGTGCGCGCCTATCTGAACTCCAAAAGCGCTCATTAAGCTATTCTTACATGCAAAAACTACCTTTAATCGCCCATTCAGCACTTGATAAAACCATCGCATGGCGGAAAGGTACGCCTATTTTGGTTGAACGGTTTTTGGCAGATGTGGCCTATCTGGCCGCTGCGTTGCCAGCGGGTAAGCACGTATTGAATGTATGCCGCGACCGTTATCACTTTGCTGTCGGTTTCGCAGCGGCAATGGCCAGCAACAAAGTGAGCCTGCTGCCCCCTACCCACACTCCAGAGATGGTGCAGCAACTGCAGGCATTTGCTGCTGATGTATTTTGCCTGCACGACAATAAAGACTGCGATATCGCATTACCTAAGCTGAGCTACCCAGTAAACCCTGAAGCTTCCACACAACTGCAAGCCTCACATTCCGAAGCCCAGCAGCTGGAAACCCCACTCATAGACGCTAAACAGCTGGCCGCTATCGTCTTTACTTCGGGTTCTACTGGCACACCAGTGCCGCATACAAAAAGCTGGGGGTCGCTGGTAAGCAATGTCCAAGCGCAGATTGAGCGACTCGAGCTTGATACCAGCACTGACTATACGATTTTAGGCACCATCCCACCACAGCATATGTATGGCTTTGAATCCACCGTATTGCTCCCATTGCAAAGCGGTAATGCCTTAAGTAGCGAACAACCTTTTTACCTGGCAGATATCGTTGCCGCATTAACTGACATTGCAGGCGAGCGCATATTGGTTTCTACGCCGTTGCATTTGCGATTGCTGTTAAACGCGGATATTGAGTTGCCCGAACTATCTATGGTCTTATCTGCCACAGCACCCTTATCCACCGCGCTGGCGCATAAAGTAGAAGTGTCGCTAAAAGCACCTTTAATCGAGATATATGGCAGCACCGAAACCGGCCAGATTGCTACTCGCCAGACTACCAAGACTGAAGAATGGCAGCTCTTGCCCAATGTGCGCCTAAGTGCACGTGATGAGCGATTCTGGGCTGATGGCGGGCATGTGGAAATTGCCGTACCGCTGAACGATGTGATTGAACCCCTTGAAAATGACCGCTTTCTGCTACAAGGTCGCATGCAAGATATCATCAATATCGCTGGCAAGCGCAGCTCAATAGCCAACCTTAACCATCATTTAAATAGCATCAGCAGCGTCATCGATGGTGCTTTTTTCATGCCAGATGAGCTCTCGCATGACCATGTTACGCGCCTGTGCGCCTGTGTAGTGGCCCCTAATCTAACTGCTGCTCAAATATTGGCTGAATTACGCACCCGCATAGATCCAGTATTTTTACCGCGGCCATTGCTGTTTGTGCAATCGTTGCCACGCAACAGCACTGGCAAACTACCGCGCAATGCATTACAACAACTGATTAGCCAGCATATGCATGCTAATCAATCAGAGTGCAGTCCTTGAAAATACAGCCATGAAAAAGCAAACACCTCTCAGTATCTCGCCGACCCACCCCGCGTTTGCCGGGCATTTTCCTGGCACACCCATCGTACCGGGCGTGGTATTGTTGGATGAAGTGATGCATGCCATTGTTACCGATAGTGGAATGCCTGCCACAACTTGGCAAGTGAGCTCAGTCAAATTCCTGAGCCCATTAAAACCTGGCGAATCGATCATCATCGAGCACGAACAATCGGTGAATGGCACCATTAAATTTGAAGTGCAATGTAAATTTGAAGTGCAATGTGAAGGGCTAGAGAACAACAGCCGCAAAATTTTAATAGGCAGTTTAGTATTAAAATCCAAGCCGTTAGCCAAGTCATTAGAGAGTGGAGTATGACGCAGACTGAGGAAAGCACTTACCAGAAATCTGCGTCTTGGCTCAAGCATAAAGAACGTAGCAATATGCTGATGTTGCGTATCATGAGTTGGATATCGCTGCGCTTAGGCCGCCGCGTCGGACGTTTGGTACTGCATTTGATTGCGCTGTATTTCGTATTGTTTGCCCCCGCTAACCGTCGTGCATCTTTAGGCTATTTGCCGCGTGCTTTGGGCCGACCAGCTAATTTGTTAGACCTATATAAACATTTTTTCTGTTTCGCCTCCACCATCCATGATCGCATTTATCTTATCAACCGCCGTTACGATTTGTTTGATATCGATATTCAGGGCGAAAACGTCATTCGTCCATTAATCGACGCCAAAAAAGGAGTGCTGCTTATGGGCGCGCACTTGGGCAGCTTTGAAGTGATGCGTGCCATAGGTCGAAAAGTGCCTGGTCTGAGTGTGGCTATGGTCATGCACAAAGATAATGCCCAGAAAATCAACGCCATACTTTCCGCAATCAACCCAGAAGCCTCCATGGACGTTATCCCTTTGGGGCATATCGATTCTATGTTGCAAGTACAGCAACACCTAGATGAAGGCATGCTGGTTGGGATGTTGTCAGATCGTACATTAGGCGATGAACCTATGGCACAGGTAGAGTTACTCGGCGCGACTGCGGCAATACCCACTGGACCATTCCGCATGGCGGCATTACTACGGCGCCAGGTAGTATTCATGGTGGGGCTATATATGGGTGACAATCGCTACCAAGTGCATTTTGAAACGTTGGCCGACTTTGCCGAGATTCCGCGCGGACAGCGCGACCAAGCAGTGGATACAGCCATTGCCCGTTATACCGAGTTGCTGAATCGCTATACGCGTTTAGCACCTTACAATTGGTTTAATTTTTTCGATTACTGGCAATCGGTACCAGCCTCATTAAATGAAAAGGGTCATCATATCCATGAATAATCGTCTTCTACGTCTTTGTTTACTTGTATGTAGCTTGTGGGCTATTTCTTCACCTATTCATGCGGAAGCTACTTGGGATTTGGACCAGCTGATGCAATCTTTGGCTACCACGCGGACTGGCCATGCCAGCTTTATCGAGAAAAAATCCATCGCAATTCTAGATAAACCCGTGGAGTCATCGGGGGAGTTGTTTTATAACGCACCTGACCGCCTAGAAAAGCGCACCCTGAAACCCAAGGCCGAGAGCATGGTGCTGGATAAAGATAAATTGATTGTAGAACAACGTGGTAAAAAACATGTGCTGTCATTACAAAGCTACCCGGAAATAGCCGCGTTTATCGATAGCATACGCGGCACGCTGGCTGGTGACCGCAAAGCCTTGGAACGCAGCTATAAATTAAGTATGGTAGGCACTCAGCAGGATTGGAACCTGAACCTGTTACCGCTGGAAGATAAAATGAAAAAGGTTGTCACTAGCATCAATATTAGCGGGTCGGGTAATGCGCTGGAAACCATAGAAATTAAGCAGGCAGATGGCGATAGTTCAGTCATGACGATTACGCCTTTACCTGCGCCCTTACCTGCACCCTGATATCGCAGCCTTTCCAGACCAGTTTACTCGTGAATCCAAGTACTTCACACTTATCCAAGCTACTATCCAAGCTACGGCGTTGCAACGCTGTAATCGTTATATGGTTGCTGATGATAGTCGCCAGCCTGATTATTATCAGCCGTAGCCAGTTTACTGCAGACTTATCCGCCTTCTTGCCTAGCAACCCTACTGCGGAACAACAATTGCTGATGGATCAGCTCAAGGATGGATTGGCTTCACGTCTGATATTGGTCGGCATAGAAGGCGCAGACCCAAGCACACGTGCTACGCTTTCTAAAACAATTGCAAAAAACCTGCGTAGCAATCTGGCGTTCGTCAGCGTGAATAACGGTGAGGCGATTACCACAGAACAGGATCGCAATTATCTGTTCAATAATCGCTATCTGTTAAGCCCAGCAGTCACGCCTGAACACTTCAGCATAGATGGCCTGCATACCGCGATCAGCGACAGCATCGACCAGATTGCCTCACCAGCTGGTTTGCTCATCAAATCGCTACTGCCGAATGACCCCACTGGTGAAATGCTGCAGCTTCTGGATGCAATGAATGCCGGCAATAAACCCGAACTTGTAGAAGGCATATGGGCCTCACGAGATGGCAATACGGCCTTGCTGCTGTTACAGACTAGCGCTGTAGGCTCGGACACAGACGCCCAAAAACAGGCGATGCAATTCATTCAAAATGAATTCGACCAAGCGACGAAACATATAGCAGCCACACCCCAGCCTACATTATTGATGACTGGCCCCGGCGTGTTTTCAGTAGTTGCGCGTGACACCATCAAAAGCCAAGTGCGCATCATATTTGTTGTCAGCACCGTGTTAATCGCCCTGCTACTGTTAGCGGTTTATAGGTCTCTCTCTGCATTGCTATTGGGGTTTCTCCCTGT
>JANNOS010000047.1:0-7141 GCA_031399315.1 Methylophilaceae bacterium | reverse complement strand
CGAATATGCCATGTTAAAAGCTGCCGCGCAAAATGGCTGGCTGGATGAAAAGGCTTGTGTGTTAGAGGGTTTGCTGGCGTTTAAGCGTGCAGGGGCAGATGGGGTGTTGACGTATTTTGCGATGGATGTAGCGAGATGGTTGAAGTAAGTTTGATGGAGGCTAATTATTTATGACTATTGAAAATGTACTTTCTGCGATTAGCCTGCTTGGCATTGGCGGTGCTATTGGTTCATGGCTACGCATCATGTGGGAGCGTAAAAATTCAGCGTTATTGCAAAAACAGGAGTACAAGGAAGCTAGGTTCAAGTGCTTGACTCAGCTGATGTACGCTGTGCTTGACTTCGAGAAGCGTGGGCTAGGATTACAGCAATTTGGGCGCAATTTCCAATCAAAGGATGACCTTTTGGAGGAGCTCAAAAACGAATGGCACGCTGCTATTCTCTATGCCTCAGAAGAAGCATTAATAACTATCCATGCTTTTATCCGACAGCCATCTGTTGCATTGTTTAAGGAAGCGGCGTTGGCTATGCGTAAAGACCTTTGGGGTGGAAAGCCTTCTAAAATTCTAGCTTACTTAGAGTTTTAATTAAGTCGCAGTTATGTTTTTTCGCCTCTAGGCGAGTTTCTTTCTTTTGCTTAGCCAAAAGAAAGAAACCAAAGAAAAGGCTACCCCACATCAAGGCCTACGGCTTCCCTCAGCTGCTCGATAAAATGAGCGGCTGCGGAACTCGCCCTAACAAGCCATTAAAAACATGGCTTCTTGCGGAGCTCAAACAGTCCTCGCCTTCATCTCATTTTTTCTGCGCACTTCGGCTTGTCGTCAGGGGATTGAAAGTCAAAAACAAACCATGCGAATTTGGTAAAATAAATGCTCTGAAAGCCGCATGGGTATTGGTCTGCAGAGCATCTAATTTAATGTTTTTTTATTCAATTAATCTAAATTTTTAACCCTACACATGCACATTGACCGTTTAACTAGCTAATGCCACACTATTTGCTATGAGTGATGTTTTTGCAGATGAAGATTTAATGCGGCAATTTTGCGCGGGTGAGGCGCATGCTTTTCAGCTTTTGTATGCACGGCATGAAAAGCCGCTTTATCGTTATGTGCGGCGCTTGTTGGGCAGTGCAGAGGCGTTGCAGGTGGATGATGTGTTTCAGGATACATGGATGAAATTGGTCGATGCGCGCGATAGCTGGCAAGCGCGTGATAATGCCAGCTTTAAAACTTGGCTCTACACTTTGGCGCATCATCGCGCGATTGATGTTTTACGCAAAAGTGGACGTGAAGTTTCGGTGGATCAAGGTTGGCAAGAGAATGGTTGGGAGAATGATGAAGCCGAAGCGCCTTGGGCTTTGTGGCCAGCATCTCACGCAGAGCAACCAGAACAGCAGGCTTTTTGGCGCAAAGCTGGGCAGCAGTTATTAAACTGTTTAGATACTTTGCCAGTGCTGCAACGCGCTGCGTTTATATTGCACCATGATGATGGGCTAAGCTTAGAGGAAATTACTTTGGTGATTAATACAGAATTTGAAACGGTAAAAAGCCGTTTGCGTTATGCATTAAGCAAACTGCGTACTTGTATGGGCGCGTATTTGCAACCTATCCTAGAAAAGGAAAGCGGGTTTTGAGTCTGCGCGACGAGCATCTGCAACAAGCTTTGCGCCATGCGCCAGATCAAGCGTTAGCGCCCAGCCGCAAAGTGCGTGAAAACGTGCTGGGTTACGCCGCCAGCGCGGTTAAACCAAAACCTGCGAACTGGCTAAAACGCTGTTTAAATACGTTTGACGCTTGGCGCGTGGCGAGTTGGCAAGTGGCAGGCATGGGCGCGATTGCAAGCGTTCTGCTAGTGTTGGTGATGGTGCGTGAGCAATTGCCTGACGAATCTATTTGGGTGAAATCTGAAGTTAAAGATGTGGCGCGAAATAGGGTTGAAGCGCCCGCAGCGAATGCGCCTGAGCAAGATAAATTAGAAGCACCAGCGCGCTCAGAAGGCCCGCAGGCAAAAGCAAAAAGAAGCTCGCCAGCAGAAGGAGCACCAACCAAAAAACTTGCAGAAACAAATACTAGTGTAAGTGCGAGCGCAGCGCCAGAATTGGCAGACAAAGCCAATGATGCTGTGGCCGCTGATAAGGTGCCTGAGACCGTTGTAACAGCGCCTGCGCCTGAAGTTAAGCAAGTGTTATCTAAGACAGCACCAGCTAGCGCGCCTGCTGTGAGCGGAATGGCTACTTATGAAGTCCCAATTGCACATACATTGATTACAGCGTTGATTAAAGCATTGATTAAAGAAGGTGGCGAAGCCGTTGCGAAAAAAGATATTGAGGCTGGTAATTTACGCATACTAAAAATTGAAGCTCTAGAATGCGGCAAGACTGGTAAGCATGAATCGAGTTTTGATGCGTTAACAAATTACAAAGTTGTGGTGCTAGAGGTTTGTAGAAGTGAAGGCGAAGCCAGTAACGACAAGGCCAGTAGCGCGTTATTGCAAAGGGAAGTTGGCGCTTATAATCAGACCATGCTAAATTGGTATCAAACGCACAAAAACTAAATGTACAAAAGTTAGGCGATTAATTGCTTTAGTTCTTCAATATCTGCGCGTTCTGCATTGCTGCCATCGCTGGTTTTTTTTGTGGCGATACGTAAATCATCAAACTCAAAAACGCTTAATTTTTGTAGACCAAGTTCAGTTTCTAGCGTAAATACGGGTACTGTTTTACGAACTTTTTCTTTTCTATCTTTGCTGGGTTTGTCAGAGATTCGATATGATTTTTCACTGCTTTCAAACGGGATTTGTTGGCTAAGTAGAAAAATCTCCACTTCTTTGGCGCTATCGGCAAATAAATGAATGTCGGTTTGTGCAAACTTGCCAGCTGTACCATCTAATACGCTACCAGTCAGCCGCGGGTTAAAGCGCTCAAAAATTTGCATGGTCATAAGCGCAGCTTTGCGCAGCTTTGCGAGCTCTAGCGGCTGCTCATCAGCGTTGTAGATTTCGTGATACAGCCGAATTTCTTCTTCAATTTCTGCATTGGTTGGCAATGCACTATTTTCACTTATTCCTAATTGCCGCCCTGCTTTTTTTTTGGCATAAGCATAATCATGCACGCCCTCTTCCGCCATCATGCGCGCGGCTTGTTGCGCAATCATTTGCCTGATGTGATCTGCATTTTCGCGTGCCATAAGAAACTAACCATCAAATAATGTAAGTTTGGTTTAAAAGCCAGACGGGTTTAGTGCGCGAGTAGTGACGTCTGCCTCATCATTGGTGTTATGGTGAGGTGCTGGCGAGGCTTGAGGCGCTTCTATAGGCAGTGACGGCGGCTGTGGTTGCAGTGGGTTATCTGTCATGCTGTTTGGAAATGCATTTTCAGGAAAGTCTGCCCCAGTTGGATCTTCCATTGGTGGTAGAGTAATTTCGACTCTTGGTGGTGGGTTCTCCTGATAAAAATATTCGTAAATACCATTTTCATCATCTTCTTCTGTCAGTGTTCCAGTAAGCTCGTCAATTTTTACTGACATCACACCATCTGGCACAGCGTAAGGCTCGTCAGGCATACCCTGTAGTGCCGTGGCCATATAATGTATCCATATTGGAAGCGCAGCTTTGCCACCAGTTTCCTCTTTGCCTAATGAGCGTGGTTGATCATAGCCTATCCAGCTAACTGCAACTTGTTTTGGGTTGTATCCTGCGAACCATGCATCTACAAGGTTGTTCGTGGTACCAGTTTTACCAGCCAAATCTTTTCTGCCTAGCACTTTTGCTTTTGTTGCGGTGCCTCTAAGCACTACATCACGCATCATCGATGTCATTAGAAAGGCGTTGCGACTATCAATCACTCTTGGCGCGTCTTGACCAACTGTCGGGTAATGTAATTTTTGTAAGACTTTGCCATTACTATCAGTAATTTTGCTGATGATATGGGGTGTAATACGGTAGCCACCATTGGCAAATACTGCATAACCATTTGCGATATTCCATGGAGTTGATTGCCCTGCGCCCAATGCCATGGTTAAGTAAGCCGGATGGTCTTTGCGCGCAAAGCCAAATTTTGTGACGTAATCTTGCGCATAACGCGCACCAATTCTTTGCAATATGCGGATAGATACCATATTTTTAGATTTGGTAAGTGCAGTGCGCAGCCTAATAGGGCCATCGTATTTGCCATCAAAGTTTTTTGGCTCCCATATTTTGTTGCTACCATTTTCTTCGGCAGACATCATGATTGGTTCATCCTCAACGATGCTTGCAGGGGTAAAGCCTTTTTCGAGTGCGGCAGAATAGACAAATGGTTTAAAGCTAGAGCCAGGCTGACGCCAAGCTTGTGTCACATGGTTAAATTTATTTTTTTTGAAATCAAAACCGCCTACCAAGGCTGTGACGGCACCATTCTCAGGATTAAGTGCAATGAGCGCGGATTCAACTTTGGGTAACTCTACAATATGCCAAGCATTTTGACTTTTTATTACACGGACGACAGATCTAGGTTTAATTTTATGGTTTTTAGGATCTTTATCACTTAAGTTTTTTTGCAGTAAGCTAAGGCCAATACCGCTAATCTCAAGTTTTTCACCATTTTTCGTAAATACATTAACTGCTTTAGGTGAAACATTTGTCACAATGGCTGGAATAAATCCACGATATTCTTCGATATCATTCAATACGTTTTGCAGACTCTCTTCAAGATTGGTAGATTGCAGTTGGCTTAAATCAATCGTTTTCTCGGGTTTTTGGTAACCTTGGCGACGCTGATATTCTAAAATGCCTTTCAGTACCGCGCTGTTAGCAGCTTCCTGATTGGCTTTATAAATAGTGGTGTATACCTTTAGGCCGCTACTATAAATACCTTCTTGGTATTGTTGAAATAGCATTTGTCGGACAATTTCAGCGACATAATCTGCATCTAAGTCACGTGATAATTTGGAAGATTTGAACTTTAATGGTTGCTTCATCGCCTCGTTAAATTTAACTTCATCAATAAAGCCATAACGTTTCATATCGCGCAAGACTTCCTGCTGCCTGGCTATTGCTCGTGTCGGGTTGACGTAAGGGTTGTAACCAGTAGGCGCTTTGGGTAACCCTGCGAGCAGTGCTGATTCAGCCAGTGTAAGTTTGCTGAGTGATTTGCCATAATAGACTTGCGAAGCTGCCGCAAAACCATATGAACGTTGACCTAAGTATATCTGGTTAAGATATAGCTCGAGAATTTGATCTTTACTCAATGCTTTTTCAATCTTCACTGCTAATAAAGCTTCTTTTACCTTAGTCACCATCGTGCGTTTTCCACCTGGTACGGTAAAAAAGTTTTTAGCAACTTGCATGGTGATGGTGCTGGCGCCTTCGTGGCTTTTGCCAGTGAGATTATTTTTGATGGCGCGCATCACTCCAGTAGTGTCAATGCCGTTATGCTGATAAAAGCGCCTGTCTTCAATTGCCAAGACTGCATCTTTAAGGTTTTTTGGGACTTTATCGATTTTGATAAATGCGCGTCGTTCTTCGCCAAACTCACTAATTAAAAAACCATCAGCAGAGTATACGCGAAGCGGAAGTTTAGGTTTATAGTTGGTAAGCGCCTCGAGTGACGGTAGTGTTGGGTAGATTATCGTGACAGTCAGCGCAGTGAGAGCGGTCAAAGTAAGGCCACCAACAATGAAAAATAATATGAGGAATTGCCACCACTTTTTTGGAGTCATAAACGAGCTTTAACGTATTGATTCTTGCTTAATTGCATTATTCTGACAGTATATAAGCTTATGCTAAATAACCAAAACTAAGAAGAAAAAGTTAATTATAAAGATGATATTGCTAATTAATTTTAATTATATGGACTGTGTTTAAAATGACACATCTCTTCTAAATGTGCGATTTTAATAAATTTAAAATAAAAATTTGCTTTACAGGGTGATAAGTTGTTGCTAGGATTTAATGTAAATTATCACTATCGTGCATAACTAACGAATATTGAAAGAGAATTTTAATTTGAAATTCGATTTTTTTAATGAAATTACACCACCATTAATTGGCGTTGATATTAGTACATCAGCTGTCAAGATGGTCGAGCTGTCGTCTGTAGGTAAAGGTGCTTATCGCCTTGAGAGCTATTCTATCGCCTCAATACCTAAGGACGCGATTGTTGATGGCAATATCACTGGTTTAGAGCAGGTGTCAGATGCGGTGAAACTTGCTTGGAAACTATTAGGTTCTCGCGAGAAACGGGCTGCATTAGCACTACCTTCTGCGGCGGTGATTACAAAAAAAGTGCTGATGACAGCAGGGCTTCGCGAAGAAGATATGGAAGCCCAGGTTGAAGCGGAGGCCAACCAATATATTCCTTTTCCTCTGGAAGAAGTGAATATTGACTTTCAAGTAATAGGCCCTGCCCCAAACAACCCTGATGAGAGTGAGGTCTTGATTGCAGCAGCCCGTAAAGAGAAAATTGAGGATCGTGTTGCCGCCGCCGAAGATGCGGGCTTAAAAGTGACAGTGATGGATGTGGATACTTATGCGACAGAAGCAGCCTATAGTCTGGTAGCAAATCAATTACCTAATAACGGTAAAGATCAAACAGTGATGATAGTGGATGTTGGCGCTGTCATGATGCACATTAATGTTTTGCATAATAACGTTTCAGTTTACACGCGTGAGCAGACTTTTGGTGGCGCACAACTGACGCAAGAGATACAACGTCGATTTGGGTTGTCGGTGGAGGAAGCAGAGATATCTAAGCGTAAAGGCGGTTTACCAGAAAGTTATGAAAGTGAAGTATTGCAGCCGTTTACACAATCGCTATCGACAGAAGTAGCGCGTGCGATGCAATTCTTTACTAGCTCTACCCAATACAATCGTGTAGATCATATTGTGTTAGCGGGTGGTTGCGCGGCAATACCAGCTATTGATGTCATGGTACAAGATCGTACGCAGGTCAATACGATAGTTGCAAATCCATTTAAGTCAATGTCTTTTGGATCAAAAGTGAAACAGCAGCAGGCAATGGCTGATGCACCTTCTTTGGTTATCGCTTGTGGGCTAGCGATGCGTGGGGTGGAATAATATGATGCGGATTAATCTATTACCACATCGCCAATTAAAACGTGCTGAAAGGCAACGTCAGTTTGGATTGATGGCGTTGATGGCAGCG
>JANNOS010000039.1:0-3408 GCA_031399315.1 Methylophilaceae bacterium | reverse complement strand
GTTTAACACCTTGGGCAGTGATTGGTGGCTATGGCACCAATAATGAAATTGGCGGAAACTTACATTACACATTTGCCAAAACTAATGATTTTGACTTAAATAGTTTCGGCGTCACTGTCGGCTTTTATGACCGCTTTGAACTATCATTCGCCCAACAGAGATTTGATATTAGCGATTTGCGCGACAAGGTACGCAACGGTCTTGGTGTAGATGCAGTGGGTATTGATTATTTAGACCAAACGATTATTGGTGCAAAAGTACGCTTACTGGGCGAAGCGGTATTAGATGCTGACACTTGGCTGCCACAAGTAGCGGTAGGCATGCAGTATAAAAAGAATCACGATGAAGACTTTATTACAGGCGCAGTAGTTGGCGCAAAAAAAGACCATGGGACTGATTTCTATGTCACGGCTACTAAGCTATTTTTAGATAAAAATCTATTACTAAACAGCACCTTACGATTTACCAAGGCGAATCAATTTGGCCTGCTTGGCTTTGGGGGTGATAAACACGACCGTTACCGTCCAGAGCTAGAGCTCTCAGCCGCGTATTTACTACGCAAAGATTTAGCCATTGGCGCGGAATATCGTATGAAACCAAACAACTTAGAAAGCCCAGCTAACGCCGCTTTATTTGGTGGGGCAGAAGTGATTAACCTACAAGAAGATGACGCCTTTGATGTATTTGTGGCCTATGCGCCCACCAAAAATATTTCTCTCACTGCTGCGTATGTTTATTTGGGCAATATTGCCACAGTCGATGCGGTTGGCGCAGATTATGGCAAACAAGATGGCGTGTATTTATCTGCCCAATTTGGCTTTTAGTCAAACAGGTTTTTAATTTAACGAAGCATTAATCAAAATATTTTATAAGGAATGATCTATGAACTTTAAACTTAGTACACTTGGCACCGTGTGCCTAACCGCGACCATGTTAGTAGTAACATTACCGACATTTGCAGAAACACAAGCAGGCACACGCAGTGTAGCCTTAGGCAATACGCCAATGGAGGGCACTGAAACTTTTCAAGCTTTTGGCGGTAGAGAAGGTCTTGTTAAGATTATGGATGACTTTATGGTGGGCTTGATAGCAGACCCGCGCACCAAAGCTTTTTTTGACAACGAGAAGCAAACTTTTATTAAAGCCATGCTAGTAGACCAAATGTGCGAACTGATGAATGGGGGCTGTAAATATGTTGGCCGCGATATGAAAGCTACTCATGCAAATATGAAGGTAAATCGTGAAGGATTTAATGCATTAGTAGAACAATTTCAATTTGCAATGGACAAACATCATGTACCTTTTAGTGCGCAAAATAAACTGCTGGCTAAATTAGCGCCAATGTATCGTGAAATTGAAGGCACGACAGGTGACGCTGTTCCACCAAAAACACTCAACTAAACAAGGTGTTAGTCACTGGGTTAGCTCAATGCTGCTATTGATGAGTATTGAGCATATCCATTTTAAGCATGCTTTTTGATGTTATTTGATACGGAAGATATGATAATGTTGATTGCCCCATTATTCATGGAAAATACGTTGCCGCCAACTGACTGGTTTTTTAATATTGTGCAAGGATTGGTCGAGCGTGATGAACAATCGCTAGCAGAGCTATATGATTGCACGCTCGCCAAAGTGTATGGTCTAGCATTAAAAATCACTCGCCGTCACGACTTGGCAGAAGAAGTCGTCGAAGATACCTATATGCAAGCTTGGCAGGAAATTGCTAAATTCGATGACAAGCGCGGTCCTATCATCGCGTGGTTGATGGTGATTTGCCGCTCACGCGCGATTGATGCATTGCGTCGCTTGGACGAAGCAGAATCTCATGCTGACCCTGAAAGTTTGAGTGATGATATTGGCAAAGTCAGCAGTCCGTTAGATATTTTATTGCTGCTTGAACGCGAATCTGACATACAGATTGCGATGACAAGCTTAAACGCACTACAGCGGCAACTGCTGGCATTGGCCTTTTTTAAAGGCTATACCCATGAAGAAATTGCATTGCAAATGCATATGCCGCTTGGCACGGTTAAATCTAATATCAAGCGCGCACAAGATAAATTGAAAGTTGCTTTACATAATATGGCAACAAACCAAGAAATTGCTTCAAACCAAGCGAAAGGCGCATGATGACCAAAACCAATCAATCACCTAAAAGTAAACTTAACACTAAATCAGCACACGATAAAACTGCACCTGTGTTAAGCGACGAAATTAATGCGGCAATTGCCAGCAAAATAACACCCACCATACCCGCACCGGAAGTTGCTATGCGCATTAAAACTAAACTCATGCAACGCGTGCAAGCAGAAACACATCAATTTGTTTTTGCTAATCAAGGCGAATGGAAAGAAGTGTTTGATGGTGTGCAAATCAAGCTGCTACATAAAAATGGTAAACAAAAATCTTTTTTAATGAAGATGGCGAAAAATACCAGTGTTCCTGACCACCTACATGCACATGACGAAGAATCTTTTGTACTTGAAGGCAGTGTTGTACTTGAAGGCATTTTATGTCATGCAGGTGATTATCATTATGCGCAGGCTGGTAGCCAACATCAGGCCATAAAAAGCCCCGAAGGATGTACTTTGTTGGTTAGAAGTCTATAGCTAAATATTAAGACAACACACGATCTTATGCGCATCTGTTTTTTACTGCTTAGCTTGTTAGGATTTTCTGTGACTGCCTATTCAACACCCTACTCTGCGCCATTTTGGTTGCCTGGTGGACATTTGCAAACTATTTACGCTGCTACATTGGCTGGCGCACCACAAGTGAATTACCGCCGAGTACGCTGGGAACTACCTGATAGCGATTTTGTAGATGTCGATTGGGTAGAAACAAATGCGGCTGACGCGAATACGCCTATCGTCGTGCTTTTTCATGGCTTAGAAGGTAACTCACAAAGTAACTACGCGAAAGCACTCATGGCAGCGGTTCAAGCCAAAGGCTGGCGTGGCGTGGTGATTCACTTTAGAGGTTGCTCAGGCGAGCCAAACCGTTTGCCACGCGTTTACTATGCGGGCGATACGCCTGAGATACAGTTGTTGCTTTCACGCTTACGCACCTATGCTCCACAAACACCCATTTACGCCGTCGGTGTGTCTTTAGGTGCCAACGCACTATTAAAGTGGCTTGGAGAGTCAGGCGAAGAAGCTAAAACTATCATTAACAAAGCAGCGGCTGTTTCTGCACCTATGGATCTAGCTGCATCGGCCACAGCACTCGATATTGGCCTAAGCCGCATTCTTTATACGCCACGCTTTGTGGCTTCCATGCGGCCAAAAGCCTTAAATATGTTAGCGCGCTTTCCCGAATTACAGAGTCAGGATTTGCTGGATGTAGAGAAAATAAACGCGGCTAAAACGATACATGATATTGATAGCGCGGTGACGGCCAAGTTAT
>JANNOS010000035.1:0-51754 GCA_031399315.1 Methylophilaceae bacterium | reverse complement strand
CCAAGCTCAAGCGCGTCGACCTGGAAGGCGGCCGGCCCGAGGTGCTGGGCGAGGCTCCGGATGCACGCGGTGGCGGCGGTGATTCGTCAAATGGGCGATAAAATTGAAGCACGTAAGGCCATGACTGCCGCAGGCATCCCTTGCACACCTGGCAGCGATGGTAACTTGGAAAATTTAGATGAAGCCGTGGCGCTTGCTAATAAAATTGGTTACCCCGTGATGCTAAAAGCCACTAACGGCGGTGGCGGGCGAGGCATTCGCCGTTGCGACTCAGAGAAAGAGTTATTAGGTAATTACGACCGCGTCATTTCTGAAGCCAGCAAAGCCTTTGGTAAGCCTGAAGTGTTTTTAGAAAAATGTGTCGTTACACCGCGCCATATTGAAGTGCAAGTAATGGCTGACAGCCAGGGTAACGTGATTCACCTATTTGAGCGTGATTGCTCAATCCAGCGTCGCAATCAAAAACTCATTGAAATCGCACCCTCCCCGCAATTAAATCAAGCGCAGCGCGAATATATTGGTGATTTAGCTGTTAAGGCAGCTAAAGCCGTAGGTTACGAAAATGCAGGCACGGTCGAATTTTTGCTTGATTCGAGCGATACTTTTTACTTTATGGAGATGAATACTCGCCTACAAGTAGAACATACCGTCACCGAGACTATTACTGGCGTGGATATAGTGCAAGAGCAAATTCGAATTGCCTATGGCCTGCCGCTGCAATACAAACAAAGTGAAATTAGTTTTCGCGGTTTTGCTATGGAATATCGTATTAATGCAGAAGATCCTAAAAATGACTTCTTGCCTAGCTTTGGCAAAATTACCCGTTATTACTCTCCTGGCGGCCCTGGCGTGCGTATGGATGCTGCCATTTACTCGGGCTATGTGATTCCGCCTTACTACGATTCGATGTGTGCCAAGCTGACGGTGTGGGCATTGGATTGGGAAGGCGTCGTTGAGCGCGGACGTCGCGCATTGGGCGATATGGTGGTGTATGGCGTTAAAACGACCATCCCCTATTATCAAGAAATTATGAAGCATCCTGATTTCAAGGCCGCCAACTTCAATACCAGCTTTGTAGAAAGTCACCCAGAGTTGACCAATTATGCAACAGAATTACCGCCTGAATTGATTGCGGCCGCGATTTCCGCAGCGATTGCTGCACACGAAGGCATTTGATTGAGAATCATATTTAACTTTTAAGACTTAAACCTTACATTCAGACTTAAACTTTACTAAAGAAATAAATCTATGAGCAAAATACACATCACAGAACTGGTTTTACGTGACGGGCATCAATCACTTATCGCGACACGTATGCGCACCGAGGATATGCTGCCTATTTGCAAGAAGCTAGACGCCATTGGCTTTTGGTCAATTGAGGCTTGGGGCGGCGCCACCTTTGATGCTTGTGTAAGATTCCTAAAAGAAGACCCGTGGGAGCGTTTAGCTAAACTGCGTAAAGCGCTGCCAAATAGCCAAATCAATATGTTATTGCGTGGTCAAAATCTGCTCGGCTACCGCCATTACTCTGATGATGTCGTGCATGCCTTTGTTAAACAGGCAGCTAATGGCGGCGTTGATGTGTTTCGTGTGTTCGATGCCTTGAACGATATACGCAATATGCGCGAAGCGATTTTAGCAGTTAAAAAAGTGAAGAAACATGCTATTGGAACGCTTTCCTATACAACAAGCCCTGTGCATGATGTGGCTTATTTTGTGAGCATGGCTAAGCAGTTAGAAGAAATGGGTGCTGACAGTATCGGCATTAAAGATATGGCTGGCATTTTAACGCCAACCATTGCTGGAGATTTAGTCAAAGCGATTAAAGCCGTGGTTAAGTTGCCTATACACGTACACAGTCATGCTACCTCAGGTTTCGCCAATATTGCATTAATGAAAGCGATTGAAAATGGCGCTAGCATCATCGATACTTGCAACTCTTCATTTGGTGAAGGTGCAAGTCACCCGTCTACAGAAAGTATGGTGGCTGCGCTTAAAGGCACACCATACGACACAGGTTTAGATTTAGTTAAACTACAAGAAATTACTGCTTATTTCCGCGAAGTGCGAAAAAAATATTGGCAATATGAAAGTGATTTCACTGGCGTGGATACCCGCGTGCTAATTAACCAAGTACCAGGTGGCATGATTTCTAACTTGTCTAATCAATTAAAAGAGCAAAACGCACTCGATAAAATGGATGCCGTACTGGCTGAAATCCCGCGCGTGCGCGAAGATTTGGGCTTTCCTCCGCTAGTGACGCCTACTTCACAGATTGTGGGTACACAAGCAGTCTTAAACGTGATGACTGGCGAGCGCTACAAATCTATCACCAATGAAGTGAAAAACTATTTCCTTGGGCAATATGGTCAGGCGCCTTCACCCGTTAGCCAGTCAGTTAAAAAATTAGCTGTGGGCAGTGCTGAGGTGATTACATGTCGCCCTGCCGATTTGTTAGAGCCAGAAATGGCTAAATTGCAAGCTGAAACAGAACGAATCGCACAATCTGAGGAAGATGTACTGACTTACGCCATGTTCCCAGATATTGGCCAAACTTTCCTGCAAGAACGCAATGCTGGCAGCCTAAAACCTGAGCCTTTATTAACCAAAGATGCGGTAAATACGTCTGCAGCGCGCTATGCGCCAAACGAATTTAACGTCACATTACATGGTGAAACATTCCACATTGTACTCACTGGCAGCGGCAACGCTGGGGAAGAAAAACGCCCATTCTATGTGTCTGTAGACGGTATATCAGAAGAGGTTGTGGTTGAAACATTAAGCGAAATTGAAGTCTCTAGTGGCGGCAAAGCTGGTGCCAAGAAGAAAGCTTCTACCACATCCAGCGGTCGCCCTCGCCCACACCACGCAGGCTGTGTCACAACCGCAATGCCGGGCACTATTGTGGCAGTTAAAGTTAAAACAGGCGACAAAGTCACCGCAGGTGATGGCGTGTTGGTGATTGAAGCCATGAAAATGGAAAATGAAATTCAGGCCTCTAAAACAGGGACTGTAGTTGCCGTACACGTTACTAAAGGCGATACAGTCACGCCTGATGAATCGCTTATTGAAATTCAACCTGATTAATTTGATGATGCGTTAAGCATAAGCCGACAGAATTACCCTGTCGGCTTTTTTGCTTTAAAATACAACAATATAAATACAACGATATAAACAAAACACGATTATGAAACAAACCTTAATTTTAGCTTCTTCATCTGAATACCGACGCCAGCTTTTGCAAAAGCTGCAAATTCCATTCACCAGCATTGCCCCCAAAATAGATGAAACAGCATTGCCTGATGAAAAACCGCATGAAACCGCGCTTAGGTTGGCACAAGAAAAGGCAAGAAAAATTGGTAGCGAGTATCCACACGCACTCATCATTGGCTGTGACCAAGTTGCCACACTCGATGGCGAGCAACTAGGCAAGCCGCTTAACCACACCAATGCAACCAAGCAATTACAAAAAATGCGTGGGCGTGAAGTCACTTTTCATAGTGCACTGTGTTTGTATAATGCTGCAACAGATACTATGCAAGCGCAAGTTGTGCCCTATTTGGTGCGCTTTAGGCAACTTACCGATGAACAAATAGAAAACTACTTATCTAAAGAACAGCCCTATCAATGTGCGGGCAGTGCAAAATCTGAAGGCTTAGGCATTGCGCTGATGGAACGCATGCTAGGCGACGATCCAAATGCCTTAATCGGCTTGCCGCTTATCAAACTTATCACGATGCTGCAGAATGAAAATGTCAGTGTAATTTAAAAACTTAAAAAATATTTAACCCCAGTCGCCACACAGCAACGTTTAACTCAATAAGGCGCATGAAATGTATTTACAATGGCATATCAAGCGCTGAAATTTCACACATTTTTTGGAGATTTGTTATGCGTTTAAAACATCGGTATATTTCTTTCGCCATTCTTTCGGCATTTTTTACGGGAGCTTTTGCTTTGGATAAAAATCAAGAAACCAATTTAACAGAAGCTAGAAGTACGTTAAATGATCAGCAAAGCGTCGCCGTTACTATTTACAACCAAGACTTAGCATTAGTTAAAGATACGCGCAAAGTGAGTATTAAAGCAGGTTTAAACGCATTGGCTTTGCGTGATGTAAGTGCGCAAATGCGCCCTGAAACCGCGCTACTACGCAGCATTAACGCGCCTGGCAGCTTATCACTGCTAGAACAAAATTTTGATTTCGATTTGCTCACTCCGCATAAAATGTTAGAGAAATATGTCGGTAAAACGGTTAGCATCGTCAAAACCAACTACAAAACGGGCGAAGAAACCACAGAACAGGCGACCGTGCTCTCCGCCAATGACGGTGTAGTATTAAAAATAGGTAACCGCATCGAAACAGGCTTGCCAGGTAGAATTGTCTATGACAACGTGCCGGAAAATTTACGCGACAGGCCGACACTTGTCACGCAAATTAACAATAAAGGCGTAAGTGACCAAACCGTAGAATTAAGTTATTTGACAGGCGGATTGGGCTGGAAAGCCGATTACGTAGCCGAGTTGAATGATAAAGAAAATATGCTGGATTTATCGGGCTGGGTCACGCTCACCAACACCAGTGGCGCCAGTTACAAAAATGCTAAATTGCAATTGGTTGCTGGTGATGTGAACCGCGTGCAAGAGCAAATGCGCCCGATGGCAAAAACGATGCGTATGGAAAGCATGGCTGCCGATGCGGCTGCGCCCATGCAAGAAGAAGGCTTGCTGGAATATCATTTATACACGCTGGACCGCCCAACTAATATTATGGAAAGCCAAACGAAGCAAGTGGCGCTACTTTCGGCTTCTGGCGTGCCAGCACGTAAAGAGCTGGTGTTAAAAGGTGCGGAATACTACTACCAAGGCCAATATGGCGAAATCGGCACCAAGATGAAAGTAGGTGTATTTATTGAGTTCGATAACAAAGAAGCCAGCAAACTCGGCATGCCATTGCCAAAAGGCGTGTTGCGCGTGTACAAAAAAGACAGCAAAGGCAATGCGCAATTTGTGGGCGAAGATAATATTGACCACACACCCAAAAATGAGACAGTGCGTTTAAAACTTGGTGAAGCATTTGACGTGACTGCAGACAGAAAACAGACCGATTTTAAATTATTGCCTAACCCGCAAAAAGGCCACAGCGCGTATGAAAGTGCATTTGAGTTAACCCTTAAAAATGCTAAAAAAGAGAAAGTGACCGTGACTGTGCAAGAGCCCATTGGTGGCGACTGGAAGATTGTGTCTGAATCCGCACCGCACAACAAAGCCAATAGCCATTTAGCGTTGTGGAAGATTGATATTCCCGCTGAAGGTAGTACAACACTCACTTACCGTGCACAAGTAAAGTATTAAACTTTATGAAATGCTTAACCGTCATTGCGAGGAGCGTAGCGACGTGGCAATCCAAAACAGTGTTTTAAATGGATTGCTTCGTCATTTCATTCCTCGCAATGACGCATAAAAGAGTATAAAACGTGAAATTCGGCACACTTTACTTAATCCCCGTCACACTCGGCGACGACAATATCACCCAAGTGTTACCACCTAATGTCGTTACGCAAACGCAAAAACTAGAACATTTTGTGGTAGAAAATGAAAAGTCCGCCCGCCAGTTTTTAAGTTTAATCAAACCACTCAAACCCATACGCGAATTACAGCTTGAATTATTGAACGAGCATACCGATGACAAAACCCTACCAAATCTCCTCAAGCCCCTACTGGCTGGGCACGATGTTGGCTTAATGTCAGAGGCAGGTTGCCCTGCGGTGGCAGACCCTGGCGCGAAATTGGTGGCGCTGGCGCATCAAAAAGGCATCCGCACAGTGCCGCTAACAGGCCCTAGCGCGATTTTATTGGCGCTGATGGCTTCTGGCCTTAACGGGCAGAGCTTCGCGTTTCTAGGCTACTTGCCAGTGGATAAAGCCGCGCGCGTAGCAAAACTTAAAGAAATCGAAAAACGTGCACAAACCTATAAAGAAACACAAATATTTATAGAAACACCCTACCGCAACCAGCAAATGCTAGAAGCGATTTTGAGCGCCTGCAATGCCAACACCCGCTTGTGTATTGCCTGCCACGTCAGTTTGCAAGATGAAATGATAATGACGAAGCACATTAGTGAATGGAAACAAAGTGCGTTGCCAGACTTGAATAAAAAACCGACAGTGTTTTTGTTGCTAGCTTAGATAGAGCTAGCAACCCCTTATTAATACAATAAAATTTTACAAATGTCCGTCTCATATACTCCTACCTTCTACCATTTAAAGCTTGTCCCAATGAGTTATCATCGCTCATCAGGGCTTTCAAAGGCACATCTACATGTACGGAGCGTTTGGCATTCTCCGTACCGATTCATATGCCACCCTAAAGGCGGGGCTATGCCTATTCCACCTGCAGCATTTTGTGCCCTTCACACTCCATCTGGCCAAAAATTATTTCTTCTTATAGATGTTTCGTCTTTTCCAAAGCTATCACAAGCAATTCTATTATTAGGTGAAACCTACTCTACTGGGAGTAGAACGCAAAGATATCTCAATCTATTCAAAGCATACGAATGCCTTGAGGAAAATCCCGATTTAATGCTCTCTGCTGTGCGACATGGCTTAAGTCATGCTTCAAGCGCGCTATCTCGTCCTAAGACAGTGACTGCTCTGAATTCTCTCTTCGGAACTACATTGATCGACCTTTCTCTAACGACTCATCGAAAAGTTTTTTACATTCAGCTTGTAAAGCTTCTTGTCACTGTTGATTTAGCTCTCACATCGGCATTGACCGACGTTCTTCCTCAGCTTCGCAAGGTGTCATCTGAGGGTGACGTGCTAAACGAATGGTGGGTTATAGGCATTGAAAACTTTCGCCTACCAATGCGTATCAATACAGAGCCCATATAATGACTCTCAGAAACCTTATACACCACTAATTAATTAAAGCCTTCACGGGCGCATAACTCAATCGGTGTTGCGGACAAATGCCATATGCCTGTAGAGCCAATAGATGCGCGGCGCTTGGGTAGCCTTTATGTTGCGCAAAGCCATATTGTGGGTAGATTTTGTCTAATGCGTATAACTCTGCATCGCGCGCAACCTTTGCCAAGATAGATGCCGCTGAAATGGCTTGTACTTTACTATCTCCCTTCACAATCGCCTCACACGGCAAACTGACTTTTGGACATTTATTGCCATCTACCTGAACTAAGTCTGGAACAATATTGAATTGTGCTTGCATGTTCTCTATGGCGCGCTTCATGGCCAGTAGGCTGGCTTGCAGTATGTTAATTTCATCGATTTCTTGGCATGTACAACTGGCAATACCCCATGCCAGCGCTTTGGTTTTAATTTCACCACTTAAAAAATCGCGCTTTTTCTCAGAGAGTTTTTTAGAATCCGCCAAGCCTTCAATCGGATTGTTCACGTCTAATATCACTGCTGCCGCATAGACACTGCCCGCCAAGGGCCCGCGCCCTGCTTCATCCACGCCGCATATTAGTTGCATAAAAACTCAATTCATTCTATTCGTCATTCCCGCGTAGGCGGGAATCTAGGTAAATCACATGCTTAGCTTTATCTCAGACGGTTACCACATTAACCTTCACCTTGTCTGGATTCCCGCCTACGCGGGAATGACGGTATTAATTATTATCGCTGAATACTATTCAAGTTAATAAGTTTAGAGATAACTCAAAATCACTTCCGCCGCTTTTTTAGCGCTATTCTGCTTCAATGTTTGGTGAATCGCGGTAAATTCATCTTTGATTTCTTGTGTGCGGATTTTATCCACTAACAACAAAGAAACGGCATCTGCCAATTTTTGTGGCGTGGCCTCTTTTTGCAAAAGCTCTGGCACCACAAATTTACGAGCCAAAATATTGGGCAACCCCACATATGGCAAATAGTTCATGCGTTTTAATATCCACCAGCTTAAGGTTGGCATGCGGTAGGTAATGACCATGGGGCGCTTGAGCAGCGCGGCTTCTAGCGTGGCGGTGCCAGAGGCTACTAGCACAATATCTGCGGCTTCCATCGCGTCATGTGCATGACCAAATAATATATCCAGATCTAAATTTTCAGGCGCATTTTTATCATTTGGGTTTTTATCATGCAGGTTTTTATATAGTACCTGCTCAAAAATCTTACGTGTTTCACGCGTAATAAGTGGCACTAAAAACTGCGTATTTTCGTTATCTTGGCTAATAATTATCGCAGTTTTAACAAATAAATCCGCATGTTGTTGCACTTCAGATTGGCGACTCCCTGGCAACATGGCGATGACAGATTTGCTTTTTTCAATCTTAAGTATCTCGCGTGCGCCTTTTTTATTGGGCTTGAGCGGTATTTCATCCGCTAGCGGATGCCCAACAAATGTCACAGGTACACCTGCTTTTTCATATAACGGCGCTTCAAACGGAAATAAAGCCAATACGTGCGAGACGGCGCGCTTGATTTTACCCATACGCCCGCGTCGCCATGCCCAAATAGAGGGGCTCACGTAATGAATGGCTGGAATGCCCTGCTTTTTAAATTTACGCTCTAACCAAAAGTTAAAGTCTGGTGCATCTACACCGATGAAAATATCTGGTTTTTCGGCCAATAATTGTTTGTATAAACTTCTACGCAGCTTAATTAAGCCGTATAAGTGCATAAGCACTTCTACATAGCCACGTACTGAGAGTTTTTCTATGGGAAATAAAGACTTAGCACCTTCAGCCACCATTTTTGGGCCAGCAATTCCAATAAATGTTAAATCACTGCGCTGTGCTTTTAAAGCGCGCATTAAATGACTACCCAGCAAATCCCCTGAGGCTTCCCCAGCAACTATCGCTATTTTTGGCATAGCTGAACTTTATGAAAATTAGCGGATAATTCCGCGGTTAGAAGTTAATATAAATTCTGATAATAAGTTAATTTCAGCACAGCTTTTTTGCATTTCGGCCAACTCAAGCTTGGCTTCTTCTAATGTTAACCCATTGCGATATAAGGCTTTATAGGCGCGTTTTATTTGCATAATTGTACTGCTATCAAAACCACGCCGTTTAAGGCCTTCCGCATTGATGCCATGCGGCTTAGCGTCATACCCAGCAGCAGTCACATAAGGTGGAATATCTTTAAACACCACCGAGCCCACTGCAGTAATGACATGCGCGCCCACTTTGCAGAACTGATGAATCAACGTAAAACCACCCAAAATAGCGTAATCGTGAATATCCACATGGCCTGCAAGCGAGCTGTTGTTCGCCAAAATCGTGTTGTTACCTATTTGGCAATCGTGCGCAATATGCACATAGGCCATAATCCAGTTATCGTTACCTATTTTGGTCGTACCCTTATCTTGCACTGTGCCGCGGTTAAATGTACAAAACTCACGGATTGTATTGTTGTCGCCTATTTCAAGCGTGGTTGGCTCGTCACGGTATTTTTTATCTTGCGGTTGTTCTCCAAGTGAGGAAAATTGAAAAATCTGGTTGTTTCTACCGATTATTGTAGGGCCTTTGAGCACCACATGGCTCGCTATGCGCGTATCTGCACCCACCTTAACACCAGCGCCAATAGTGGTATAAGCACCCACCTCAACACTAGAATCGAGCTCAGCTTTACTATCTACAATGGCGGTTGGGTGTATCTTTTGGTGGATGTTTGAAGTCATCATACTTAATTTATTACTTTAATTTATAGTTTTAATTATTTGATTTTAATTAATTTAATTAATTTAATTATTTTTACTTAACTATTTTACTACTGCTTCTCTATGGCTTTTAAAATACACATCATGCTCGCTTCCGCAACTACTCCGCCATCAACAGTTGCTACGCCAGTGTATTTCCAAATACCTTTTAAAATACGGTCAATCTTAACGTTTAAAATGATTTGATCGCCCGGAGAAACAGGTTTTTTAAAACGTGCGCTATCAATACCAGCAAAATAATACACAGAATCATTGCTCGGTTTTTTACCCATGGTTTTAAACGACAAAATTGCCGCCGCTTGTGCCATTGCCTCTACTATCAACACGCCTGGCATCACAGGATGGTAAGGAAAGTGCCCAGGAAAAAAGGGTTCATTCACGGTCACATTTTTTAGGGCGGTAATTTCTTTACCAATCTCCATTGAAATTACACGATCTATTAGCACGAACGGGTAACGGTGAGGCAAGTGATCTAATATTTCGTGAATATCCATGCTGCTATCAGTTTGTGCTGTCATATCATGTTCTCTATTTATCTTTATTAGAAGTCATTTATGGGCAGAAGTCATTTTTGCTACGATTTCTTCTAAGGTTTTAATTTTATCTGTTAATTGGCTCAAATGGGGACTTAAGTGGCGAATATTTGCAGCTGTTTTAAGCCAATCTTCATGCGTTTGTGATGGCATGAGCGCCGTATAAGTACCAGCCTTATTGATTGAACGCATGATCATACTGCCAGGTGAAATGGTCACGTTATCGGCAATGTCTAAATGCCCCAGAATCATTGCAGCACCACCTATTTTGCAGTGTTTGCCTATTATTGCGCTGCCTGCAATCCCAGCACAGCCAGCAATCACAGTATGTGCGCCTATACGGCAGTTATGTGCTATTTGGATTAAGTTATCGAGCTTAACGCCCTCTTCAATCACAGTGTCATCAATTGCGCCGCGATCTATAGTTGTATTAGCGCCGATATCTACATGATCATGAATGACCACACGCCCAACTTGTGGAATTTTCACCCAGTATTTACTTTGGTTTGCGCCAACTTCTTCCGCATAACCAAAGCCGTCATTTCCAATCACACAACCAGAAAATAAATGGCAATTTTTACCTATTTGCGTGCCATGTTTAATGGTGACATTTGATTCAAGCACGGTATTGTCGGCAATAATAGAATTGCGCTCAATCACACAGCCTGCGCCTATGCTCACATAATTGCCAATTTTAACATTAGCTTCAATCACCACATTAGTCGCAATACTGCAGGTTGATGGAATAACAGTAGATGCATCAATCACGGCACTACTTTGAATGCCTTTAGCTGCAACATAGGGTGGATTTAACAACTGTGAAACCTTAGCAAAATAAGCGTAAGGGTTCTCGGTAATTATTTTGGGTAATTGTGTGATCGAAACATGCTGCGGCGCCATAATGACCGCGCTTGCATGGGTGTTATTTAATTGAGTCGTATATTTGGTGTCGCTAAAAAAGCTAATGGCGCCAGTTTGCGCCAAAGCTAACGAACCTACACGATGTATTTTAACTTCATGACTAACTGATACCGTGCCGCCTAATTGCGAGGCGATTTGTTGTAGCGATAAATTGATACTCATAAATAGTGACCATAGAGCTTATGTAGATGCTTACTTTTTACCAAGTAACTTTAACACTTTATCGGTGATATCAATTTTTTTACTCGCATAAGCAACGCCGCCATACACGACTAAATCGTAACCATCTGTTTCAGACACGGTTTGAACAGCTTTATTAATACGATCCTGAAGGCTTGCAAGCTCCTCATTTTTACGTAAATTAATATCTTCACGTAATTCACGTTGTTTACGTTGAAATTCAATTTTTAAATTGGACGCATCACGCTCTTTGTTGCGTCGATCAGTTTCAGAAAGCGTTACGCCTTCTTTATCCAAAGCAGCTTCAATATCGCGAATTTGCTTTTGCATTTTATCTAGTTCTTGGGATTTTGGTCCAAATTCACGCTCAAGTTTTTTGCCGCTCTCAGCTGTTTGCGGCGCATCTTGCAAAATTTTGTCTACTTGTACATAACCAATTTTTAGCTCAGCCGCAGATAAGCTTGAACTAAGCGCTAGAAAAGCACTAAATAATATAACTTTTAACTGATAATTCAATTCAAATCTCCTATCCATTACCTGCATTTAAATCAAGCAATGTTAATTCTACTACCAAACTAACCAAATAAATTTAACTTAATTTTGCTCATATTAAAACTGCGATCCGAGTTGGAACTGTAAGGTTTCTGTATCGTCACCTTCTTTTTTATTTAAAGCTTTAGCAAACACCAACTTTAATGGGCCGAAAGGTGAAAACCAGCTCACGCCAATACCCGTTGAGTACCTCAAATCGCCCAAATTAATGCTTTGGTTATTTGCGTACACATTACCTGTATCTACAAATGCACTTAAACGAAATTGTGATGAATTTTTAATTAGTGGTACAGGCGCAAATATTTCAGCATTCCCCACAATACGGGTTGTGCCACCTACCGAAAACTCATCGCCGTTAGTATCAATATCACGTGGGCCAATTGATCCATTTTCAAAGCCGCGAACAGAATTTACACCACCCACATAAAAGTTTTTAAAGAATGGATATTTCTCATTGCCATAACTGTCAGCATAACCCAACTCACCGTTTAACATGAATGTAAAATTTTTGCTAATATCTTTAAACCAGCTATGTTTGTATTCTAGTTTGTAATACTCTAAATCTAGCACTGGAACTGAAACCTCAGCACTCAAACGCTGCAATACACCTTTATTGGGGAAGAGTGTATTGTCGCGAGAATCATGCGTCCAATTAGCTGAAAGTTGTAGTGAGTTACTCGTGCATCCACTGCTATTGCCGCAAAAATCTTTATATTGCTTAGGGCTGTCGCTGAATAAATCAATTTTGGTAAAGTCACCCGTTAAGCCTGCCGACAAGAAATCTTTTTCACTCAAAGGCAAGCCAAAGCGTACACCAGCACCATATGATTGGCTATCATAGGTACCGATACTATCGTCCGAACTGGTATCTACATCACGCCTATAGACATCGAAACCACGACTTATGCCATCAGGCGTAAAGTATGGATCGGTGTAGGATAACGAATATATTGTATTCCTACTGCTTGTATTTACTTGTGCATTAACGCGATTGCCTGTTCCCAAGAAGTTAGGTTGATTAATCGTAACACCAAGCACTACGCCATCACTACTCGACAAACCTGCACCAAATTGAATGCTACCTGTAGATTTCTCAGTGACGTTAATATTTAAATCGACTTGGTCTGTCGTACCAGGCACGGCAGGCGTTTCCAGCTCAACTGTATCAAAATACTGCAATCTATCTAATCGTTCTTTTGAACGGTTAATTTTATCTCCCGCATACCAAGCAGATTCAAGCTGGCGCATTTCGCGGCGCAGAACAGAATCACGCGTGCGCGTATTGCCTGTTAAATTAATGCGGCGCACATAAACACGTTTGCCAGGATCCACAAAAAACGTAAATGCGGCGGTATGGTTCTCTTTATTAATTTCCGGTATCGCATTAACATTCGAAAATGCATAACCTTCATTACCTAACCTATCGCCAATTGCTTTACTGGTTTCAGTGATCAACTGTCGATTAAACACATCACCTTTATTAATTTTAATTAGTGGGGTCAATTCCGCTTCTGGAACCTGCAATTCGCCTGCAAGTTTTACATCGCTGATGGTATATTTTTCACCTTCTGTAACGTTTACTGTGATGTAAATATCTTCTTTGTCAGGTGAAATAGATACTTGTGTTGAATCAATCGAAAACTCTAAATAGCCTTGATTCATGTAAAACGATTTTAAAGTTTCTAAATCTGCCGTGAGTTTTTGTTTAGAATATTGATCATCCTTATTCCACCAACTCATCCAGTTTGGTGTTGTCAATAAAAATTCAGCACGCAAATCATCTGTGCTGTATGCATTATTACCCACAATATTAATATCACGAATCTTTGCAGCCACGCCTTCTTCAATCTCAAAACGCACAGCTACACGATTGCGCTCTAGTGGAGAAACAACAGTTTTCACTGTTGCTCCATACTTACCTTGCGCTAAATACGCACGCTTAATTTCCTGCTCTGAGCGATCTAATTGTGATTTATCAAATATTAAACCTTCAGAAATACCAATCTGCTTTAAGTTTTCCATCATCTTGTCAGAAGGGAATGATTTATTGCCGCTGAAATCTATTTTGGCGATCGCTGAACGTTCTTGCACGGTGACGACTAACACATCACCATCAGCCTCAATGCGAACGTCTTTAAAAAAGCCTGTGTTGTATAGTGACTTAATAGCTTGTGTGGCTTTTTCATCTGACATGACATCGCCGGCTTGCACAGGCAAATATGTAAATATGGTACCAGCCTCAGTCCTTTGCAGGCCTTCTACACGGATATCTTTGATTACAAAAGGTTCTAGTGCAAAAACCTGTTGACTTAAGAGCGCGGCTATTAATGCTGGAATGTATCGAATTTTAAACAAATTGTTAACTCGTTATAATTGTATTTAGTAATCTATTAAGGTCATTAAACATCGCAATGGTCATGAGCAAACCTAGCAAAACAAACCCTATTTTCTGCCCTATTAATAACACATGCTCAGAAACTGGAGAGCCCTTAATTATCTCAGCAGTATAATACATCAAATGACCACCATCTAAAACTGGTATTGGCAAAAGGTTGAGTACGCCTATGCTAATGCTGACTAAAGCTAAAAAACCCAAAAATGTTTTTATGCCTAAATTCGCACTTTCACCTGCGTATGTCGCAATCGTTACCGGACCACTAATACCAGCTAAAGAAACCTCCCCCATAACCATTTTACCAAGCATTTTAAGGCTGAATATGGCAGTATCCCAAGTCTTGATGATGGCTTTATGTAAACTTTCTAATGGTGAATAATTGAGCTCAATTAAGAACTTATCTAGAGCATCTTTATTGAGCTTAACTGTTGCGCCCATTCTGCCTATGGTTTGATTGCCTTCTTTAATTGCTTCTGGTATCGCTGTAATTTGCAAAATTTTGCTCGCACGCTCAACTTCAAACCGCAAAGGCTTGCTAGGACTGTTTTTAATGGTATTGACCACTTGCTCCCAATCGGCTGTTTCTGCGCCATCAATACGTAAAATTTTATCTTCCGGCATAAAGCCAGCTTTTTCTGCAGCGCTATTTGGCAATAACTCGCCAATTACAGCAGGTATATTAGGCCTAAATTCTTCTATCCCTAATTTCTTGAGTATATCGACTTCCGCATCTCCATCAACACCCTCAAAGCTCAGCGTATGCTGTAGAAGCTCATTATTGTTATTGATGGCTTCAATCTTAACGGATTTAGCTTCTAAAGATTTTTCTAGCAATTGCCAGCGCGCTTCTTGCCAAGACTGCACTTCTTTACTATCAATTCTTTGAATAACTTCACCTGAAATTAAGCTAGCTTGTGCGGCTAAACTATTATCGACGACAGCGCCTATCATAGGCCGTGTCGCTGTGACACCCAACATAAACAAAACCCAGTATAGAAAAATAGCCAGCAATAAATTCGCTACTGGGCCAGCCAACACAATAGCAATGCGTTTCCAAACACTTTGTCGATTAAACGCACGTTTTAAATCGGCTTCAGAGTAATTTATTTTAGGGTCTTCAGGATTAGATTCTAAATCTGCTTTGAGTTCATTTTCATCTAACATTTTCACAAAGCCACCTAGCGGAATCGCCGCCAGCACAAACTCTGTATTGTCTTTGCCAAATGTTTTTTGCCACAAAGGTTTGCCAAACCCGATTGAAAAACGCAACACTTTCACCCCACACCAGCGCGCAACTTGAAAATGTCCATATTCGTGAATGGTGACTAAGATGCCAATAGTCACAATAAATGCTAGCAAGGTTGTCATGCTGTTAACACTTGCCTAGCGCTAGCATTAACAAGATTGCTAATCGCAAAATGCCTTGCTTCCGCGTCAACATCTATCAATTGCTGTAGTGAACTCACATCGTTCACAGGCATGGTTTCCAATGCTTTTGTGATTAACGCAGGGATATCCATAAACCGGATTTGTTTGTTTAAAAATGCGGGGACTGCAACCTCGTTAACAGCATTGAGAATCGTAGACGCCGTACCGCCCAATCGTAATGCGTCATAGGCTAATTGCAAGCAAGGGAAGCGCTTAGTATCAGGCGCTTCAAATTCTAATTTAGCGATTTGTAGAAAATTAAGCGATGCAACACCAGATTCAATACGATTTGGATAACCAAGCGCATAGGCAATTGGTGTACGCATATCTGGGTTACCAAGCTGCGCCAACACACTACCATCGATATATTCCACCATGGAGTGAATAATGCTTTGCGGATGCACGACGACCTCTATCTGGCTAGGTTTTGCATTAAATAACCAATGCGCCTCAATCACTTCTAAGCCTTTATTCATCAAGGTCGCTGAGTCTACGGTGATTTTTGCACCCATCTCCCAATTGGGATGCTTAAGTGCTAACTCAGGTGTAACACTCTCTAATGCTTGCTGGGTGTATTTTCTGAATGGACCACCAGAAGCAGTGAGGATTATTTTGCGTACGCCACCATCGGCCAAGTGTTTAAATTGCTGTGGCGGCATCACCTGAAAAATCGCATTATGTTCACTGTCTATAGGTAATAGCGTTGCACCGCCTTGTTCTACCGCTTGCATAAACAAGTTGCCAGCCATGACCAGTGTTTCTTTGTTGGCCAGCAAGATACGCTTACCTGCAATCGCTGCTGCCATCGCAGGTTTAAGTCCAGCTGCGCCAACAATGGCCGCCATCACAATATCAACGCGCTCATCGCTAGACACTTGTTCTAAACCTGCCACACCTGAAAGCACTATCGTTTTGTTATTGTGTGCTTCAAGTTGTACTCGCAACGCCAGCGCCGCTCTTTCATCCAACAACACAGCAAATTCAGGTTTAAATTGCAGACATTGTTTCAAAAGCGTATCTACATTGGAATTAGCTGCGAGCGCGAAAACCTTATATTTATCGGTATGGCGAGACACCACATCCAAAGTTTGCTGCCCAATCGTACCCGTGCTACCTAAAATAGTTATGTTTTGCAATTAATTCACCGACATAAAGTAGTTGTACGCATAAATCATCATAATCGCAATAGGCAAGCTTGGAATAATGCCATCAATACGGTCTAAAATACCGCCGTGTCCCGGCAGTAAATCACCGCTGTCTTTAATATTGGCTTGGCGTTTAATCATCGACTCAAATAAATCACCAATCACACCAAATCCAGTAATTATCCATAATGCTGGGAAAATAGCGAGCGTATTGATGTTAAACCCTAAGTATAAAATAATACCAAATATAGACACTGCGATGAGTGCGCCAAGTACGCCCTCCCACGTTTTACCTGGACTGATACTCGGCGCTAATTTATGTTTACCAAAATTTTTCCCTGCAAAATAAGCAGCACTATCGGCTATCCAGATAGTTGCTAACAAGCACAGTAGAAGCCATGGGTCGGCACCTTTGCTACATATCAAGGCCAGCCATAACGGTACCATCAATATCAAGCCGACGATTGCCATTAGCAGCTTATGACGAATAAGCCATTTTTTAGCCAGCCAAAAGGGCACAATCAACACCCAAAACAAGGTGGCTATGAAAAACACCATGAGTGATTTAAAGAAAAATAAATGAAAACCATGCTGTTCTATCATCGGCACGATAATCAGCCCCACTAATAAAGCAATTCCAAGGTAAACCTTAGCTTGCATTGCGGTAAGCTTGATCATGTTTGCCCACTCATACAGGGCGAATAGTGAGACCACCAACATCGCAATTGCCCAATAAGTATTTGGGAGCTTAAATAGCGCAGGCACAAAACCCGCGACTAGCACCAGCGCAGTAATAATGCGCGTCCTAAGCATTATTTGATTGAGCGTTGTTTGTTTGCTCGCTAGCTAATGGCACAGGAGACAACTGTTCACTAGTTCTACCAAAGCGACGTTCGCGTGCTTGAAAAGATTGAATTGCCAGCTTAAATGCTTCTTCATCAAAATCCGGCCAAAGTGTATCTGTAAAATAAAGCTCGGTATACGCCAACTGCCAAAGTAAAAAATTACTCACGCGTTTTTCCCCGCCAGTGCGAATAAACAAATCGGGCTCTGGCGCAAAGTTCATGGATAAAAATGAGGTTAAATCTTCTTCTGTAAAGGGTTCTACACTATTTGGGTGCTGATTTAAGCGCTCAGCCATCATGCGATTCGTTGCTTGTAAAATATCCCAACGCCCGCCGTAATTTGCGGCAATAGTGAGTACTAAGCCAGTATTTTTTGAGGTAAGCTCCTCAGACTCTTTGATTTGCTTAACCAGCGCATCATTGAAGCGGCTTCGGTCACCAATTAATATTAGTTTGATATTATTTTCATTAAGTTTAGCAACTTCTCGCTTTAAAGCATCCATAAACAATCCCATTAAAAATGAGACTTCATCATCAGGGCGTCGCCAGTTTTCGCTGCTAAACGCAAACAAGGTCAGGTATTTTACGTTGCGCTTTGCACAAAGCTTAACCAAATCGCGCACTGTTCCTACACCACGCTTATGTCCTGCAACACGAGGTAAAAAACGCTTTCTAGCCCAGCGCCCATTGCCATCCATAATCACTGCAACGTGATTGGGGATTTCACCAGAATCGGGAATGGTTTGTGTAGAGCTAGAGAATAAACCCATTTGTAATTACCTTAATTATTCCCTTAACGATCATACCGCCATTAAATCCGCTTCTTTAACTTGCAAAAGCTTATCGACTTCTATAACCGCTTTATCCGTCAGTTTTTGCACTTCATCTTGCGCGCGACGCTCGTCATCCTCGCTGATGTCTTTGTCTTTCAAGAGTTTTTTAAGTGTGTCATTGGCGTCGCGACGCACATTGCGTATCGCTACTTTCGCGCCTTCCGCCTCGTTGCGCACAATTTTGGTTAAATCGCGACGACGCTCTTCTGTTAGCATTGGCATAGGCACACGAATTAAATCGCCATTGGTGGCAGGGTTCAAGCCTAAGTCGGCGTCTCGTATGGCTTTTTCTACCTTAGCAATCATGTTTTTTTCGTAAGGCTGTACGTTAATCGTGCGTGAATCACCCAAATTCACATTCGCCACCTGATTAACAGCAACCATAGAACCATAATACTCCACCATCACATGGTCTAACAAGCCAGCATGGGCGCGCCCAGTACGTACTTTTGCTAAATCATTTTTGAGCGCCTCTAGCGACTTTTGCATTTTTTGATCTGCAGTTTTTTTAATATCTTCTAACATTTGTTTCCCCAGCTTTATTTCATAGCTTTGTTTTATACGATTACGCGCGTACCTTCATTCTCGCCCATGACTACACGTTTTAACGCGCCTTTTTTAAATATATTAAACACCGCAATTGGTAATTTTTGATCGCGGCACAAAGTAAATGCTGTTGCATCCATCACTTTTAAATCTTTGCTGATAGCTTCATCAAAAGTGACGGTTTCATACATCGTTGCTTTTGGATCTTTTTTCGGATCAGCTGTATAAATCCCATCAACCTTTGTCGCTTTTAGAACAATATCTGCATCTATTTCCATGCCGCGCAATGCAGCCGCGGTATCTGTAGTAAAGAAAGGGTTTCCAGTCCCAGCGCCAAATATCACCACACGGCCTTTTTCAAGCGCGCGCAAGGCCTTTGCGCGCACATAGGGCTCTACAAACTCTATACTCAGCGCACTTTGTACGCGCGCTTCTACCCCAATATGGCGCATTGCATCTTGCAAGGCTAATGCGTTCATCACCGTGGCCAGCATACCCATATAATCGGCTGTAGCGCGATCCATGCCTTCGGCCGCGGGGGCGACTCCGCGAAAAATGTTGCCGCCGCCAATGACCAAGCCCACTTCTACACCTAAATCTACAATCTCTTTAATTTGTTCGACGATGTTGGTAATGGTTGCGCGGTTGATGCCATAGGCATCGTCGCCCATCAACGCTTCGCCAGAAAGCTTAAGAAGTATGCGCTTGAAGGCTGGTTTTGCCATATTTTCCTCATAAATTTAAGTTTGCTTATTTAATCACAAACCCAGTCAATTTGCCTAAATTTTTAAGCATATTTTGCCAAATTTAGACGAAAAAAAAGTGGACAAGATGTCCACTTCTTTTAATGTGAAGCGATTAAACCTTAGCGGCCGCAGCAACCTCAGCTGCGTAATCCACAACAGCTTTTTCAATGCCCTCACCCACTGTATACATGGTGAATGATGCCACTGATGCGTTCCTAGATTTCAATAAAGACTCAATCGTGAATTTGTCATCTTTCACAAACACCTGGCTTAACAAAGTCACTTCTTTTAAGAATTTTGCAACTGTACCATCTAAACGTTTTGCTAAGATATCTTCCGGAATTGCTTTGCCAGATTTTTCAGCATCTTCAGTAGCTTTTTGTTGAGCTACACGACGTTCTGCATCGATTAAATCTTGAGAAATGCCAGAAGCATCTAATGATTTTGGTTTTGCAGCTGCAATATGCATTGCGATGTCTTTCGCAAGTGCATCGTCACCACCAACCAAATCAAGCAATACACCAATTTTGCTACCATGAATATAGCTTGCGAGCTTGCCTTTTGCGTTGATTTTTACAAATCTACGTGGCGTGATATTTTCACCAATTTTACCGACTAATTGTGCACGCGTTTCTTCAACCGTTGCACCGCGCATTGCAAGTGCGCCTACTGCTTCGATATCCGCAGCGTTGCTAGCAGAAACTAAGGTAGCCAACTCACCCACAAATTTTAAGAAGTCTTCATTTTTTGCACAGAAATCTGTTTCAGAGTTCACTTCTATCATCGCGCCAGTTTTACCATCTGCCGCAATTGAAACGCCTACTGTGCCTTCAGCAGCCACGCGACCAGCCGCTTTGCTTGCTCTATTACCAAAGCGCACACGTAGAATCTCTTCTGCACGTGTCATATCGCCTTCGGCTTCTGTGAGTGCCTTTTTGCAATCCATCATTGGCGCATCGGTGCGCTCACGTAATTCTTTTACCATTCCTGCGGTAATTTCAGCCATTTTTAGCTCCAAATTTTATCTATTTTTAAAAAGAAAAAGGGGCTATACGGCCCTTTTTAGTTAAACGAATTATTCTACCGTAACTGCTACTTCAGCGACTTCTTCTTGTGCAGATTTTACCATTTCAGTAATCGCATTAGCGCGACCATCTAACACCGCATCTGCCATACCGCGTGCATATAAACGAATCGCACGACTAGAGTCATCATTGCCTGGAATCACATAAGCCACGCCATCTGGTGAGTTGTTAGTGTCCACAATGCCAATCACTGGAATACCTAATTTAGCTGCTTCAGTAATCGCGCCGCTTTCGTGACCAACATCGATAATGAATATCGCATCTGGCAAGCCGCCCATTTCTTTAATACCACCAATTGAGCGCTCGAGTTTTTCGATTTCGCGTTTGTAACCTAATGCTTCTTTTTTACCGAATTTTTCTAAGCTGCCGTCTAGCAACATCGCATCAAAGTCGTGTAAACGTTTGATAGATTGTTTAACTGTTTTAAAGTTAGTGAGCATGCCGCCCAACCAACGGTGATTCACGTAAGCACAACCTGCACGCGAAGCTTCTTCTTTTACGATATCGCGCGCTTGGCGTTTAGTACCTACGAATAAAATACGACCCTTGTTAGCTGCCAAAGTGCGCACATATTTTTGCGCTTCTTCAAATAATGGCAAGGTTTTTTCAAGGTTTACAATATGAATTTTGTTGCGGTCGCCAAAAATGTACTCAGCCATTTTAGGGTTCCAATAACGGGTTTGGTGGCCAAAGTGAACACCGGCCTCAAGCATTTGACGCATAGTTACTGACATTGTATTACTCCATGTAAGGGTTAAATTTACATTCATCCACAATATTCAAAGCTTAATTTATAAGCCGCAAACACCCTGTACGGGATGATGTATTGATTTCTGCAAAATTGCAGAGGGCGAATATTACCACTAACCAATTGAGTTTGCTAGCTAAAACAATCGCTAAGCAGTGATTTTATTGCTATTTGTCGTCAGGCACACCAATAAGACGTTTAGCTCTCTCGACATCCACTCTTAAAAACTCAGCGACATCACGGTAATCATCTGGTAAAGCTGCATCATCCCAACCATTGGCGGAGTGGCGCGCCAAGTTGACTGCCAACACCACGTTTCTAACGCGCTGCTCGCCCGCAGCTTCGCTATGCATTAACTGAGAAAGCAATGGCGGCAATTTAAATACTTCGACTAATACATCTTGCAAATCGTGCAACTTAAACCCTAGCACGTCTTCTTGTGCAGCCTGACTTCGTAAGGCTTTGTCTGCTTGTTGCATACTAAAAATTGTATTCATTTTATCAGGTGCAAAACACCACATCAGCATTTCAGATAAATCGTGCAATAAAGCCGCGATACAGACTTCTTCAGCACGCAAATCTGCTAGTTGCGTCGCCCAATCTGCCGCAAATTTTGCAGCACGATGCGCGCGTTTAATCATGCGTAGCAGGTGTGTTAGTGCAGTTAAATTATCCTTAAGCGCTTCTTCTACAAGAGAGTTTGGTGGAATTTCGCGAAAAAATGTCGTCATACCCATCATTAAAATAGCCTGCTCAACTTGCAATAAGTCTTGTACTTGGCGCTTGCTTTTGTGGTTCTGTGAATAACATAACACTTTAAAAACCATCATCGGGTCATTCAATACAACTGCTGAAATAACACGTGCACTTAACCTATCTTCATCTTCTTTTAAGCGCGCCATTTCACGCGCGGTTTGTTTAAGCACAGGAATATCAGCAGAGCGGATAAAATCAACCCATGCTTTAATATCTCTTGTATCAGCCCCTGCTGGAAACGATGTCATGCAAACTCTCCTTTTCTAGCCTTACAGCATAAAGGTCTCACAAAAATTTTAATGCGTAAAAAACGCTATAAAAATAGCGCTTACTGTTGAATTGATTTGTTTTGAGAGTCTATGGAAAACGTAGGGCGGATGAGCGTAGCGTTATCCGTCCTACAAAAATATTATTTTTCTTTTATCTTGTTGATTTGAATAATACTGCATTTATACGCCCATATAGTCAACCATCTAACAGGCTAGGCTATGTTAAAATAACGGTATTCCAATTTTTATTTGTGCGCACATGGCAATTACTATTCATAACGCTAACGACATCGCCAAGATGCGTATTGCAGGCAAACTGGCTTCAGAGGTACTTGATTACATTACACCTTTTGTTGTGAATGGTGTGACTACTGAAAAGCTAGACCAGCTTTGCCACGATTATATCGTGAACGTGCAGCAGGCGATTCCTGCGCCTTTAAACTACGCGCCAGATGGCCACACACCCTACCCTAAATCGATTTGCACGTCGGTTAATCACCAAATTTGCCACGGCGTTCCAGGTGATAAAGTGCTTAAAAATGGCGATATTGTGAATATCGACATTACCGTGATTAAAGATGGTTATCACGGCGACACCAGCCGCATGTTCCAAGTGGGCGAAACGTCTATTCAAGCAAAAAGATTATGCGAAATCACCTACCAAGCGATGTGGGTAGGTATACGCCAAGTCAAACCAGACACTACATTGGGCGATATTGGTTTTGCGATTCAAACTTTCGCAGAAAAAAATGGCTACAGCGTTGTGCGCGAGTTTTGTGGGCATGGCATTGGCAAAAAATTTCACGAAGATCCGCAAGTATTACATTACGGCAGGCCAGGCATGGGTATTAAACTTAAAGCTGGCATGATGTTTACCATAGAGCCTATGATTAATGCGGGAAAGCGCGATATTAAGCAAATGCCTGATGGTTGGACAATAGTCACCAAAGACCGCAGCTTGTCGGCACAGTGGGAGCACACTATTCTAGTCACAGAAATAGGCTTTGAGGTGATGACCATCTCTGCTGGCTCGCCGCCTGCGCCTTAAATTCAGATTTAGAATTTTTCAGATTTAGATGCCAGAAAAAAAATCTATTCAAGTGCTACGTCAGCACATAAAAGTGCAGCAAGCTGCACTGGAGTCTAGCTTTTTTGAGCACAAAACACCCGCACAGTTACTAAAAAAACACGCCCGACTTATCGATAACCTTTTAAAAAAGGTATGGCTAGAAGCCAATATCCATAAGGATGTAGCGCTTATTGCTGTAGGCGGCTACGGGCGTGGGGAATTGTTTCCATATTCAGATATCGATTTACTTATTTTGCTGCCACCACAACATGATGATACGCAAAACGCAAAAATTGAAAGCCTGATTGGCAAATTTTGGGATATTGGCCTTAATGTCGGGCATAGCGTGCGCACGCTGGATGAATGCGTAAGCGAAGCAGCGCAAGACATCACGATACAAACTACTTTATTAGAATCACGCTTAGTTGCTGGCAAACAGGCGGCTTATCAGACATTTGTGCACGCAATAAACAACACGATGCAGCCAACACAGTTTTTTGCTGCAAAATTCAAAGAGCAGGATAACCGCCACGCCAAATTTAATGATACCGCCTACAGTTTAGAGCCCAATATTAAAGAAAGCCCAGGCGGGTTACGCGATTTACATATGATTTTATGGCTGACGCGTAGTCAAAACCTAGGTAATAATTGGCTTGAGCTCGCTAAAAACAACATAATCTCCAGTACTGAGTTACGTCAAATTAAGCGGCATGAACGCATTTTGCAAACCCTGCGTATTCGCTTGCATTATCTTGCAAAACGGCGCGAAGATAGGTTGCTATTTGATTTTCAGAACGTATTGGCTGCAGACTTAGGTTTAGTAAACACCTCTCGCAAACGAGCGAGCGAGCAACTCATGCAAAGCTATTATTTAAGCGTTAATTATATAAGCTTAATCAATGAGATATTACTTAAAACATTAGAAACCACTTTAAATAAAAATAAACCTAAAATCTCGCCAATTAATGCACGATTTGAAGTAATAAATGATTTATTAGAAACCAAAACTGCACTACTTTTACAAAAACAACCCAGTGCGATTTTAGAAAGCTTTTTATTACTGCAACTACACCCAGAAATTAAGGGTATGAGTGCAAACTTGTTACGTGAATTACAGCGCGTAAAAAAAATGGTAAATCAAGACTTTCGAAACAACGTAGAAAATAAAAAATTGTTTCTAAGTATTTTAATGCAAAAAAATGGGGTTAATCATGCGCTGAGACGCATGAATAGCTATGGTATTTTAGGGCAATATATTCCTGTTTTTGGTAAAATTGTCGGCCAAATGCAACATGATTTGTTTCATGTTTTTACTGTGGATGCACACATTTTAAATGTCATTACAAATTTGCGGCGCTTTGCCAAACCCGAACTTAAACACGAATTTCCAATATGCAGCCAGTTATTCGAGGTCTTCGAAAAGCCTCATTTACTCTACCTTGCAGCCTTATTTCATGATATTGCAAAAGGCCGTGGTGGCGATCACTCCACCTTAGGGACAATCGACGCAAGGCGCTTTTGCAAACTACATAACTTGCCAAAAGAAGACAAAAATTTGGTTGCTTGGCTGGTAGATGCGCATTTAAAAATGTCGAGTACTGCACAAAAATCTGATTTGTCTGATCCGCAAATCATCGAAAGCTTTGCGCGTTTTGTTAAAACAGAAAGACGCCTCACCGCCTTATATTTACTGACGGTTGCAGATATTCGTGGCACAAGTCCCGTGGTGTGGAATGCTTGGAAGGCACGCTTGCTAGAAAACTTATTCTACGCAACAAAACGCATGCTAAGCACCGACAGCTTTAATACATTGAAAATTGTTGAGTTAAGACAAGAAGAAGCAACGCTCAAACTCAACAAGTACGGGCTTAGCAAGCAATCTTACCAACCTTTATGGGATAAGATAGGTGAAGCATACTTTATCCGTTTTGAACCGGATGAAATTGCTTGGCAAAGCAGGTTGTTAACACCCCATATGCATACAGATAGCCCAGTTATTCGCGCACGCCTAAGCCCCAATGGCGACGGCATACAAGTGATGATTTACATGCAAGACCAAGATGATTTATTTGCGCGCATTTGTAACTTTTTCGATCGCATGGGTTATAACATTGCACAAGCCATTATATATACGACCAAACATGGCTATGCATTAAACAGCTTTATTGTTTTAGATCAATTATCTAAATCAGTTAGTTACAGTGGATTATTAAACCATATCGAAACAAAATTGCTTGAAAAAGTAGTTGCAACAACGCCTCTGGATGCGCCATTACAAGGTCGTATTAGTCGCCAAGTCAAGCACATGCCCTATGCCACACGTATTAGCATTAATGCCGAGCTACAAAGCAACAACCATATGGTTGAAATTATCGCTGGCGACCGCCCTGGCCTGCTCGCCAAAATTGCATTCGTGTTTTTACAGCATGGTATCTATTTGCATCATGCAAAAATAAATACGCTGGGTAGCCGCGCAGAAGATAGTTTTTTAATTTCTGCCAAGAAAAATAATGCATTAACAGATAGCCAAATTGAATTGTTAATGCAAAATTTAGCAGAAATTTAGCAAGTACCCAGCATTATTCAATCGCATTAAATCCGCTAATGCTCACTTATGTGTCTAGTCTTTCCTTCATGGAAAATACACACATCAACACCTAGATTAGTAGTATGCTTTTCCTCGTTAACTTGACTTAAAATAGATTAATGCAAGCGCTTTAATTTGGCCACTTAACCTAATATGGGGGATATGAAACTTATTTAAACGAACACATACTACCCAAATGGGCTATTTGGTAGCTAAATTATTTAGCAAACAATACCCATTGGGCTATTAAATAATATGTCCTGAAAATAGTAATTATGAAGTAGGCACAAGTAATTTACTAACAAGCAGTAGCGTTAATAAATTGTATAGTTAACTAAATTATGTAAATTTCATTATCAATAATAACATTTCGAGAGGATTTTAAATGAAAAGTAACATTCTTAAAACAGTCGTAGCAGGTGTTTTTTTAGCGACCACAAGCGTTTCAGCATTTGCACACGGAAATGGATGCTCATCATTACCTAGTTATTCCCAACTTAAAAGCGCATTGATTAAAGCAGTTGCAGATGAATCAAGCGGTTTAGATTTGCAGATGTGGGCAACCATTGTAGACCGTGATGGCGTAGTATGCGCGGTTGCCTTCTCTGGTGCTGACCGTGGTGCGCAATGGCCTGGTAGCCGTGTGATTTCTGCACAAAAAGCCAACACAGCAAATGCGTTTAGCTTAAATGGCTTAGCACTTTCTACAGCAAACTTGTATTCAGCAGCACAAGGTACATCTGCAGCAACACCGTTGGGTGGTAGCTTATATGGCCTACAATTTAGCAACCCTGTAGATACAGATAAAGCTTATTCAAAACCAGGGGATTACGGCACACAATCGGACGCGATGGTAGGTAAGCGCGTTGGTGGTGTTAACGTATTTGGCGGCGGTTTAGGTTTATACAACAAATCTCGCAAAGTAGTTGGTGGTGTAGGTGTTTCAGGCGATACTTCTTGCGCAGACCATAATATCGGCTGGCGTGTGCGTGCCTACCTAAGCTTGGACAACTTAAAAGGTGTAGGTGGCGTAGCTGGTGACTTAGATCGCCCAGACAACATTATTTTGGACGGCGTAAATGGTAATAATAACAGCGTTACCGATGGCTTTGAACAACCTAGCTGCCTAAACACTGCAGGTTCAACTACACTTCCAGTAGTTAAGTAAGTCATAGTTTTCATATTAAAGTAAGTTTAAAAATAAGGCACTGCAGTTAAAGCTGGAGTGCCTTATTTACTATAGCTAATACCCACACCTAGTAATCACCCGTTGCGTTAGACTGAGTTAGACCCGCTTTAGACAGAGAATATTAATCGTAATAATTAAAACTTAGTGACTCCTGGTATCCAGCTAGTGCCAGCCAATGGCACTTGTGCCATGGCTGAGGCTTCTATCGTTAATGCGACTAAATCTTCGGGTTCTAAATTATGCAAGTGCGATTTTCCGCAAGCGCGTGCGACCACTTGCGCTTCCATCGTCATTACAGCGATATAATTCGCCAATCTGTGCCCCGCTTTAACAGGATCTACGCGTTTCATGAGCTCAGGGTCTTGCGTGGTAATGCCCGCTGGGTCTTTACCTTCGTGCCAATCATCGTAGGCGCCAGCTGTTGTGCCGAGTTTGTTGTATTCCGCTTCTAGATGTGGGTCATTGTCACCTAGCGCAATTAACGCTGCTGTACCAATCGCTACTGCGTCTGCACCTAGTGCAATGGCTTTTGCCACATCTGCCCCGTTTCTAATGCCACCAGACACAATCAATTGCACGCTATTTTTACCATTGCGATACACGCCTAAATCTTGCAAGGCCTTTACCGCTGGCCGAATAGCGGCCAATATCGGCAAACCGACGTGCTCAATAAAAACCTCTTGCGTGGCCGCTGTGCCGCCTTGCATGCCATCTAGCACCACAACATCTGCACCTGACTTAACTGCTAAAGCCACATCAAAATATGGTCGTGTGGCGCCTATCTTTACGTAAATTGGTTTTTCCCAATCGGTAATTTCGCGAAGTTCATTGATTTTGATTTCCAAGTCATCAGGCCCCGTCCAGTCTGGATGCCGGCAAGATGAGCGTTGATCAATACCTTCTGGCAAGCAACGCATTTTAGCCACGCGTGCGCTAATTTTTTGGCCTAATAACATGCCACCACCACCAGGTTTAGCACCCTGCCCAATCACCACTTCAATCGCATCAGCCTTGCGTAAATCATCTGGATTCATGCCGTAGCGTGATGGCAAATATTGATACACTAAAGTTTGTGATTGACCGCGTTCTTCTGGCGTCATGCCGCCATCACCCGTGGTTGTGCTGGTACCCACAGCTGTAGCGCCGCGCCCTAGCGCCTCTTTAGCAGGGCCAGAAAGCGCACCAAAACTCATACCAGCGATGGTTACTGGCGTTTTTAAATAAATTGGTTTTTTGGCAAAACGTGTACCTAAAACGACATCCGTACCACATTTTTCGCGATAGCCTTCTAGCGGATAGCGACTGACTGAAGCGCCAAGAAATAATAAATCATCAAAGTGCGGCAACTTGCGTTTTGCACCACCACCACGAATATCGTAAATACCTGTAGCAGCTGCGCGACGTATTTCAGACATGGTATATTCATCAAACGTCGCCGAATAACGCGCTTTAGTTTGAGGAATATGCGTTTGTGGTGTTTTAGGATGGTCGTCACTCATTTTAGTAAGCTCCTGCATTATCTACGTGGAAGTGGTACAGCGTACGCGCAGAACCATATTGGGTAAAATTGTCTGGACTCACATCTGCATGGCCAGATTTAGCCAGTAAATCAGTGAGGATTTTTTTGCTTTCAGCATCCATTGCTTTTACTTCGCAATCTGCGCCCAAACTTTTAACTTTGCCGCGCACAAAAATCTTAGCCTCATAAATTGAGTCTCCTAGCCCTTCACCTGCATCACCCAAAATTACAAAGTTACCGGCTTGTGCCATAAAGGCCGAGAAACTGCCAACCGAGCCACCAACCACGATATCCGCGCCTTTTAGCGAGATACCGCAACGCAAGCCTGCGTCTCCATCAATCACCAATAAGCCACCATTTGCGGTTGCGCCAGCAGCATTAGATGCAAACCCTTTCACGTGCACCATGCCAGACATCATATTCTCCGCCACACCGCTACCTGCACTGCCTTCAATGGTCACTTTAGCGATTTGGTTCATACCCGCTGCGTAATAGCCGGCGTGACCTTTAATGGTGACATGCACGTCAGATTTTAGGCCAACCGCGATGCTGTGTGCGCCATTTGGATTTTCAATCACGACTGACTTTCCATTTAGACCACTTGCATCACCATGAAGAAACTGGTTAACCTCGCGCAGCGGCTTCTTATCCAAGTCAAAATTTATATTGTCCATACGTACATTTCCTTTGGGTTAGGTTCAAAAACCTTCGCGTTTTTAATATCAGGCAGATGCGCCAATGAGCGAAATTCCGAAGCAATTGCCACATAATCATCATGCTCAGCAATAATGGCGGGCTTACAACCAAATGGATCGCGCACTAAAGCGAGCTGATTTTTTGTCCCCATCAATAAGGTATAAAAGCCATCCAATTCATCAAAGCCATGATTTAAAGCGGTTTCCAAGTCATCACCTTCACGCATGCGCCACTCTAAAAAGCGACAGGCCGCTTCGGTATCATTATCGGTTTCAAACTCAATACCTTCTTTTTCTAATTTACGACGCAAACTGTGCGCATTACTTAATGAGCCGTTATGCACTAAACACCAATCTTGGCCAGCCGTGAACGGGTGCGCGTGTGCTGGCGTAATGGCTGATTCCGTGGCCATACGGGTATGGCCAACAAGGTGCGTGCCTTTGAAGTTTTTAAAATCGTAGCGGTCTGCGACTTGCGCAGGTGTGCCGACGTCTTTGTAAATATCCATCAACTGACCAACAGATAGCAAATGCAGCTGTGGATAATTTGTTTTTAACCATGCTTTAACCTGCGTGGGTACTAGTGTTGTCGTCATCACGGCGTGATTGGTTTTAGGTTCAATTTTGGCTTTGCTATTGAGTGACTTTTCAAAGTCCGCTGCGAGCGCAGTCCAATTAAAGTTTTCTGTCCCAGCATATAGGCTGAACTTTCTCGCATCATTTGCCACTGGTGCACTGAACATGGCTAAGCCTGCTGAGTCTGGGCCGCGTTCTGTCATGCCAATCAACATTGGCAGCATCAATTCGCCTATTGAGTCGCGCATCTTTTGGTTTCTTACCAATAAACCTACAATTCCACACATAATTTAATCCTTATAAACTACATTAATATATTTATTTAACTATCTATTTTATTAGAAAAATTCTAAATATCTTTTAACTTCCCAATCAGAAACATGGCGCATATATTCAATCCATTCCGCACGTTTTAGCATTAGATATTCACTCGTTAAGTTTTCTCCCAGCGCTTCGCGAATGACCTTGTCATCTTCAAGTGCGTCTAGTGCCAAATTGAGATTTTGCGGCAATATGTCGATTTTTTTCTCTTTCAACTGCTTGGTAGAATAATCGTACAAGTTGTCGCCATTGCCGTCGCCAGGGTGCAGCTCGCGTTTGATACCGTCTAGCCCTGCCGCAATCACTGCAGCCGTTGTCAAATAAGGGTTGCAGCCGCCATCTGGCAAGCGTAACTCTAAGCGACCGTAAGGAATGCGCACCATGGTCGAGCGATTATTATTACCATATGAAATATACGCGGGCGCCCATGTTGCACCAGTGAGCGACTGCCCCACGACGAGGCGTTTATAAGAATTAACCGTAGGCGCAGCCAGCGCGCAGATAGCCGGCGCATGTGCGAGCAAACCACCAAGGAAGTGATAGGCTAACTTAGATAATCCATGACCTGTTTTATCTGAATCGTCTTGGAACAAACTTTTTTTGCCATCGCCAATCGACATGTGCATGTGCATGCCGTTGCCAGGTCGGTTGCTGAAAGGTTTTGGCATCAGTGAACAAATCATGCCATGCGCATTGGCAATCTCGCTAGCGGCCATTTTGAACATAATAAAATCGTCTGCGCTTTTCAAGCAATCTGCATAAGTATAGTTAATTTCGAATTGACCATTCGCATCTTCATGATCAATTTGATACACATCTAAACCCGTAGCCAGCAAGGAGTCTGTCAGTTCTTCAAGAAAAGCCGATTGTCGTGTAATGCCTTTGTAGTCATAGCAAGGCTTGGCAAGCGTGTCAGTATCATCCATTGGGTGAATGGCGCCATTTTCATCACGATGCAATAGCGAAAACTCAGGCTCTAACCCCGTATATAGCGTCCAACCCTTCTCTGCCAAACGTGCTATTTGTTTTTTAAGCACCACGCGCGAATCATATTCGTAAGGCTTTCCGTTCACATGACCATCGCACACAATGCGCGCGTAACTTGGCTGCCATGGGATTAAATTCAATGTCGCAAGTTCGCCAACCGCCATATAATCTGGGCCATTCGGCGCAATGCCCATACCCCAAATTGCGCCACCAGCAAAGCCTGCGCCCGCGGTTAGAATGTCTTCTAAATGCGCAACTGGCACGGACTTTACTTTAGCCACACCGTGAATATCCACAAACTGCGCTAAGATGTACTTAACGCTACTATCTTTTAAAAATTTCTTTGCTTCAGCTAACGTCTTCATTTAACTTTCTCCCTGAAATCTTTTTAAAAAAAACATTACCTTTCAACCTAACTTTTCGTCTCCATAGCATCTATCTCGGCCCCAATTTCTAATAAAATGTGCTTCATATAAACCCCATAGGTTCCATCGCACCACAACCTATAAACCATCTCATTATTGATATTTTGGCGCAGCACGGTGGCAGAAATACCTGCCACTTGCGTCATAATTACATCGTTCTCTTGCAATGCTGATTCGCTTAAATCAAGTGTACATATTTCAGATAACAAGTTATGCACTTCGCTACCAGCCAACATATATGAGGCGTCCACCCGTGGTGCTTTATATACACCTGCAACCCGAAGAGTATCTGCCGCTAATTTACTGCAAGTTTCCCCGCCCTTTTGATCTTCAATTAAAAACTCACTGATACCTAGGCGCATTACAATTGCATTTTTATTTAAAACCCATGCGTTAGGCTTGGCAGGAATCACCACCTCGTGCTTAGCCAGCCAGTTTGCAGCCTGCGGCCCTTTAACGCCGTAGCGCATTAATTCACTCACATCTGTAATACTAAGCGCTTGCATCAAGCTTCCTTCTGCTTTTTGAAAAACGGCGTATCTACCACTGTAGCCGATACTAGCGAGCCGTTATCTGTGCGTATTTGAAATGTCGTACCAACCGCTTTTTGATAAGGTTTTACGTAAGCCAAGCCAATTGTTTGCCCTATGGTTTGACTAAAACCTATACTGGTCACACGGCCATTAATGTTGTCACCATCAATCACTAAATTACATTCCAGCGGCATCTCACCCTTGAAGTTAGCATCCAACGTAAATGCCACCAGTTGCTTGTTAACAGGACGCTTATTAATTATAGCCAAGCTTCTTTGCCCTATAAAATAAGGTTTGTCCATTTTAACGGCCCAATCCGCACCCATTTCAAATGGATTTGTAAGGCCATCGGTATCAACCCCAGGCATAGCATGGCCCATTTCAAGGCGCAATAAACGTTGCGTATCACTACCAAACGCGCGGATTCCATGTTGCTTGCCTGCTTTCAACAACGCTGCCCAAACATGTGGCACTTGATCCATCGGACTATGTAGCTCATACGCCATGTCAGACACAAATGAAGCACGAATAATTTTGCTTGGTATATTGGCAACTAATGTTTCGCGCACATGGCCGAGTGGAAATGGCGCTGGTGATAAATCACAATCCGTTAAGCCAGCTAAAATCTTTTGTGCAGCAGGGCCAGCAAGATTAATCGCGCCAAGCGCACCAGTTACATTCACAAGCCCAATATCGAGTTGCCACATTTGTTGGCAGCGTTGCATTTCCCGATAGACGGCGGCGGCATTAGTTGTACCAATTGATAGATAAAATAGGTCATCCGACATTCTGCTGGCAACGCCGTCATCAATCACAACACCAGCTTCGTCTAACAATAATGTATAGCGCCAAGTACCTACCTTTTGCTGAGCATATTTACCAGTAAAAAAGCGCTCAAGAAACTCTGCCGCCTCTGAGCCATGCACTTCAATCTTACCTAATGAGCTGCCATCAATAATGCCTGCAGCATTACGCACAGCCCATGCTTCAGTTTGAATCGCCTCTTCTTTGGTTTGGCCGCTTTGCAGATAGTAGGCCGCACGCTTCCAAGCGCCAATGTCGGTAAATACTGCACCATTTGCAGCGTGCCAATCATGCAAGGATGTTAAACGGTGCGGGTGAAAACCGCGCCCGCCTAAATGACCCATCGGCGTTGGATGAAAAAATGGTCGCGATGTTGTCGTGCCGATTTTTTCGACTGGTAACCCGCGGATTTTAGCCAAAATGCGAATCGCACTCATGTTCGAATGCTTGCCTTGACTAGGCCCCATGCCGACCGTGGTAAAGCGCTTCATCAGTTCAATATTATCAAAACCTTCTTTTGCTGCATTTTCAAAATCTTTAATTTGTATATCTTCGTCGAAATCAACAAAGTTTTTACCTTTTGGATGCGGCACCATTGGATAAGCATGACTTGGTGACGTACCACCATGTTTTTCAACATTGGACTTTTGAACATTAATTTTTACTGACGCCTTACCCAAGTAATTGAGCACATCATTTGCTGCACGTTCGCCATCTTTCATGCGCTGATCTAGCTCATAAACCCCATTCACCTTACCTGCCGCGAACACGCCAGCGGGTAAACGATTGGGTACAAATTGTTGCACGCTATAATCAAACTGCATCTGCGTACCCGCCTGATATAACAAGGCAGCAGCGGGCGCCCAGCCTGCGCTCATCGCAATCCCATCACAATCTAGTGTAAATTTATTATCGGCAAGTGCAACATTGTTTTTATCGTCGTACGCACAAATAATCGCGCCAGATACACGTGATCTGTCCGAAGTCGCTAAGGCTTCATAGATGCAGTAACCTGCATATATTTTCACGTTACGCTTAGCAATTTCTACCGCACACAAATCGCCATATGCACCGCCCTGTGCGCCGCTACGTAAATCGACAATCGCTGACACGCTTGTACCAGCATCTAACAAATCAAGTGCGACGCGATAACCATAATTATTGGCGGTAAACACAATACCGTTGTTGCAAGGTTTAACGCCATAACGATAAATCAACCGTTGCGCGGCCGAACCTAACATGACACCAGGTAAATCGTTGTATCTAAATACGGGCGGCTGTTCAAAGGCGCCAGTCGCAACAATTACGGCTTTAGCACGCACTTTTGTAATACCAGCTGCACCAACGATTGGAATTAAATGATCAGGATAATAGCCAGCTGCATAAGCTCCAGTGATGAGGTTTATATTGGGTAAACTATTCACTTTTTGCAATAAAGTTGTTAAATGCTCAGCCGTTATGCTATCACCGCCACGGTCGTAGCTTAAACTGCCACCAGCACATCTATTTTCGTCTACCAGTATCACTTGCAAGCCTGCTGTTGCGGCGGTATAAGCGGCGGTGAGGCCTGCAGGACCTGCACCAACGACTAATAAATCGCAATGTGTATGCAGTTTACGTTTAAGAATGCGCGGATAGTTAAAATTAACCACTCCAAGCCCTGCAGCTTTACGAATGACATTTTCCCAAAAAGGAAATAACCAGCGCGGCTTGTGAAACGCCTTATAGTAAAACCCTACGGGCAGGAATGGCGAAATAAAATCAATGATTCTATTCTTATCCTTTTTAACGCCACCTTTGGTGTTCACCGCATACAACTTCATGCCTTCTTTCACTTCTACCACATCCGCACGAATATTAGTATCTACGCCATCAGTCATCAAAATATTGACATCGTGATTAGCCAAACTCAGTACGCCGCGTGGACGGTGATATTTAAAGCTGCGTCCTAATACTTTTTGATTTGCCGCCCAGAGCGCGCTACTAATCGTATCACCCTCAAACGCCGTAAAAGCTTCGCCCTCAAACATAAAGTTGATTTGTTTGTTACGGTTTATCCACTCGCTAGGCTTATAAGGGTTACGCAAGCTCATTTGCTATCCTCTGCAAGTTTGTTTGCATCTGCTAATAAATAGGTGCGCGCTACTTTGTCAGTGAGCGTATTGCGTTCGGCAATAAACCAAGTACCGCTAGGCGAGTGATACCACCATTCTTTTTTATCACCAGGCGCACCTTGACGATTATGCACATAGGCCGCCCACTCTGCATCTGTACAGGTATTTTGGTCAGGTGCTGGCCGATATTCACCACCGAATATAAATTCGCTAAGCGGTCTTGTTCCATTCACTGGGCAGGTAAGTAGTTTCATCTTCAAATGTCCGCTTTAGTGACCAACCGAAGCCGCGCCCTTTTCACCCGTTAATTCATAATCTTCAAAACGCGATAAGCGGAAGGTATGAATCAACGCATGATTGCTATCGTTGGCAATGGTAGCCGCCATGGTTTTTCCGCTGATAGGCGTTGCTTTGAAGCCCCACGTGCCCCAACCTGCGTCAATATAAAAGCCTTCAATCGGCGTTTTACCCATAATCGGCGCAAAATCTGGCGTCATGTCAGCCATACCACCCCATTGTCGTACAATTTTTATATTAGATAGAAATGGGAACATATCAAGCATGTGTGCAGTTAAACCCTCCACAAAATCGAGCGTACTGCGTGATGAATGTATTTCGTATGGGTCAAGCGATGAGCCCATGACCAATTCGCCGCGCGATGATTGACTGACGTAAACATGCAAGCTACCTGAGACTAAAATGCTATTTAACCAAGGCTTCATCGGCTCGGTAACGCAGGCTTGTAGAGGATGAATCACAATGGGCGTCTTTAAATCGACCATCTCGGTAATGCGCGGCGTAAAGCCCGCTACAGCACATAATACTTGCTTAGTTTCAATGTAACCTTTATTGGTGTTAACCCCGCATACTTTACCGTTTTTTACCGTAATACTTAACACTTCAGTATTTTGAAAAATCTCAGAGCCATAACCATCCGCACCACGTGCATAGCCCCAAGCGACGCCATCGTGACGCGCAATAGAACCTGGTCCGTGATACAACGCACCTAAAATCGGCGTTTGCCCACTGCAGCTCATATCTAGCTGTGGGCAAGCCTTAGCAATTTCATCAACACCCACTACGCGGCTATCAACTCCTACGTGTTTGTTGACTTCAGCGCGCCAGCGCATCGTGCGCATCGCAGACTCTGTGTGTGCCAACGTAAAATGACCGCGTGTTGAATAAAAAAGATTTAAATCTAGCTCTTCAGATAAGCCTTCGTAGATTTTAACGCTGGCATCATAAAAGTTAACGCCTTCTGGCGTTAAATAGTTAGAGCGCACAATCGCCGTATTGCGACCAGTATTGCCCCCGCCAATATAGCCTTTTTCGAGCACTGCTACATTTGTTATACCATGGTCTTTGCCCAAGTAATATGCGGCTGCCAGACCATGCCCACCTCCGCCAATAATCACGACATCATAGGATTTTTTTGGTGTTTCTAGCGCTCTAAAAAAGCGCTTTCCTGGATATTCCTTTTTTAGCGCATATTTAAGTAATCTAAATGGCATTTATTGACCTAATAATTAACTTTATTAACTTATATGAAACTATTTAAGCGTATTTAGCCATATGCCCGGCCAAATTTCAAGTGAATTATGAAACATTTTTTCTTTTAATGAAACTTGTGTTAGAGTTAGCCTACTTTTAGAATGATAAATTTGTCCAAACAATGACATCAAAATTAGAAATTGATCATCAAAAAACTGAAGTTCCCAGTAAATCGCTCGGGCGACACTTGGGCGCTACCATTCGCCAGTTGCGCTTAGATCACAACCTGACCATTGCTGCGGTTTCAGAGCGGGCAGGTATTAGCCGAGGTATGTTGAGCAAAATTGAAAATAGTCTTGCAGCTACTAGCCTAGAAACCCTTGAGCAACTTGCAAACGCCTTAGGGGTGACTCTGGCTAAGTTATTCCAAAACTATAACCTGCCGCGTGGCGCCGCGCAATTGGTGAAAAAAGGCGAAGGTATGGAGGTGGTACGGCGAGGCACAGGCCTTGGCCACACCTATCAATTACTGGCTTACGACCAAGGTCCACATAAAACGTTTGAACCATTTTTAATTTCGCTGGAAGACTCTCTTGAGCAATTTCCTGCATTTGAGCACCCTGGTACAGAGTTTATTTATATGTTAGAAGGCGTGCTGGAATATCGCGTGGGCGAAGAGACTTTTGTACTCAATAGCGGCGATTCGTTGACGTTTCGCGGTGAAATTCCACACCGTCCAGAAAATCTCATCAAAACGCCGATTAAATTTTTAGCGATTATTCATTATGATTCACCCATTCAAGAACTGGTGCAAGAACAGGCAGAAGACTAAACATGGAAAATATCACATACAGTCAAGCAACGATGACCGATATTACAGATTTGATACGTTTGTTATCTATTCTATTTAGTATCGAAAAAGACTTTAACCCTGACACCAGCAAGCAGAAAAAAGGGCTTGAGTTGTTACTCAAAAATGATGCTGCCGCTACTATTCAAGTCGCTAGAAATACGACTGGAAAGGCGATTGGCATGGTCAGCGCGCAGCTGGTGATTTCTACCGCACAAGGCGCAGCATCAGCATGGGTAGAAGATATGATCATAGATGACGCCTACAGAGGGCATGGCATTGGTAAACAATTACTACAAAACGCACTCACTTGGGCAAAAAATAAGGGCGCTACGCGCGCGCAATTACTGGTAGATATTGAAAATAGTGATGCCCTTGCTTATTACCAGCATTTAAACTGGGAAAGCACGCAACTACAAGCGCGCAGAGTATTCTTATAATTATGAATAAAATCACTGCCCTGCAACCGCAAGGGTTGTCCCCGCAGAATATACCAGCTAAGCCAGTAATTGGCTTGCCCGTGAAATACACCAACTAAAGTTGGTTATTTACACGTCAAAGCTGGTTATTCATGCCTGAAGCCCTTATAGATATTGGCTTCCAGAACATCTTTTTAAATGACACTAGTTTTAGTGATACTAGTTTAATGATATTGGTTTAACGGTATCAAAAAATTAACTTTTAGCTTTTTCTGCGCTTTTAGCTTTAAGTTTTGCTTCTAGTTTTTCGTTAAGTTTACGTCTTTCTTCGCGCCATTCTTCTAGTTGCTCATCTTCCAGTTCCAACTGCACTGCTAGCGCTTCAAGTTCGGTAAGTTTTTTATCTTCTGTTCTGCGTGTCAGTTTATTACGCATACGACTATTTAGGCGTTCTACTTGTTCTTTATTTAATTTTTTTGCTTTTTCTAAGTAGGCATCATCAGGTTTTCGTTTCATTTACTATCCCCATTTATAGTATTTCAGTTATGCAAAAAAACACTGCAAAATCATGCGCAAGTATAGGCTAATGAAGATTTATGTGTGTGACAGTTTTGTGACAAAGACTAGCCACTTAATTACTTGTTTTAAATCATAATTAACGTATGATAAACCGTTTATACGGTTCTAATGGGGGTAATATAGATGAAGAATATTTTGATAGCCAACCCCAAAGGTGGCAGCGGAAAAAGTACGCTGGCTACCAATTTGGCTGGTTACTTTGCGATGCGCGGCAAACAAGTGTTGCTACAAGACTTAGACCGCCAACAATCGTCAGCTAATTGGCTAGCGCGTCGCCCTGACGATGCGCCAACAATTTATACTAACAACAAAAAAGCTGAAAAGTTAGATTGGTTGATCATCGATTCGCCCGCTGGATTGCGCGATGAAAAACTGACTGATGCAGTTAAAACAGCTGATTGCGTGATTGTGCCGATTCAACCATCTGCCTTTGATATAGGTGCCACTAGCGACTTTTTGGAAGCGCTTGCAGAAGAAAAAAGTATACGCAAAAATAAAACTTTTGTGGCGCTTGTGGGCATGCGCGTAAATATGCGTACAAACTCTGCCGTAAAACTCGCCGCGTTTATGCAAGAATCTAATCTACCCGTATTGGCTTATCTACGTAATACACAAGTTTACGTCACGGCGGCAGAGCAAGGCTTAAGCATCTTTGATATGCGCCCTTCTCTAGTGGAGCAAGAAATTGCGCAGTGGAAGCGTTTGCTGCAATGGATTGCAAAGGTTTAAGTTAAAATAGATGCTCTACCACCCGCATGGATACAAGGTGAATCAAACTCATGAAGTGAGTTTGAGAGAAGGTGCCCTGGGGTACTGCCTCTCAGAGCATGTTTTTTAGCGCTTGCGTAGCATTATGTAATTAAATTAACTTGCACATTCACCACCATCATTGGTGTCATCATCCCTAAACCTGTAAAACTTCCAGAAACTGGTGAAACCGTTTCTGGGTCACGCGCTACGGCAACCGCAATATGTCGATTTCCAGTGACTTCACCTGATGTCGGGTCAAATCCTTTCCAGCCTGTACCTGGCAGATAGACTTCTGCCCATGCATGCGTTGCGGCATTGCCATACTCTGTTGCAGGTGCATGTATATATCCACTGACAAAACGGCTGGCTAAGCCTAAGTTGCGGCAAGCTTCAATAAAAAGTGTCGCATAATCACGGCATGACCCACTTCCCTTCGATAACGTCAATGAGGGCGACTGAACTCCTGCTTCTTCTCGCATTTGATAGCTAAATTTTTGGTTTATAGACTGGTTTAATTTCAATAATAAGCTAAAAGTTTCCATGCCATATAGTTGAAACTGTTGTAACCAATTATTGACAATCGTTTGATCGTTCAAAAAAATTGGGCTTTGAAATGCGGCTAAGTCAGCTTGTTCTTGTAAGTTATAGGTAAAAGGATAATTCACAGCATACTCCTCAACCCTAAAGTCATACGGTGCTTGCTCGTAATGCTGAATAACCACTTCACTGGCGATAGTGAGCTTATTGGCGCGCGCTAAGAAGTTGACGATGGCAAGTGAGTTATCAAGCACGTCACGTTGCCATTTGATATTGTAGGCAGGCGTGATGTCTAGCTTAGACGACTCAATACGCACATCATGGCCTTCACGGGGGCGCAGTAAAAGCTTGTGCTGGTTGAGTGTCACTTCCGCTGGAAAATGATATTCCGTTACATGTTTAATGCGTAGTCTTTGCATAAGCTTAACTTGGTGCAGCGTCTAGCATTTCAACGTCAACCGCCATAATTCGCGGATATAAAGATGGACCGAATTGATTGAATATCGCCACATCTGCAGCATCTCGCCCATAAGCGACGGTGATTCGACCGCCGATTGGATACGGCTGAGTGGCATCAAAAGTATACCAACGCCCGCCCACGTAGGCTTCGAACCATGCATGAAAATCCATAGGCTGAAGCCCATGTAAGTAACCAACAACCATGCGCGCCGGGATAGATAAGCCGCGGCATAGCGCGATGCCTAAATGCGCAAGATCACGACATACGCCTTCGCGCTGCTGATTAACTTCTACCGCCGATAGCTGATAGTGCATGGAGTCGGAGTTGAAGCGTATATTACTGCGTATCCATGCAACAATGGCATTGACCTGATCATAGCCTGGGACTAAGCCTGCTACTATCTCCTGACCAAGGTCTATAAATCGATCTGATTCACAATAACGCGTAGGCAATAAGTAAGTTAACACCGCGTCAGGCAAGTTTTGCACCTCGTCAAAAGGCGCACCTAGACACACATCAATGCCATCTGCCGTAAGTATGTCTGCAGAGGTACTGATGCTGAACTCACCTAGGGGCGCGATAAGCCGCTGACATAGATTGCCGTAATTGTCGGTATATTCCACCACAGGTATGCTGGGATTCAACGTGTATGATTCACGCGCCACCCATTGATTTACGCCACTGCGAGGACGAAGCATGAGGATAAATGGTGTTGCCACGCTCACATCAAAAGTAATATTACATCTAGTATGAAGCCACACAGCCGATTCTCTTTTGATTGCAGAAGCAACCCATTTTATCTTGCTTTCACTTACCTCGTGATATTTTTATCTATTTTTTAATTAAATAGCCTCATGTTTGGTTTTAACCTCATGCTTGGTTTTTCTGGCTGCATGCCAAAGCCTTGCAATAAACTGGTGAAAGTCATCTACAAAGGTAAATGCAACTGGAATTACTAGCAAACTTAATACGGTAGATGTGAGTAAACCGCCAATCACCGCAACCGCCATCGGGCTTCTAAACGAGCCATCGCCCGAGCCTAAAGCCAATGCAATCGGTATCATGCCGGCCGTCATGGCAATGGTGGTCATCACAATCGGTCGCGCGCGCTTATGGCAAGCGTCTAAAATAGCTTCTAGGCGGCTCATATGCTGGTCGCGCATGGCCATAATGGCATATTCAACCAACAATATAGAGTTTTTAGTCGCAATACCCATGAGCATAATTAAGCCAATCAACGATGGCATAGAAAACGCTTTACCAGCCACCAGCAGCGCGACAAAAGCACCGCCAAGTGACAATGGCAATGCCACTAAAATTGTCACTGGTTGTAAAAAGTCTTTAAATAACAGTACCAACACAAAGTAAATACAAATCACCCCAGTAAGCATGGCCAAACCAAAGCTTGCAAATAACTCACCCATCATTTCAGAATCGCCTAACTCAACTTGCGAAACACCCGCCGGTAGATGCAAAATGCTAGGCATGGATTTAACAGCAACGGTTGCATCACCTAAAGGAATGCTGGAAAGCTCGATATTAAATTGCACATTACGTTGCCTATCGTAACGATTAATGACTGACGAGCCGCCTTCAAACGACATATTAGCGACTTGCTCAAGCATGACTGGGCCTCTGGCGCCAGGTACTGCCAGTTTTTTAAGCGTATTTAAATCAGTTTTAGCTTGATCTTCTAACTTAACGACAATCGGCACTTGTCGCTTATCTAAGTTAAGCTTAGCAAGCGATTGTTCATAATCACCTACCGTGGCAATGCGCAATGTTTCACCAATAGCGGTCGTTGTAACACCTAAATCCGCAGCAGCAGCAACATCTGGGCGCACAATCAGCTCGGTACGTACCAATGCGGCGGTTGACGCAATATTACCTAAACCTTTAATTTTGCGTAAATCTCTATCAACCGCAGCGGCGGCTTCTTTTAGCGCATTGCCGTCTTCGCTACTTAATACCAACACATATTTCTCACCAGAGCCGCCCAAACCCACATTAAGCCGTACGCCAGCAAGTTGCTGCATTTTTTGTCGAATTTCTGCCTCTATCACTTGTTTTTTAGGGCGTTCGCCACGCTCATCTAGTAATATCGTCAGTGTCGCTTTACGTGTTTCTACAGTGCCACCGCCCGCAAATGGATCTGTGCCGGCAGCGCCGCCGCCGATAGTGGTATACACACTTTTAACATGCGCAATGCCTTCTAAAATCTGCCTAGCTTGCTCTGAAGCGTTTTTAGTTTCTAATAAAGTTGCACCTGGCGCCAATTCAATACGCACTTGGGTTTGCGAGTTGTCATCTGGTGGAATAAAGCCTTTTTGCAGCAAAGGAATCAGCATTAAAGAGCCTATAAAAAAACCTATGGCAAGCAATATTGTGACGAGTCGATTACGCAAACACCAAGCACTTGCCCGCATATAGAGCGTCATGATTGCGCTATCTTTTGGCGCACCTGTCGTAATAGGTTTCATGATATAGGCCGCCATCATAGGTGTAAGCACACGCGCTACCACCAGCGATACAAATACCGCGATTGCTGCTGTCCAGCCAAATTGTTTAAAAAATTTACCCGCGATGCCGCTCATAAAAGCAGTCGGCAAAAATACCGCCACCAAAGTAAATGTTGTGGCAATCACTGCCAAACCAATTTCATCTGCAGCCTCCATTGCGGCTTGATAAGGCGTTTTACCCATGCGCAAGTGGCGCACGATATTTTCAACTTCTACAATCGCATCGTCGACCAAAATACCGACCACCAACGACAGTGCCAATAAAGTGACTACATTGATAGAAAATCCAAGATAATGCATACCAATAAAGGTGGGAATCACCGAGAGCGGCAAGGCAACCGCTGAAACAAACGTCGCCCGCAAATCACGCAGAAACCACCAGACCACCAAAACAGCCAATAATGCACCTTCGTACAGCAATGTCATCGAAGCATCAAACTCTTCTTGCACGGGCGTTACAAAGTTAAACGCCTCGGTTATTTGAATGTCTGGGTGCCTTAACTTTATCTCGCCTAAGGCAGCATACACGCCCTTCCCTACATCAATCTCACTTGCACCTTTGGTGCGCGTAACATCAAAACCAACCACAGGCTTGCCATTTAATAAAGCCATCGATTTTGGTTCAGCAAAGGTGTCGGTCACATTAGCCACTTGATCTAGGCGGATTTTTCTACCATCACTAAGCACAATCTCAAGCTTGGCAAGCTCAGCCGCAGATTTCACATTGGCGAACGTGCGAATAGGTTGGTCGCTACCACCCATTTTTGTTGAGCCGCCAGCCACCTCAATTTGTGAGTTGCGCAACTGCCTTGAAATATCCGCCGCAGTCGCATTTAGCGATTGTAATTTTGCGGTATCTAACGAAACGATCACCTGCCGCGTAACGCCACCGACACGGCTAATCGCGCCAACGCCCTTTACCCCTAGCAATTTTTTCGTCAACGTATCATCGACAAACCAAGATAAATCCTCGCTATCCATCCGCTCGGAGTAAATAGTAAAGGCCAAAATGGGAGAGCCTGCGACATTCAATTTAGAAACTATCGGGTCGCGCAAGTCAGCAGGCAAATCGGCACGCACTTCTGAAACTGCAGAACGCACTTCATCTAGGGCCTCTTGCGTAGATTTCTCTAACCTAAACTCTGCAGTCAAACTCACACTGCCATCGGTAATTTCAGTGTAAATATGTTTTAAGCCCTGTAACTTAGCGACTGAGTTTTCAAGCTTACGCGCAACTTCATTCTCTAGCTGCGCTGGTGATGCGCCTGGCAAAGCCGCAACCACGTTGATTGTAGGCAAATCTAAGTCAGGAAAATTCTGAATTTTCATGGCATTAAAACTTAACATGCCTGCAAAACTCAGCAGAATAAATAAAATGACCGCAGGAACGGGGTTTTTAATTGACCAGCTAGAAACATTCATCATATTTGACCAATCAATTTTTTATTTATTTAGCACAGGTGCATTTTTAGTGAGCACACTTACAATGTCACCATCAGACAAAAATGCACCCCCAGTAGCGACAAACTCGCTGTTCATTAAATCTTCCAAGCCTATTATTTCTACCTGATCGTCTACGCGACTACCCGCTTGTACTTTCAACTGTTTAATGCGACTTTGCTGGTCTATTTGCATCACATAGGCAAAGCCATCTCGCAGCACCAAAGCGCTTGCAGGCAAGGTTATCGCTTCTTTTTCACCCAACTCAAAGCTGCCGCGTGCAAACATACCTGCTTTAATTTGGCTTTTAATAGGTAAGTCTACGTACACCATGGCATTACGTGTTTGCGCATCTACCATCGGCGAAACCATACGCACTTTACCTGTTACTTTGCTACCATCGGGAACTGTTATATTGGCCACTATGCCTTGCTTAATTGCACTAATATCGCTCGATGTCAGCTCTGCACGCCACTCCAGCCGACCTTGCCTAATTAATCTAAAGAGTTCTTGCCCTGGCGACGCTACCGCACCCACCGTGGCGGCACGTGCAGAAATTACCCCACTATCAGGTGCTAGCACCTTGGTTTGTTTAAGCTTAAGTTGGTGCGATTGCAAAGTTGCCTCTGCCGCAGCTACGCGCGCTTTAGTTGATGTTTCTAGCGCTACCAACTGCTCTATTTGTTGCGTACTAAGGGCGCCCGTATCTTGAATGCTGCGCGCACGGCTGGCATTGCCTGCTGCTTCAATAGCATTGGCCTTTGCCTCCGCCAAGTTTGCATTGGCCTGTGCAATATCCGCTCCGATTGTTGAGGTGGAAAACTCAGCTAATACTTGGCCGCGCTTAACGGGGTCGCCTACGTTAACAAACACTTGATTCAACAGTAAACCATTCACCTCAGCACCAATAAGCGCCTCTTGCCAAGGGGAAATACTGCCATTCGCAGAAATTGATTGATGCATCATGCTGCGCATCGGGCGCACGGTTGTAACAGTAAGCGCCGCTTTGGCCTGTGTGGCCGCGGAAACGCTCTCTTTTGTTGCTGTGTTATCAGGTGCATCTTGTGTTAGTTTAAATACAAAGAAAGCGACAACTGCAAACAATAGTGCAATTAAAATTATATGGATTTTTTTTAACGTCATTACTTAACTACCTTTTCTTGAGTATTTTCGTTTGTCATTTGCGAATTATTTTTTTGTAGATCATCTTGTTGCAGGCTGGTGCTAAGCTTTAGCCCAGACTCTTCAGTTGCATTAACTTTTTCAACCATATTGTTTTCTTCGGTTTTGTTGGTTTTCCAATCACCGCCCGCTGAACGATACAACGAAATCCACGTATTGATGCGATCTTGATGTAATGTATTGAGTGCGGTTTCAGTTTGTAGCGCAACACGGCGGCTTTCTTCAAGCTCAATCAAATTCGCAAAACCTGCTTTTACTTTAGCTTCTGTGGCTTTGAATGAAGCTTGATAACCTTGCAGTGCCAGCTTTAAGTCTTCATTTCTAGCTTCATAGCTAAGTAAATTAACTAAAGCGCTTTCAACTTCTTTTACCGCGATACGAATTTTATTGCGATAATTAATCGCGGATTCTTCATACTTTGCTTCTGCACTTTTAATTTTGGCTTGCTGGCTGCCAGAGTTATATATAGGAATTGTGATTGAGAGAGGTCCGAGTGACCAAACCTTGCCATCGGTTTTAAAACTGCTAGCAGATTGCCACATCCAACCAATAGAACCATCCACAGAAACCCTAGGCAACAGCATAGCTTTATTACTTTGCACATTAGCCGCTGCGGCAATGAGTTCCGCTTCTGCATTAATAATATCTGGTCTCTGTGTAATTACCTTCGCAGGAATGCTATCTATGAGGTATAAATTTTTAGCTTCATTCTTTTTAACATCAAATGTTTGTTTATTAAGCTTCTCACGCAATTCAGCCTCATCTATGCCTGTTAAAGCAACCAACTCTTTTATATTTAAATCGCAACGTGCAATCTGTGCGCTTTGCTGCTGCCTAATGTCGGATAAGCTCGCGTCCGCCAAACTCTGCGAAGCACTACCCAAAAAGCCTGCTTTTACTGAAATGGCCGTGATACGTGCAGTTTCTTGGCGTGAGTTTAGATCTTTCTGATTTAATAATATCTGCGCTTGGCAAAAATGTTGATTGTAGTAACTGGTCGCAAGCTCCGCAGCCACGGCTACGCGCGCCTCATGCCAATTACTAAGCGCTGCGTTTTCTGAAGTTTTTGCAGAGTCTACCAAGATTCGGTTTGCACCAAAAATATCGAGCTCCCAGTGGCTTTGCAAGCCAATCTGTGACGTGTTTATTGCGCCAGTTGAGAACCCGCTGTTCTGACCCCCGCCCTGCCCGCCAAATGATCCATCTGGCTGCTGAACACTACGTGAAGTTGAAATAGTGCCACTTAAGTCTGGCCGCGCATTACCTATCGTGCTAATTCTTGTAGCGCGTGCTTCGGCAATACGTGTTTTGGCGACTGCCAAATTGTAAGATGATTCTTGAGAAGCTTTAATAAGCACTATCAGCAACTCATCATCAAATTGGCTCCAAAACTCGTTAAGTTTTGCAGTGTCGCCCTGATGCGGTAATGGTGCTTGCCATGCTTTAGGCAGCTTTGTGTCGCCCACTATAGATTCAGGCGTTTGCTTTAATTTAAAAAAATCAAAACTCGCACAACTGCTTAACAGCAAGCAAGCGATTACCAAACTGATGCGTTTTAACTTAACTTGTTTCATGTGCTTACTAGCTTTCTACGGTTTTTTTCAGCCTCTATCATGCTTAAGGCAAACATCACCAATCTTTGCTGCGTAGCATTTAAAGCACTGTTACCAGCGATAATTTTTGGACAGACTTTTTCAATCACATCGCGACCAACAAATAAATGCACGCCCATCGCAACAATACACATGGCCAATCGATGTAAATCATCATCGATTTTGGTCAAACTTAAATGCTTTTGTAACACGACTAGTAAAGCTTGATGATATGGTGCAATCCCGTTATCAATTTCTTGCGCCCACAGACCAGTTGGCTCTACCATTTCGCGCATATGAAGCCGCGTACAAAGCCGAGCAAGTTTGTCTTGCTTTAATGATTCAGTAAAACCACTAAACAAACCCACTAAAGCCTGTTCTAAAGTTAAATTCGGGTCGTTAAAAAGCGCAATGTCATCTTTAGGCGAACCTAAAGGCTCTATAAATGCCGCTTGATACAAGCCCGCCTTGTCACCAAAGTAATAACTAATTGCCGAGATATTGACTTCGGCCTTTCTTGCAATTTGGCGTACTGTCGTACGCTCAAACCCCTGCTCTGCAAAGAGTTCAAGTGCTGTGAGCAGAATTTTCTCTCTGGGTTGCACTTCATTTGGCGGAATTAATAAATGTGACTTTGTTTTCATGCTGACCTTAAATACTATCCATAATAGAATTTTCTTGAACTTAAACTATTGCGCCAACCATTCAATTCAAACGTTTGTTTTATTTTTTAGAAGTATAGTTTCAAACAAACGTTTGAGTCAATCTAAATAAAATAACGGTTAATAGAAACGCCTTTCAGCACACACACGAATGGTGCATTTATCGCTACTTCAGCACCATATTTGTGCAGCCTTGACCATGGAAGCCTTTTTTCCGTGCAATTAAATAGATAATTATCTTATTATTATTCAATGTGTTATATCTAAAAAATATACTTGGCACAACCATTGCTTAGCTAGGTCATGCTAAAGGTGATGATTATTGATAATGAAATGGAACGCAGCAAATCCTTAAAGCAATCATTGATTGAAAATGGGTTTGAGGTAGTAGCGCATGTAGAAAGTGGCGTCGATATACATGCTAAGTGTTGCGAGTTACAACCAGACATTGTAATTATTGATACTGAATCACCCAGTCGCGATACGATAGAGAATATTTGTGTAATGAGTATGCATGATCCGCGACCTGTCGTCATGTTTACGCACGATGGTGATAAGGAACAAATTAAATTGGCAACGCAAGCAGGTGTAAGCGCTTATGTGGTGGGTACGATTCCAAGTGAAAGGTTAACGCCAGTGATTGATGCGGCAGTAGCAAGGTTTGAAGAATTTAAAAGTTTACGTTCAGAACTTAATCTGGCTAAATTAAAGCTAGATGAACGAAAAGTAGTGGAGCGTGCAAAAGGTTTATTAATGAGCCAGCGCGGCATGGATGAAGAAACCGCCTACGAAATGTTACGTAGTATGGCGATGAAAAAGAATATGAAATTAGTCGATTTATCGAGCCAATTAATCGAGGCAGCAAAAATGTTAATTGTTTAGTTTTTAGGTTAAAAGCTCACGTCCAATGACGGATATTGAGCTAAGTTATTAACATATCAATGACGATGTGTTAATGCAAAAAAGACAAAGGCGTCTTAATAGTGAGGTAAAAAATACCTCGCGATTAAGACGCTTTTTTTATGGCAATTTTTTTAATGGGAGTAAACACATGAGTAAAGAAGTAAAGCCAAAATCAAGCGAGTTGACAGCTTCAGTCAATGATAAAGCCGTAGATGGCAATCGCCGTAATTTTTTCAAGCACAGCATCGCTGGTGCGTTTGGAGCTGCCGCAATGATGAACATATTACCTACTGGCATCCGCAGCTCAGCATGGGCCGCTGGGTCAGATGCACCTGAAATTACCGAAGTTAAAATCGGCTTTATCCCACTAACTGATTGTGCACCTATTATTGTTGCAGCAGAAATGGGTTTTGATAAAAAATATGGTATCAAAATCACCCCTTCTAAAGAAGCCTCTTGGGCTGGTATACGCGACAAAGTGGTGAATGGCGAGTTGCATGCCGCACACGTATTGTATGGCTTGATTTACGGTGTTCAGATGGGTATTGGCGGTCAACAAAAAGACATGTCAGTCTTGTTGACTTTAAACCATAACGGCCAAGGCATTACTTTATCCAATCAACTAAAAGATAAAGGCGTTAAAGATGGTAAAACCTTAAAGCGCGTGATGGCCAACGAGAACCGTGACTTTACCTTTGCGCAAACCTTCCCGACTGGTACGCATGCGATGTGGTTGAACTACTGGCTTGCAGCCAATGGTATTGACCCAGTCAAAGACGTTAAAAATATCGTCGTTCCTCCACCGCAGATGGTGGCCAATATGCGTATTGGTAATATGGATGGCTACTGTGTGGGCGAACCTTGGAATGCGCGTGCAATTTACGACAAAATTGGCTACACCGTGACTACCACGCAAGATATTTGGACAGATCACCCTGAAAAAGTATTAGGTAGCACAGCTGATTTTGTGGCAAAAAATCCAAATACAGCACGCGCCATGATGATGGCTATTTTAGAAGCAAGCAAGTATATCGATGCAACTGCAAATCGCGCAAAAGTGGCAGAGCTTATCTCTGCAAAATCCTATGTCAATGCACCAAAAGATGTGATTTTAGGCCGCTTCTTGGGTGAATACGACAACGGTAACGGCAAAAAATGGAAAGACCCTAACTACATGAAGTTTTATAACGACGGCGCAGTGCCATTCCCTTACTTATCAGATGGCATGTGGTTCTTAACGCAGCACAAACGCTGGGGCATGTTGAAAACGGATCCTGATTATTTAGGCATTGCTAAAAAAGTAAATCAAATTGCGCTTTATTCAGAAGCGGCAAGCCAGGTCGGTGCCTCTATACCTAAAGACGCTATGCGTTCTAGTAAATTGATGGATGGCGTGGTATGGGATGGTAAAGATCCAGCTGCGTATGCAGCAGGCTTTAAAATCAAAGCTTAACCAAATTTAACGAATTTTAGGCCTAATGAATTTTAGGCCTAACGAATTTAAGGAGTTTTTATGAGCGTTGTACCTATTCATAAAGAGGGTAAAGACATGTCGAAAACAAACCCTGAAGTACCAAAACTAACATTAGTTGAGGTGCCACCACCGCCTCAAAAACCTGTTAGGTCATGGGCAATGCAAGGGAACATGCTGATGGAGTACCTTGCGCCACCGGTATTTGGATTACTGTTGCTGATGGCAATTTGGAGCTTGGTCTCGGCACAGTCGCAAGGCTTGCCAGGTCCCGTATCCACTTATAAAGCGGCAGTCGTGTTATTTAGTGACCCGTTTTATATCAATGGTCCAAACGACCAAGGTATAGGCTGGAACATTCTTAACTCACTTAAACGTGTAGCGGCTGGTTTTGGCATGGCGGCACTGGTTGGAATTCCGCTCGGATTCATGATTGGTCGCTTTACGTTTTTATCACGTATGGCAGCACCCGTCATCAGCTTACTGCGCCCAGTTTCACCATTGGCTTGGTTGCCTATCGGTTTATTAGTATTTAAAGCAGCCAACCCTGCGGCGATTTGGGTCATTTTCATCTCGGCGATTTGGCCAATGGTCATTAACACGGCAGTAGGCGTAAGCAAGGTACCGCAAGACTACATGAACGTGGCCAAGGTGCTTAATTTAAGCGAGTGGAAAATATTGACCAAAATTTTACTCCCCAGCGCCTTACCCTATGTGCTCACTGGTGTACGTCTTTCTATCGGCGTCGCATGGCTAGTGATTGTGGCGGCAGAAATGCTCACAGGGGGCGTAGGTATCGGCTTTTGGGTATGGGATGAGTGGAATAACTTAAATGTAGAACACATTATCATCGCCATTTTCGTGGTTGGCATTGTCGGTTTGCTGTTAGAGCAAGGGCTAATCGCTATCGCCAAACGCTTTAGTTATGAGGAGGCAAAACTATGAACGCTGTTGCAGATAGATATGTGTATTTAGAAGATGTGAACATGACATTTACCACTAAAAAGGGGACTTTTGAGGCACTTAAAGACATTAATTTAAGCGTTAAGGAAGGGGAATTCGTCTCTATCATTGGCCACTCTGGTTGTGGGAAATCGACAGTGCTGAACTTAATTGCTGGTTTATTACAACCCACAACAGGCAATTTATTCTGTGCTGGCCGTGAAATCTCTAAACCAGGTCCTGAGCGTGCTGTGGTGTTTCAAAACCACTCTTTGCTACCTTGGCTCACATGTTTCGAGAACGTGCATTTAGCGGTTGAGCGTGTCTTTGGCAGCGAAACCTCTGTTCAGCAAGAGGAGCGCACCTACGCAGCGCTAGAGTTAGTGGGCTTAAATCATGCGGTTGATAAGCGCCCTAGTGAAATCTCGGGCGGCATGAAGCAACGCGTAGGCATTGCTAGAGCATTGGCAATGGA
>JANNOS010000017.1:0-6447 GCA_031399315.1 Methylophilaceae bacterium | reverse complement strand
CGTTGCCAGTTGAATACTGGTAAAAACCTTCATTTTTAACAGAGAATGTATCAGTGTAGTAAGCACCAGCGTTGAAGCCTTCAATTGGTTTTCCAGCACTCGGGATGCTGAAGTTTCTATTCAAGCCAATAGCGTAATCAGCCTGACTACCTTCTAGATTGGGGGTATGTTGATAACCTACTTTAGCCACAAAATTCAAATCACCGATAGGTAATAAGTAATTAACTTTCAACTCGTTGTATGTTGCGCCATCTGTATTGCGATTACCTGTTACCGTAAATGTTTTATCTGTTTCATCTAAACCATAGTAGTCAGTTGGTATATAGAAGAATGTATATGTGAGCCATTTATATGACAATGCTGCAGATAGCTCAAGTGTATCTTGCTTGTGTCCATGAATAGAGTCTTTACCGTCAAAATATTTATAATAATTGGCTAACAAGTTAATGCCCATGCCGTTTGCGAATGTAGTAGCATAGCCGCCGTAAAAATCAGTTTCTATTTTATTGCCGCCTTGGACACCATCAATTTTACCAAAACCATATTGATCTAAATTAGAGAACCAAGTGCCTAGATAAAAGCCACTGCTGTGCGCCCAATCTGCGCCACCTTGTATCGCTGGACCATCGGTGTAATCCACACCACGGAACATATAAGCACTGTAAAGACCTAAGTTAAATGTAAGCGTATATGGCGGTGCTGGCTCAGCTGGCGCTGCAGCTTCAACTGCTGCAGGTGCTGCTTCTGTAGCGGCAGGCGCTGCTTCATCAGCAAACGCACTTGTGCTTAGCAAAAGTGGCGTTGCGCATAATGCGCTTAAAACGTTGCGGTTTAATAACCAACTAATATTTTTCATAACATTCCCTTAATAATTTAAAAAATACGGTATGACTAACTTCTTTTTTCTCAAGGTCTATTATCAAAGACGATTTAAGTATTAAATTCCACAATTACGACAAGAATCATACTAAATCCGACCGACGACCTTTTGTTACATCCTCGAGAAGCATTTTGAACCGCGCCTATACACTTTGCAACAATATAATCACTAAAAACTGACAATTCAGCATAAATACAACAGTTTACGGTGCCAATTATTGGTGCCTTTAGCTAAAAATTGCACCCACTTTGTGCGTTTTGCTAAATAGTGGCGTTTATGGTAGAAATTGCCTATGATTGTAGTATCAGCTTGCACTTTGAACTAAACGAAACGCTTAAAGGTTGCTATGCCTTATAAAGAAATGTCGCAGATTAGGCACGTAGGTTTTTTAACCTTAAATAATTTCTCCATGATTGCGTTTACCAACGCGCTGGAGATTTTACGCATGGCCAATTATTTGCTGGGTGAGGAGGCTTATCAATGGTCGGTATTGACTGTTGATGGTCAAGCCGTTGCCGCCAGCAATGGCTTATCCTTTGCTAAAACAACCATGCTAGACCCTGCGCACATGCCCGATGTGCTACTGGTGTGTGGCGGCGTGGATATTCAACATGCGGTGAATGCCAATGTCATTAAGCTGCTCACGCACGCCAGCAAGCACAACATGTGGCTGGGTGGTTTGTGTACTGGCAGTTATGCCCTAGCCAAAGCTGGCTTACTAGATGGTTACAAATGTACTATCCATTGGGAAAACATGGCGAGCTTGTGCGAACTGTTTCCAACTATTCAGTTTATGGAAGAACTGTTTGTGATAGACCGTAACCGCTGCACTTGCGCGGGCGGCACAGCTCCGCTTGATTTAATGCTAGCTTTTGTAGCAGCGCGCTTTGGCAAAAATTTAGTGGCTGAAATTTCCGACCAATTTATGATGGTGCGTGCACGCGATAGTAAAGATCAGCAGCATATTCCAGTGGCTGCACGCGTTGGCTATAGTCATAAAGCCTTAGTAGAAGTCTCTGCCCTTATGGAAGCCAACATCGAAGAACCTCTTAGTTTAGATGAGTTAGCGCGCTTAGCTGGTTTATCACAACGCCATTTACAGCGTATGTTCCGCCACACACTTAGAATGACGCCTATGCATTATTATCTTAATTTAAGATTGAGGCGGGCGAGAGCTTTATTGTTACAAACCGAAATGTCTGTGATGAGCGTAACGGTTGCATGTGGATTCCAATCGTCATGCCATTTCAGTAAGTCTTACCGCACATTATTTGGTTACTCACCCAGCATCGAACGCAATCAACATAAACCAATACCGCCATTACATGCGCTTGCCAGCAGCTTGCGAGAACATGAGGAAAGTATTATTGAGTAAGCTTCCGCTACACAGCTTTTGATTGAAAATTGGTATTGGCGCGATTAAGCAAGATTCTGTCGTAATTTACTACTTGTTTAACATGCGGGCGATATATGTTATTAGTTGTCGTTATCGTCTTTTTTTGCTAGTTAACACAACTCGGGAGTTAATAAAATGAATCAATTTGCAAAGTCGTCTTTAATTAGAAATATGGCCATCACCGCCCTGTTCCCACTTATATTGAGTGCATGTGGCAATAAAGAGGCTGGCGCACCTGAAGCAGATGCTGTAACCGCCTCTGCTGGCGGTGAAGCAGCCACTTGTAGCACAGTTAAATTTGCTGATATCGGCTGGACAGATATTACTGCAACCACAGCGCTTACTTCAGTAGTATTGGAAGGCCTAGGTTACAAGGCCGAATCCACCATCGCTTCAGTGCCAATTGCGTTTGCTGGACTTAAAAAGGGGCAAATTGACGCTTTCTTAGGATACTGGTCTCCGTCTATGACACCGATTGTAGATCCATTCCTCCAAGAAAAAGCCATTACTGTTTTAGAAAAGCCAAATTTAGTCGGTGCTAAATATACGTTAGCTGTGCCAACTTACGCTTATGAAGCCGGCTTAAAAAGTTTTGCAGATATTGCTAAGTTTTCAAAAGAACTTGATGGTAAATTGTATGGTATTGAACCAGGAAATGATGGCAATAAGATTATTGCCGACATGATTACTAAAGATGCATTTGGCCTAAAAAACTTCAAAATGGTGGAATCGAGCGAAGCTGGCATGTTGACTGAAGTGAGTCGCTCTGTAAAAGATAAAAAATGGATTGTATTCTTAGGTTGGGCGCCGCACCCGATGAACGTGCAACAAGATATTACTTACCTAAGTGGTGGCGATGACTTTTTTGGTGCTAACTATGGTGAAGCAAAAGTGTATACCGTAACCTCTAACGATTTGGCGGCACGCTGTCCTAACGTGAATAAATTCATTACAAATTTAGAGTTTGGTCTCGATATGGAAAATCAAGTAATGTTGCCTATTATGGATAAAACCGCACCTAATGAAGCCGCAAAAGCATGGTTAGCTAAAAATCCAGCACCTTTAGATGCATGGTTAAATGGTGTAAATACTGTAGATGGCAAGCCTGGATTAGAAACAGTGAAAAAATACCTAGGTGTTTAATCTAGTCAAAAGTTAATGTTAACTTTTCGAAGCCATTACTGTCAGGCGATAGTAATGGCTTTTTTATTGCCTCTTTATTAAATACGACACATGTCGCTTTAAGATAAGTATTAGTCTTATGTAGCACATTACATTAAGCGCAAGCATTGAAAATCACATCTTGATACTTATGCTCTAAACCATCATTGGAGGCCGCTTGAAAAAAGATTATTCCATCTGGAAACTACTCTCACAAGGGTTAAAACATCACAAAGGATGGACGCCTGCTTGGCGCAGCCCTGAAGTTAAACCTTCATATGACGTAGTGATTATTGGTGCAGGTGGTCATGGTTTAGCCACTGCTTACTACCTCGCTAAAGAGCATGGTGTTAAAAATATTGCCGTGTTAGAAAAAGGTTATTTGGGTGGCGGCAATACTGCCCGTAACACCACGATTGTCCGCTCTAATTATTTGTGGGATGAAGCAGCCATGCTTTATGAACACTCGCTAAAATTGTGGGAAGGCCTGACTGAAGACATTAACTACAACGTGATGTTTAGTCAGCGCGGTGTGTTCAATCTAGGCCACACGCTACAAGATATGCGCGATATCGAGCGCCGCGTGAACGCCAACAATCTAAACGGAATTGATGCTTTGGCATTGAATGCGCAAGAAGTAAAAGACCGTATTCCGATGATTAATATTGCTAAAGATACGCGCTTTCCTATTATGGGCGCAAGCTTCCAACCTCGTGCTGGAGTGGCTAGGCATGATGCAGTTGCTTGGGGCTTTGCCCGCGCAGCGAGTAATTATGGTGTTGATATCATCGAAAACTGTGAAGTGACGGCGATGGATATTGTTAACTCGACGATTAAAGGCTTACAAACTAGCAAAGGTTATATTTCAACGTCAAAAGTTGGCTGCGTAACGGCTGGTCATTCATCAGTCATGGCAAAAGCTGCGGGTATCCGCATGCCGCTTGAAAGTCATCCACTACAAGCGTTTGTTTCAGAATCTCTCAAACCTATTCTAGATACCGTTGTGATGTCTAACGCGGTACATGGCTATATAAGCCAATCAGATAAAGGTGAGCTTGTGATTGGCGCAGGCATTGACCACTACACTAGCTACGCTCAACGCGGCAGCCCACATGTGATTGAGCACACCGCAGCAGCGATTATCGAGTTATTTCCAATGTTTTCACGCGTGCGTATGAACCGCCAATGGGGCGGCATTGTAGATACCACGCCTGATGCTTGCCCAATTATCAGCAAGACTAAAGTCAAAGGTTTGTACTTTAACTGCGGCTGGGGTACGGGTGGCTTTAAGGCAACGCCGGGATCTGGCAACGTATTTGCCCACACCATTGCACATGATGAACCACACCCATTAAACGCCGCATTCACGCTTGACCGTTTCCATACCGGCCATTTGATTGACGAGCACGGTGCAGCCGGTGTTGCGCACTAAATACCCCCTCCTCCTTTTCTAGGGGGAGGGCTGGGGTGGGGGGAGTAGATTGTAACCAATATCGAATCTGCAACCCCCATCCTAACCTTCCCCCTCAAGGGGGAAGGAACTAAAAATATAGAGAAGAGAAATATTGTTTCTTTAAACATATTAAACAATATAGAAGGAAAAAAATAATGTTTGTGATTACATGTCCACATTGTTGTGAAGCGCGAGAAGAAGAAGAGTTTAGCTATGGTGGCGAAGCATTTGTTGCGCGCCCTGAATCACCTGAAACCGAAAGCGAAGAAAATTGGGGTGATTATTTGTTTATGAAAAGAAACCCAAAAGGTTGGCACTGGGAAATGTGGGGGCATAGCACGGGTTGCCGTAAGTTTTTTGTATTAAAACGTAATACCGCTAACCACACCATAGTAGGCGCTTGGACACTGGCAGAGGCGCGTAAAATTTACGATGCAGAAGAGGCAGCAGCATGAGCAACAGAATCAATCATAAAAATAGTCGTGTTGATTTAACCAAACCGCTTAACTTCACTTTTGATGGTGTTAGTTACAAAGGTTTTGCTGGCGATACGCTGGCTTCGGCTTTGCTGGCCAATGGCGTTAAAGTAGTTGCTCGCAGCTTTAAATATGGCCGTCCTCGCGGTATTGTTGGTTCGGGCGCAGAAGAGCCTAATGCGCTGGTGCAAATTGATGTTGGCGCACGTACCACACCCGATTTAAAAGCCACACAAGTTGAATTATATGATGGCTTAGTGGCTGGCCGCACCAGTGGTTGGCCGTCATTAGCATTCGACCTTAAAAGTGTTGGTGGTAAGTTTTCACGCTTTATGCCTGCCGGTTTTTACTATAAAACTTTTAAATGGCCAACTAAGCTTTGGCCGTTCTATGAAGATATTATTCGCCGCGCAGCTGGTTATGGTAAGTCACCAGTTGAAGCTGATACGGAAACTTACGACCATCAACATCATCACGTAGATTTACTTGTGGTTGGCGGTGGCGCGACTGGCTTGCTTGCCGCGCTATTGGCTGGTCGGAGCGGCTTAAAAGTTTTATTGGTTGATGATCAATCTGAGATTGGTGGTTATTTACTCTCTATGCCGAATGTATTGATTGGCGGCGTAAATGCAAGTACGTGGTCAGAAAATATGATTAGTGAACTGCATAGCTTACCTAACGTATCAATTCTTTCCCGCACCACTGCTTTTGCCTTGCATGACATGAACACGATTCAGGCGGTTGAGTTACTGCAAGACCATTTACCGCATTCCGCCAGAAATGTTGCTCAACGCCGTGAACGTTTACATAAAATTCGTGCCACAAAAGTAATATTGGCCACTGGTGCTTTTGAGCGCCCATTAGTGTTTGGCAATAATGACCTTCCCGGCATTATGACTGTATCAGCATTAACTACATATTTAAATCGCTATGGTGTCGCTTGTGGCAAAAATGCAGTGATGATGACGAGCAATGATTTAGCCTATCAAGGCGCGGTTGACTTGGCTGCCGCTGGCGTTGCAGTGACCGTGGTTGATACCAGAGAACACATCAACCCTGAATGGGCGACACGCACCAACAA
>JANNOS010000117.1:0-7313 GCA_031399315.1 Methylophilaceae bacterium | reverse complement strand
TTCATGTGGCCGAAACCTGCATGGCCTTGCAATAACGCTTCAATTTCTTTTGCTCTATCAAGCAGCTCAACCGCGCGTGGTAACAGTTGCTGGCCAGTTTCATTAATACGTAGTGACTTGCCTACACGGTCAAAAAGCTGTAAATCAAATTGTTTTTCAAACTCACTTAATGAGGTGCTGGTAGCAGATTGCGACAACGATAAGTCCTCAGCCGCGCGAGATACACTCGCAGTGCGGCTAATGGCCACAAAAATCTCAAGCTGTCTTAAGCTATATTTCATTGTTTTTTTATATAACAATAAGGTATATCTATATTACAGATATGTCTAATCATTATAATCCATTTAACTTATACTTGATTTTACTATAAAATGCGCAGCAATTGTTAAGGAAGCTGTTATGAAAGTATTGGCCGCGGTAAAGCGAGTTGTTGATTACAACATTAAAGTGCGCATCAAGCCAGATGGCTCTGATGTGGATATCAATGGCGTAAAGATGGGCATTAACCCATTTGATGAAAACGCGATTGAAGAGGCTTTGCGCCTTAAGGAGCAGGGCATTGCCACCGAAATAGTAGCAGTATCACTTGGCACATCAGCAAATCAAGATGTATTGCGCCATGCGTTGGCCATGGGTGCAGATCGCGCGATTCTGGTGGAAAGTGATTTAACCTTGCAAGCACTGGGCGTTGCAAAATTGTTAAAAGCGGTTGCGTTACGTGAGCAACCGCAGCTTATTATCTTAGGTAAACAAGCCATTGATGATGACGCAGGCCAAACTGGGCAAATGCTGGCAGCACTTTTGAACTACCCACAGGCAACTTTTGCCTCAGCTATTCAGGTTGATGACAATGTGATTAGGGTAACGCGCGAAGTAGATGGCGGCACAGAAACATTAGCACTTAATTTACCAGCAGTTGTGACCGCAGATTTACGCTTAAACGAGCCACGATTCGTGAAACTACCTAACTTGATGATGGCGAGGAAGAAACCGATAGAAACCATAAACGCAACCGAGCTTGCAGTTAACGCTGAGCCACGTTTGAAGTTAATTAAGGTATCTGAACCATCAGTTAGAAAAGCGGGTATTAGGGTTGGTAGCGTCAGTGAGCTATTAAGTAAACTGCGCGAACACGAAGGAATACTACTGTGAATAATACAGCTATGAAAATTTTAATTTTGGCCGAACATGATGGCAAACAACTCAGCCCAGCAGTCTATCAAGCGGTGACTGCCGCACAATTTTGGAATGCACCTGTTGAGGTGTTGATAGCGGGCAGCAATAATAGTGCGCTTGCTGAGCAAGCAGCCGCAATTACTGGCGTCGGTCGTGTCATTCAGGCAGAAGCAGCGCATTTGGCGCATCAATTGGCGGAAGACGTTGCTAATATCATCGTACAAGTTGCGGGTGAGTATCAAGTTATATTAGCCGTACACTCCTCTTTTAGTCGCAATATTTTGCCACGCGCAGCCGCTTTGTTGGATGTGGCGATGATTTCAGATGTGCTTGAAATTAAAGCTGATCATACTTATGTACGTTCAGTGTATGCAGGTAATATTCATACCACGATTCAAAGTGTCGACACGCTACAAATATTGACTATACATAGCAGCAATTTTGTCGCTGCTAAAAATACGGCTGCTCAAGTTGAAATAGTCTCTATTGTAGCCCCTGCGCCTTTTACTAATACCCGCTGGGTAAGTGCAACACGTAGCCTTTCTGATCGGCCAGCGCTAAGTTCAGCAAAAGTGGTGATTTCTGGCGGTAGGTCTTTAGGTAGTGCAGAAAGATTTGAAGAAGTATTATCGCCATTGGCGACTAAACTCGGGGCGGCATTAGGTGCCACCCGTGCAGCGGTGGATGCAGGTTTTGCACCAAATGATATTCAAGTGGGTCAAACCGGTGTAGTGGTCGCCCCAGACCTTTATATCGCTGTAGGCGTTTCTGGTGCCGTGCAACATACCTACGGCATGAAGGACAGTAAAATCGTGGTTGCGATTAACCAAGACCCTGATGCGCCCATCTTTCAAGTGGCAGATTATGGTTTGGTGGCAGATTTATTTGAAGCTATTCCTGAGTTAACTAATGCAATTTAATAAGCAATTCAATCAATAAAAAGATAAAAAATTATGAGTAAATATAGTTCTGAGCGCGTTCTGAGTGTTCATCATTGGAACGACAGCCTGTTTAGTTTTAAAACGACACGTGACCTAGGTTTGCGTTTTGAAAATGGTCAATTCGTGATGATTGGCCTTGAGGTAGACGGCCGACCATTAACCCGTGCCTACAGCATTGCCAGCCCAAACTATGAAGAACATTTAGAGTTTTTCAGTATTAAGGTGCCAAATGGGCCATTAACATCTCGACTACAACATTTAAAAGTGGGGGATGAATTATTAGTCAGCCGCAAGCCAACAGGTACGTTGGTCATTCATGATTTAAAGCCAGCTAAAAATCTGTATCTATTATCCACTGGCACGGGCTTAGCCCCATTTATGAGTGTGATTCAGGACATTGAAGCTTATGACCGCTTTGAAAAAATCGTACTGATTCATGGTGTGCGCTATTTAAGCGAACTCGCTTACACAGACTTTATCGAGAAAGAGTTACTTAATAACGAGTTTTTTGGCGATATCGTCCGTGAAAAGCTGATTTATTACCCAACCGTCACGCGCGAACCCTTCCGCAACCAAGGCCGTCTGACCGATTTAATCAATTCAGGTAAGTTGTTTGATGATATTGGCCTGCCACCGCTAGATCCTGCTAATGACCGCGCCATGATTTGTGGCAGCCCAAATATGCTGGAAGACACAGCAGCATTATTGGATAGCAGAGGCTTTATCGTATCGCCAAGAATTGGCGTGCCAGGGGATTATGTGATTGAACGCGCTTTCGTAGAAAAATAAGAGCTGTAAAATAAGCAATAGCTTATTGCCGACTTTCTAATTCTTCCCAACGCAGCATGTGAGATTCAATTTCAGTACCAATAGCAGCTAACCGTGCTTGCAGAAGCTTCACTTTATCCGGCTGGTCGCGGTAAATATCAGCATCTGCCATCTCAAGATTAATCGCATTTTGTTCGGCTTCTAGTTTTTCGATAAGTGCAGGCATCGCTTCCAACTCTTTTTGTTCTTTAAAGCTGAGTTTGCTAACGCTTACCTTATTTACAACTTCTTTGTTTGCTGGTTTGGCATTATTTGCCTTGGTTTGCGCAGATTTTTCAATTTCACGTTGTTGTGTGAATCTTTGCCAATCATCGTAACCACCACCAAATTCGGTGAGTACACCATTGCCTTCAAAAGCAATCACTTGCGTGACGGTGTTTTCTAAAAATGCGCGGTCATGGCTGACCAAAAATAAAGTACCAGTAAAATCCTGTAGTAAGCTCTCTAGTAATTCTAAAGTGTCAATATCCAAATCATTGGTGGGTTCGTCTAGCACCAGCACATTGGCCGGGCGCGCAAATAGACGTGCCAATAATAAACGGTTACGCTCACCGCCAGACAGCGATTTAACTGGCGAGCGCGAGCGCTGTGGCGGAAACAAAAAGTCTTCCAGATAGCTAATCACGTGTTTGCGCTCGTTGCCAATTTCCACAAAATCCGAGCCTGGGCTAATGGTGTCGGCTAGGGTCGCCTCTTCATTTAACTGCTCGCGCATTTGGTCAAAATAAGCCACATTGATTTTGGTGCCGCGGTTAATCGTACCGCTATCTGCTTCGATGTCACCTAGGATTAATTTTAACAGCGTGGTTTTGCCTATGCCGTTGGCGCCCAACAAGCCAATTTTATCGCCGCGCAAAATGCGCGTGCTAAAGTTGTTAATCAGTTTTTTGTCACCATAACTTTTTGCGACATTCTCCAGCTCGGCCACCAGCTTGCCGCTACGCTCACCAGCATCTAGGTTAAGTTTCACGTTACCTTGTCGTTCACGCCTTGCGGCACGCTCTAGGCGTAGCGATTCCAGTCGTCGCACGCGGCCTTCATTGCGGGTGCGGCGCGCTTTAATGCCTTGACGAATCCATACTTCTTCTTGTGCAAGCACTTTATCAAACTTGGCGGCGTGGGTTTCTTCCACTGCCACCAACTCTTCTTTCTTAATTTGATAATCGGCAAAATTACCCACAAAGTCAGTCAATATGCCGCGGTCTAACTCAGTAATGCGGGTGGCAAGCCGATTCAAAAAACGCCTATCATGGGTAATGAAAAGCACGCAGCCGTTAAAGCCTAATAACAAGTCTTCAAGCCACTCAATCGCTTCCAAGTCTAAGTGGTTGGTCGGCTCATCCAGCAACAGTACTTCTGGCTCGGCCACCAGCGCACGACCCAGTGCCACACGTTTGCGCCAACCGCCAGACATGGTAGACACCAGCGCATCTGCATCTAGCTTCAAGCGCGTTAACACAGTCTCCACACGTGATTGCGCTGCCCAGCCATTTTGCATATCTAAGTCGTGTTGCAAGTGCTGCATCTTTTCCATCAATGCTTCAATATCGGCATCAGGCATGCCCATGTCGTGCGTCACTTGGTGGTAATCGATGATGATTTGCTGCAACGCGCCTAAACCTTCGGCCACCGCTTCAAATACCGTGTGCGTGGTATCTAGCTCTGGCTCTTGTGGCACATACACCACGCGCGCATTGGGTGCGCGCCATACATTGCCGTCATCTAACTTAATAGTGCCAGCAATCGCTTTAAGCAAGCTCGATTTGCCCGCACCGTTGCGACCAATCAGGCCGACACGCTCACCAGCGTCAAGCTGAAATGCGGCATGGTCGAGTAGGGCGTGGTGGCCAAAAGCAAGGCTGGCGTTATCGAGGGTGATGAAAGGCATGAGCGGCTAACTGCATAAAATAATGAGCGCGTATTATAAGCCAGTTAGGCGAATAACTTACTTATTGATAATGAATTCACTATAATAAAGCATTAAAACCAGTGCTCTGCAGGCCGTATGGATATTGGGCTGCAGAGCACTTAAAAAAAGTAAAAAAAGGTCAGCTTGGAATTCTTTTTCAACAATAAGCTGAGAACAATACAACTAGACACGAACTAATTTCGGATTTAAATTGGGAGATGGAAATGGAATGTATTGCGAAAATTAAATCGAAGCTGACCCCTTTGGGTGTTATTTGGGCGTTATCTAGACTTGACTTTTGTATCCAGAAGGATACAATCAAACAATGATTGAAATTGTTAAAACTAATCACTTTAGTGCATGGTTAGACTCACTTGAAATAACAACAATGTCACGCGTATTGGCGCGACTTGCCCGTGTTGAGCTGGGTAACTTAGGTGATCACAGCTCAGTGAGTGATGGCATCAATGAGTTACGCCTGTTTTTTGGATCTGGGTATCGCATTTACTATATGCAGCAGGGTCAACAACTCATCATTTTGTTATGTGCTGGTGATAAATCTTCGCAAGCTAAAGATATTAAGCTTGCAAAACAAATCGCATTAGAATGGAGATAAATAATGAAAACTACGTTTAGTAAATATGATGTAACAGAGTACTTAAAAACACCCGAGCAAATGGCGCAATACCTAGATGCCTGTATTGAAGAGAGTGGCGGTGATGCCGCGCTTATTGCTAAAGCATTGGGCGATATCGCACGTGCGCAAGGCATGAGCAATATCGCTAAAAGCTCAGGCTTAAGTCGCGAGAGTTTGTATAAATCGCTTTCTGGTGAGCGCGCACCAGATTTTGCTACCGTGCTTAAGGTGATGAAGTCATTAGGGCTTAAATTGCATGCAGAAGTAGCTGCTTAAAATATTAAAATGAACAGGCCTACAAGGCTCATGGGTATTGGATTGTAGAGCATTGCATTTGTCATTCTGAACAGTTTTTAGGTGAAGAATCCAGTGATTTTTTTAAATTAATTCGATGCTGACCCCTTTAATTTCTTTAATTTCATTAGAAACTGGAATGATTTCGTTTAACCATGCTTCATAATTTTTTTTAGAGTCGTCTTTCACATGATGCGAAATGACAACGGTAGCCGTTTGTTCGTCGGCTAGTTCGGTGGCTATTTGTTCATTGTTTGGATTAGAGGTCATGCCTATCTCCCTTGTTTTGTAATATTCACCAAGATATTCTCCCAAATCTAAGAGTGGTATCTTGGTGATATTAATCCCTATTTATTAGATGCGTTGTAGCTGGTAAACAGATTTTTGTAATCTGGAATATGGTTAGCACATAGCGCACCTAATCCTTCAATATCGCGGCGCCAGTCGCGGTGTAGTTCACACGCCACACCAAACCATGTCATCATCTGAGCACCCGCGGCAGACATACGATCCCAAGCAGCAGCGCGTGTCATTTCGTTGAATGTGCCTGAGGCGTCTGCTACCACAAATACTTCAAAACCTTCTTCAATCGCTGACAGCGCAGGGAATGCAACGCACACCTCTGTCACTACGCCTGCAATAATCAGCTGTTTTTTGCCAGTGGCTTTAATCGCTTTAACGAAATCTTCGTTATCCCACGCGTTAATCTGGCCTGGCCGTGCGATATAAGGCGCGTCTGGAAACATCGCTTTTAATTCTGGCATTAGTGGGCCATTCGGACCACCTTCAAAGCTGGTGGTCAGTATGGTCGGCAAGTTGAAAAATTTTGCAGCATCTGCCAATGCCATAATATTATTTTTGAATTTATCGGGTTCAACATCACGCACCAGTGATAAAAGTCCTGCTTGGTGGTCTACCAGCAATACTACTGCGTTGTCGCGGTCTAAACGTACATATGGTTTGTTCATGATTATTTTCCTTAATGTAAAAAGTTATTGTTTCAAAATATTGTTTCAAAGATGTTGCTACATAGGTGTTGATTCAAAGTTATTTAGTATGGAAGATCAAAAAACAGCAATTCAACATCCTTTGCGTTGGTAAAATCGACTTCAGAAGTATCTTTCATTTTTAAAGCATCACCACTACTTAAAGCAACGCCATTGACATCTACTTGCCCACGAATCACATGCACATAGCCTGTTCGCCCAGCCGCCAATGTCTGTTTTAATTGGTCAGATTCGCCAAGTATCGCCGCATAAATTTTGGCATCTTGATGGATAAGCACAGAGCCATCTTTGCCGTCAGGTGAGGCGATTAAACGTAAATTGCCAATTTTAGAAGCGGTATCAAAGTGCTTTTCTTCATAGCTAGGTGGGATACCTTTTTCATTAGGCTCAAACCATATTTGTAAGAAGTGTACGCGCTCTGTACTAGAATGATTAAATTCACTATGACTCACGCCAGTGCCTGCACTCATTCTTTGTACATCACCGTAGCTGATGACTGAGCCAGTGCCCATGCTGTCTTT
>JANNOS010000053.1:0-8213 GCA_031399315.1 Methylophilaceae bacterium | reverse complement strand
GCACTGACGATCAACGTGGAATGGCGCTGGCGCGACATGCGGAACGGCTGCAGCCCATACCGCCGACAGAGCGCAAGAAAGAGCTGACGCTCCCAGCGATCTGGAATCGAGTATTGAATCTCGATGTCTCCCTGACCGCGCGCTGCGACCAATCGGTCACGAATCCGTTGCGCCGCGTTTGACGCGGCCTCGCGCTCACCGGTCGTCGTCGCCCCGGCGTGCAAAGCTTCGATTTTTCGTAGTTTCTCGAGGAGGCCCGCTTCATTCATGCATCCCACAGTCGCACGTTGGTCTGACAAAACTGCTCCGCGAATTCGTTCGCGAAGACCCGGGAGCCGCAGCACTACCTGCCGTAGTCGATGCGCTCGACTTCGACGCGCCCAGACCAAATGCGGAAGGTCGACCCCTGCTTTTAACGCCGCCATTGCCTGCAACACCTTATTAGGTGCGCCCTTTGCGCCCAACTCAACTTGCCGACTGGGCTTGAGTTTAGGCAAGCTAAATACCTTTACTTCAAACTCAGAGATTACCGCGCTCATTAAATCAATCAATTGGCTTTCAATACCATCTACCACAATAATCGATGCTTCTAAATAGGCAGTTTGATGAAATAAGTGTGTGTAATAAGTCTCTAACACCCATTCCACCATCGGGTGCCCCATTTCAGGAAAACCTGGCACAAAATAATGTTCATTAATACTAAACCCCGCCACGCGATTCACAGGGTTGGGGATTAGCGCACAACCTTGCGGAAAATCTGCCATTAGCACGCGTTTGGGGTAAGCGCCTTCGCTATATTGCGCCACAATATTCGCCACCGCACCTGCATGGCGTTCTATAGGTACGCCAGCCGCATCTGCCGCGCATTGCCGTGTGTAATCATCAGGCGTGGCACCAATGCCACCAAAGCTAAACACAATATCACTGCGCGCCATGCTGGCTTTGATTGAGCTGGTGATTTGTTCAGGAATATCCCCCAAATAGTTCGCCCAACTGAGCTGCAAACCGCGCGCAGCAAGCAACGCGATGGCTTTGCTTAAATGTGCGTCTTGGCGTTTGCCAGAGAGAATTTCATCGCCGATGATGTAGATACCGAAGTTTTGCATTTGGGTATTTTAAATTAACTATTTTGAAAAATAGCGCGGAATATTAATTATTCCGCGCTATTGGATTATTTACGCTTTCTTGGTATTCGCCAAGCTACGTAGCCATAATCCCACGCATCTAACATGCGAGTACTGTTTTTGACTCTACGAAAGCGGCAAAAAATCCAGTTACTTTCGTTTTTTATATGGATTGTGTCCATAAAAGTTCTCCTAACTTATCTGGGAAACGACGATAAGTCTTTACTTTTAATGAAGAATCCACTAATCTATAGTTGCTAACGCAAGATTTATGGGGTTTCCCATTCTTCTTTTAGGGCTGCTTAATCGTAAGTTAAGTGGCCCTAATTCTTTAATGCGCCTTTTTATCTAGTGATGGCGCATGTGCCTTTATCACTGCCGCTATCTTGGTGGCGTCAGCTTCGGTTAAATCCATTGGTAAGTTCCTTATTTCAACCAGCGTCCCGTTGCTTATCGGTATTTGTAGCACGTAAGATGGTGATTCTGCTGGAGGTGGGGGAGCTAGTGGTGCTCTACTAGCTTTAGCAGAAGATTTCTTGCTACTAGCTTTAGTTTCAGAGCCATTTTCTTTTGGCTGTTTTTTTGTTGCGCCAGTCTTAAATCCAGCAAGATTTTCATGATATTTAAAAAAATCACTTAATGCAGAATTAAATCTGCTTTTGTAAGTAATTAGACTTTGCGGAGTGAATTCCTTACCAAATTTATTTGAAAATCTTTGAAAGGTCTGCTCTATATCAAGATTCCTTAAGTCTGTTTTTTCCTCGGAATCAAGTGCCGCCAAAATCTTTAATACAGCAGCCTTTCTGCCGCTCGCAGTAGATGACGGGAGCAGGCTTTTTGATGATAAATAGTCAATAAAAGACAGCAACTCTACTTCAGAATAACTTACAGACATAACGCACTCCTTAAAAGGCTACGATTTGTAGCATCTTAACTCATGACTTTTATATTCGTCAATAGGAAATGTCAATTTTACAATAAAAATATTTAGTTTATTTTTAATCAATCATAATCAATTTTTAAGTAATTGATTAATTTAACTATTTTAATTAACATAACATTTTAAAGAAAATTTAACATGTAAAATAATTTTGATGGTCAATAAATTATTTCTAATGAGCACTTTCCCAATTGCTACCTATTCCCACTTCGGCTAAAAGAGGTACGTCTAGTTTGGCTACGCTCTGCATCAGAGTTGGCAAGGTACTTTTCACTAACTCCAGCTCATTGTCTGGTACTTCTAACACCAGTTCATCGTGCACCTGCATAATAAGTTTAGTTGTTAATTTTTCTTTTGTTATCCATTTATCAACGGCAATCATGGCAAGTTTAATTAAATCGGCCGCGGTTCCTTGCATAGGCGCGTTAATGGCGGCACGCTCTGCGCCGTTACGCCGCTGAACATTTGAGCTATTGATTTCTGGCACCCAAAGCCTGCGTCCGAAATAGGTTTCTACATAGCCTTTTTGTTTGGCTTCTTCACGGGTGTTTTGCATATATTGTTTAACACCGGGGTAGCGCGCAAAGTAGCGCTCGATATAGCTGGCGGCGGCAGATCTTTCTATGTTCAAGTTTTGTGCCAAACCAAATGCACTCATGCCGTAAATTAAGCCGAAGTTAATCACTTTGGCATAGCGACGTTGTTCACTATCGACAGCATCGCGTTCAACACCAAACACTTCAGCTGCGGTATGGCGATGGATATCTTCATTATTGGCAAAGGCGGTTAACATGCCTTGATCCTGAGAAAGGTGCGCCATGATACGCAGCTCAATTTGTGAATAGTCGGCAGAAACAATATGCGAACCTTGCGGCGCAATAAACGCTTCGCGAATACGGCGACCTTCGGCGCTTCTAACGGGGATATTCTGCAAGTTGGGATCGCTACTCGCTAACCTGCCTGTAATCGCCACCGCTTGGTTGTAGCTGGTGTGCACGCGCCCCGTGGCAGCGTTTATCATCTTTGGCAGTTTGTCGGTATAGGTGGATTTGAGTTTTGCTAAGCCGCGATACTCTAATAAAACTTTAGGCAGCGGGTGATTAAGCGCGAGCTCTTGCAGCACATCTTCATCAGTACTTGGCGCGCCGCTGGGCGTTTTTTTGGTGGGCTTAATACCCAATTTATCGAATAAAATTTCTTGCAGCTGTTTGGGTGAGGCCAAGTTAAAAGGTTGGCCTGCCAGTTCATACGCTTGGTTCTCTAGCGCAATTAGTTTCATACCAATTTCGTTACTTTGTGCCCTTAACATTTCTGCATCTATCAACACACCGTTACGCTCTATAGTAAATAAACACGCAGAGCTTGGCATCTCAATTTGGCTGTAAATGAAGTTAAGTTTTTCGTCATTGGCGATGATTGGGTACATCGCCTCGTGCAGTTGCAAGGTAATATCTGCGTCCTCTGCTGCATATTCTGCCGCCGTTTCCACAGTCACTTGGTTAAAACTTACCTGCTTGGCCCCCTTGCCAGCAACATCCTCAAAGTGGATGGTTGTTACACCCAAATGCCGCTCTGCCAGCGCATCCATACCATGCGTTTTGTGCGATTCAAATACATAAGATTGCAGCATAGTATCGTGCGCAATGCCGTTTAATGCAATGCCGTGGTTTGCTAAAACATGTTGATCATATTTTAAGTTTTGCCCCACTTTTTTGATTGCTTCATTTTCAAGTATTGGTTTAATTTTAGCCAAAGTTCCAGTGAAATTAAGCTGTTCTGGCGCATCAAAATAATCGTGCGTCAGCGGTAAATACGCGGCGCTGCCTGCCTCTACACTAAACGACATGCCGACTATTTTTGCGGTCATTGGGTCAAGCGAGGTGGTTTCGGTGTCAAAACATATGAGTTGCGCGGTGCTTAACTTGGCTAGCCAAGCATCTAATTGCGCAGTAGTTAAAATGGTTTCAAAGTTGCGGCTGGTATTAGGTTGATAAGAAATTTCAATCGCTCGCCCTGAGTCATGAGCTTGTCGAGTGGTCGAAGGGTCATGTGGTTCGACAGGCTCACCACGAACGGTGAAAGAATCCGAAACAGGTGCGCCAGAAGCCGCACGGGCTTTTTTATCAAGAGCAGGGGCCTGCAGGGCATATGTTTTAGATGTATTGCCGATATTATCGGCTTCTAATTCGCGTTTCCAGCTTCTAAATTCAAAACGGTCAAATAATTCAGCTAGTTTTTCTTTATCAGGCGCTTGTTGTATCAGCTCATCAAAATGCTCACGAATGCCGACATCACAGCGGATGGTAATGAGCTCACGCGCCGTCGGCAACCAAGGCAAGGCTTTGCGTAAATTTTCGCCCACCACGCCAGTAATGGCATCTGCGTTGGCAACGATGTTTTCTAATGAGCCATATTGCGTGAGCCATTTTACTGCGGTTTTAGGGCCGACTTTTTCTACACCTGGTACGTTGTCTGAGGTATCGCCGACTAACACTAAATAATCAATCATCAAACTGGGTGGAATGCCAAATTTTCGCTCAACACCTGCAATATCCAGCACATCATCGGTTTTGCGAAAGGCATCGCGCATAGTGTTAACGACGGTAATGTGGTCATTCACCAACTGGCTAATATCTTTATCGCCTGTGGAAATAATCGTTTTAATGCCTTCTCGTTCAGCTTGTTTGGCCAGTGCACCAATCACGTCATCCGCTTCAACGCCGTCTTCTACAATAAGCGGCCAGCCCATCGCGCGTATGGTTTCAAAGAGTGGTTCGATTTGTAGGCGCAAATCATCTGGCATGCTCGCCCTATTTGCCTTGTATTCTGGGTAAATATCATCGCGGAAAGTTTTGCCTTTGGCATCAAAAACACATGCGCTATAATCAGCAGGGTAATCTTTATGTAAGCGGCGTAACATATTAAGCACACCTTGAATCGCGCCAGTAGGCTCATTTGCAGAATTACGCAAATCGGGCATGGCGTGAAAGGCGCGATAGAGATAAGATGAGCCATCCACGAGTAAAAGCGTTTTCATATAAAAATCCAATGTTTGTCGTGATACGTTGTTGTCAGCATTTTTAGCAGCTCACATAATAAAACATATGCTGCGCGCATAAAAATACTTTGTACCTAGCTTCACTTAAAACATTGAATTTTTAAGTGCGTGGTAGAATTAAAGCAACAAGGAAACTCAACATGAATACAAAAAAAATTCCAAAAATTACTGACCCAGATGTACAGGGCAAAAATCACACGGCACATGAGTCATGGCATGCATTCGAGATTATGGCAGAATTTGTCGGAGCCACCGAAAAGTTAAAAGAAATTACGCCAGCAGTTTCTATTTTTGGTAGCGCGCGTACCAAGCCAGATCACCCATATTTCAAGCTGACGGAAGATATTGCTAGACGCTTATCTGATGCTGGATTTAGCGTGATTTCTGGCGGCGGGCCTGGCATTATGGAAGCGGCCAATAAGGGCGCATTTGCAGGAAAATCGCCTAGCATCGGCTTAAATATCGAGTTGCCGCATGAGCAAGCTGGGAATGGTTATCAAGATATTAGTCAGAATTTCCAACACTTTTTTATGCGCAAGGTGATGTTTGTAAAATACGCCAGTGCCTATGTGGTGATGCCGGGTGGTTTTGGCACTTTGGATGAGTTGATGGAGGCGATTACGCTGGTGCAAACAGGCAAAACGCTGAAGATACCGATTATTTTAGTGTGTGAGCCATTTTGGCGCGGGCTAATGGATTGGATTAAAACCACGCTGGTGGATGAGGGCATGATTGCTGCCGAAGATGTTGATTTAATACAATTGATTGATGAGCCCGCTGAGGTGGTAGAGGCGATATTTAAACATTACGAAACACGTGGATTTAAATTATCTGCGGAAGAAGAGCGTATTCAGTTGTATTTGTAAGCTTAGATTTATAAACTTTATTTTTTAGTAAAAACTAAGGGTTTATTTGATGTTAATCATGTCTTTGTACCCCGCATTTTGTTAGAATGAATTAACTAATTAAATCCGAGAGCTACATGCAAAAATTAAAACTTTCTGTTTTGCTACTGTGCGTATTTTTAATGCCGCATGTGGTGTTTGCTGCTAAAGCGCCCGATAACCTAGAGCCGCTAGAAGAAGTGCCACCGCCCCCTAAGGTGGTCGATGGCGAAGCGCTTGAAGGTGAGCCGCAAGTTACTATTCGCAAAAAAGGCAAAGACACCGTTGAGGAATATCGCATTAACGGCGAGCTGTATATGATGAAAGTCACGCCAGAACACGGTGTGCCGTATTATTTGCATAAAGAAGACCAAGATGGCAGTTGGGTGAATAGTGGGCCGAATAAACCTTTGGCTATTCCTAAGTGGATTATCTTTCGATTCTAAAATAAATTAAGAGGGCCTGAGTTTAAGAGATTCAGCCCTCTTAATAATTTTCTCGTACTAACTTTTAAACAATATGTCTGTTTTTACCACCTTAACCCTTGAAGAAGTAAGTGTTTGGCTACGCGATTTTACCATTGGCGAAATAGTCAAACTTAAGGGTATTGCCGCGGGCATTACCAACACCAATTATTTTGTTATTACACAAGATAACCGTTACGTGCTGACGATTTTTGAAAAGCACAGCGCAGATGAATTACCTTATTTTGTGAGCTTAATGGCGCATTTGGCAAAATATGGTGTGCCTTGCCCAGCGCCAGTAGAAGATAAACACGGTGTTGCCTTGCACGAATTAAAAGGCAAGCCAGCTTTGATGGTGACTTGTTTAAATGGCGAGGATGTTTCTACACCAAATATAGCCCAAGTGAAGCAAGTTGCGAGCACTTTAGCTAAGTTGCATTTGGCGGGTGAGAAATTTACTCAAGCAGGTGTGAATCAGCGTGGGCAAGATTGGTTTGATGCCACTGCAAAAATAATCATGCCTAAGCTTGATGCTGTAGACCAAAAGTTACTGACATCCGAATTAAGTTATCAGCAATCGTTGGATGTGAAGGATCTGCCGCGTGGTGTTGTGCACGGCGATTTGTTCCGAGACAATGTGCTGTTTGATGGCGATAAACTTGGTGGCTTTATTGATTTCTATTATGCCTGCAATGATATTTTGGCTTACGACGTTGCGATTGCGATTAATGAGTGGTGTTTGCACCATAACGGCAGCGATTTAGGCAGTATTGACCAAGAGAAAACACAAGCTTTTTTAGATGCCTATCAAGCTTTAAGGCCATTTACAGCGCCAGAATGGGCGTTGTGGCAAACCATGCCGCGCCGCGCCGCGCTTAGGTTTTGGCTGTCGCGTTTGTACGATCTTTACTACCCAGCCGACGGCGAGCTGACGCACGCCAAAGACCCTAATCATTTTAAAAAACTCCTGCAGCAGTATATTCACATTGCAGACGATTTGAGTCATTAACACCATTTAATTGAGGCAAGAAACAACATGGCAATTTTAGAATCACGCACAAAAACAGGCATAAGCTGGGTGACAGAAAGTGTTGCTTTATTTAAAACTGCGCCTAGAAAATGGTTGTTGCTCAGTTTGGTGTACGTCGGTTTTTTTATTATGTTGCCTTCTGTTCCTGCATTACAGTTTTTGTCTTTTATAAGCGTGCTGTTATGGCCAGTTTTTTTGGCAATCGCCCTGATGCTATATCGCAATGCGGATATGAAAAAAGAGCAAAATCTAACTGAAGTTATCAATAATATTAAACCTAAAATGGCGCAACTCATTGGCTTGGGTGGCGCATGTTTGCTTTATGCTGCATTGGTAAGCCTTCTTTTAAATAGCGATTTGCAAGGCTTGGCGACATTGGCGCAAAGCAAGGGTGTTTCTGAGTCGCAAATGACCGAGTCACAAATGATGGAATTTATGCAGAAAATGATGCCGCTGATATTAAAGCTTTCCTTGCTATTAATTCCGCTGATGATGGCGACATGGTTCGCCCCTATGCTGATTGCGTTTAATAACTACAATTTGGTTAAGGCTATTAAGTCAAGCATAGCAGGGTCAATTCAATATATGGTTGTTCACCAACCCCGACACTGTGCGCCGAACAGCCTTCCGATCGCGCGCATTCAGATGCGCACCGAGCGAGAAGTGGTGATCGATGATCTCCGTGTAGTTCTGCTTCCGAAGATCGCGCAGCG
>JANNOS010000037.1:0-2836 GCA_031399315.1 Methylophilaceae bacterium | reverse complement strand
ACTTCATCATCGGTTAAATCTGCATTACCACCGCGCGCTGGCATAGTACGTATGCCTTCAATGGCATGCTTGACAAGTGTTTCATAACCCAATGCAATACGTGGCGCCCACTGCTCCTTATTACCAATCATAGGTGCATTTAACATGCCTGATACATGACATGCAGCGCAAGCCGCTTGCACGATTTCTGCCCCAGATCTTTCCACATTTACCGCGGCCACAGGCGCTACTTCTACTACCGCCTCTGGTTTGATATTTGCAGCTGCTGTAGCCGCTGGCACAGCAACTTCTTCAACTGGCTTGCCAAAGATAAGCGCTAACACGATTGCTGCAACTAATAATAAGCCAAAAATAATTACCATAGGTTGCAGCGTGCTAGGGGCTTGGTGCTGGTCGTCTTGGTTGTTCATGATGCTTTCCTTAAATAAAACTAACGAATGATTAAAAAATTAGGGTTGGAAATTCAAATTCGGTCTTAAAGTGTTGTTATTATTATTTCAGCTTCATTAGTGTATCAAAACTGGCACATCAAAGCGACTTTGCTATAATGCGCATTCTTATTTTAATTGCGCCCGTAGCTCAGCTGGATAGAGTGTTGGTTTCCGAAGCCAAAGGTCGTGGGTTCGACTCCCGCCGGGCGCGCCATTTAAAATTATCAGCTTACAGCCTAAATAGCCAGTAGTGATCCACCAGTAAGGCCGCAAATAAAAGCGTTAAATATAAAATAGAAAACTTGAACATACTTTTTGCCAGTGCATCTGAATATTTGCGATACAAACTGATAGCGTACCACATAAAAACTGCATTTAATATTGCCGCAGAAGCCAGGTAAATAAAGCCGCTCATGCGCATGGCAAACGGCATTAAAGTCACCGCTACCAAAATAATGGTGTACAACAAAATTTGCAACCGCGTGTATTCCTCGCCATGTGTCACTGGCAACATCGGCAAGCCAGATTTGGCATATTCCTCGCGGCGATAAAGTGCTAATGCCCAAAAATGCGGTGGCGTCCATGCAAATATGATCAGCACTAAAATCCATGCTTCAGCAGACACGCTGCCAGTTACAGCCGCCCAACCCAAAGCAGGTGGCATGGCGCCAGATAAGCCACCGATCACAATGTTAAGCGGCGTGGCAGGTTTTAAAAATACCGTGTAAATAATGGCGTAACCTACAAAGGTGGCAAGCGTAAGCCACATGGTCAGCGGATTTACAAAAATATATAAAATTGCCAGGCCAATAGTGGCCATCATGCTGGCGAATATAAAGGTTTGTTTTGATGTGACTTTGCCGGTAGGTAATGGGCGGCCACGGGTACGCGCCATTTTGGCATCAATCGCTTGTTCGACTAAACAATTAAAAGCCGCAGCAGCACCTGAGGCCATGCCGATGCCGATTGTGGCAGCCAGTAGTATTTGTAGTGGTACCATGCCAGGTGTGGCTAAAAACATGCCTATCATTGCAGTAAACACAATGAGCATGGTGACGCGTGGCTTGCATAAAGCGAGAAAGTTATTAAAACTTGATCTTGCGGTTTGCATATTTATTTCAGTTGCAGCACTCATTGAAGCTCTCTGGTTTAATCTTTTAGGTTAAATCTATCTATGTCAGCCAATTTTTTATTAATTGGCTTTTATAGCTGTAATTTTTGAATTTAACACGACTACAGACATAAGCAATAAAGCCGCCCCCATATTATGCCCTACTGCTAGAGCTAGGGGAAGATGCAATACTAAATTGGCGATGCCTAAACCGATTTGAACCACTAATAAACCCAGCATAATGTGCGCTATTTTTTTTAGTTGTGACTGTTTTAACAAGCTTAAGCCCAACCAGCCAAGATAAATAAACGTGACCAAAGCACCGATGCGGTGCGTCCACTGAATGGCTGTGTAAGCAGCCAAAGGCAATGGTTTGCCGTCGTTGCCCACGCCAAGCTCACGAAACCAATTAAAGGCGTTGCTAAAATCCATTTCAGGAATCCACATGCCATGACAGGTAGGAAAATCAGTGCAGGCTAAGGCCGCGTAGTTAGTACTTGTCCAGCCACCTAAAAATATTTGCATAAACAACACAATAATCGCGCCGCGTATCCAAAAGCGCATAGTTTGCGACTGTGCTGCGTTGACATTGACATTGCCCCAGTGACGATGCGTCATCCAAGTGAGTATCGCCAGTGTGCTCATGCCTCCGATTAAATGTGCACTGACAATTATCGGACGCAACAGCAATGTCACAGTCCACATACCTAATGCAGCTTGAAACACAATAAGTGCCAATAAAAATCCTGGCAGCCATGTGGCGACTTTAATTTGTTTGCTGGCACGCCAGCCCACAACAAAAATTGCCAATACTAGCAAGCCCAGTATGCCTGCTAAGTAACGATGTATCATCTCTTTCCAAGCTTTGCCTTCTTCTATCGGAGAATCTGGATAAGTAACTTGTGCGTGGGCAATGGCGCTTTCACTTTGCGGTATAGTCAGTGTGCCGTAACAGCCTGGCCAATCTGGGCAACCTAAGCCAGCGTCAGATAGGCGCACATAAGCGCCTAACACCACTACACACACCGCCAACAAAGTGGCCAATAATACCAACTTATTAAATACCCGCATTTCTTGACTTTCACCTATGTTAATTTTTAGTGTTTATTACTAGCCTGCCAAAGAGTTTTTAAGTAGCCTGCGCTCCCAGGGAGAATTCTAAGCTGCGGTATTGGGTTGGCGGCAGTCAGCTATTTGTTGCCGGAAATCCCCTGACGCCACTCGGTGTCGAAAGGCTTCTCTGCCATTGATGGTGACTACCAGCTCGTTTCGCAGAACGGCATTGGCGACGACA
>JANNOS010000170.1:0-8636 GCA_031399315.1 Methylophilaceae bacterium | reverse complement strand
TTGGCGAAGACGTTGCGCTCTACATAGCGGTAGCCTTTGCGATATCCAGCGCGATTAAATTCAGTGAGTAATTGATTGGGCATCCAGCGCTTCATCCGCAATCCGCCACGCATGATAAGGCCAAGCAATGGTTTGTTTTCCATTGCCGCAAACACTGCTCCAAGGACTGGGATGGCAAACTGACCAAGGATGAAGTTAGCGATGAAATTGCCACGGCGTACACCATCTGCATAGCGCGTGTCGTAGTCATAAGTATTTGATGAAGCTACGGCCTTAATACGCTCAGGCAATGCGCTGGCAACGGTGAGTGCTAAAACAGCGCCAATTGACTCGCCTACTAGAGTCACCTCCCGCAAATCAAGTTCCTCTATAAAAGCAATGACGGCACTGCGGAAGTACGGTTCATCGTAGTTGACCTTGGTGTCAATTGATGAGTAACCATGTCCGGTTAGATCAACTGCATAGACCGTGTAATGCTGCGCAAATAGTGGAATCACCTCTTGAAAATAATCCAATTGCGTGCGGATGGTATGCAGCAAAATTAACGGTGAGCCAGTCCCCGTTTTTAGAAATCGTAAAGTCCTGCTCCCGTCTATTTGAATATCTGATACTTGGCCAAGTTTGGATAAATCTTGCATATGCATGCCCTTCTTTAATTAAGTTTGAATGAGTCACCGGTAAGAAAAGTTTACCAAGGCAAAGACTCACCTTCGTGAAAGAATCCGCCGCTTGTGCCTTTGCTATCAAGGGTGGCCAATTGCACGCTGGTTTTGTAGCTGTCAGCTACTTCCATCGGTGCATTGTCCCCGCCAAGCTCGGTTTTCACCCAGCCTGGATGTGCTGAATTCACTTTGATATTAGTGTCACGTAGCTCATGTGCTAAATGCACGGTGTAAACGTTGAGTGCAGTTTTGGATGCGTTATAGGCAAATGCTTTTGCTGGGTCAATGGGTGAATTGGGCATGCTGTGTAAGGTGAGCGAGCCTAATATACTAGATAAATTAACAATGCGACCAGCAGGCGCTTCTTTAATCAAGGGCAATAGTTTTTGTGTCAGCTCAATGACTGCAAATAAGTTGCTATGGAAAGTTTGTTGAATAGTATCAATGCTTACAGTGCTACTATTATTGTTGCCCATCAGCTGCTCTTGGTTGATACCTGCGTTATTCACCAATATATCGAGTTTGCCGTAGTGTTTGTTTAGATAGTCAAACGCAGTATCAACTGATTTAGATAGATTTGCATCGTAGTGTATCGCCTCGGCTTGATAACCCAGTGCTTGTAATTGTTTGACTGCTGCTTTGCCTTTCGCTGTGTCGCGAACGCCTATGACAACTTTAATACCTAGTGCACCTAAACCTTTAGCAGTTTCAAAACCAATACCGCGATTAGCACCAGTGATAAATGCTACTTTTTGTTCCGATGTTGCTAATTGTGACGTTGATTCCATTTTATCTAGTCCTTTTAAGTTGTAATTTAACTACAAATAATATATTTTGTACCGACTGGTAAATAAATAATAACTGCGATAAAATAATTTGTCAAATATATTTGTACCTAGTGGTACAATATTTACTTTAATTGGGCAATAAACGCATATGAATGATGTAGTTAAAACCGAAATAGCCGCAAAAAAAGCTACGAAGTCAGCTGCTAAACCGCGTGGTCGCCCATTGGCGTTTAATCAAGATGAGGTGCTAGATAAAGCATTAAATGTCTTTTGGTCGCATGGCTATGAGGGCGCCTCTATGTCAGAACTGACCCAAGCACTTGGCATTAATAAGCCTAGTATTTACGCGGCTTTTGGCAATAAAGAAACATTGTTTCGGAAAGTATTGGTACGATATGCAACAGGATCAGTTGCTTTTGTAGGGCAAGCGATGAAAGAGCCAACTGCACGCCAAGCCGTTGAAAAACTTTTGATGCAAGCGGTCGAATTTTTTAGTGATAAAAGTACGCCGGATGGCTGCATGATTGTACAAGGTGCCCTGACTTGTGGGCAAAGCTCGCTTGCCATTCAACAGGAATTAATTGCTTACAGAGGCCATTTTGAAGCTTATCTCACAAGCCGTTTTGATTTGGCAAAAGAGCAAGGTGATTTGCCGCAACATGTGAACACCAAACAGCTAGCAAAATATATCGCGACGATTCATCAAGGAATGTCGGTGCAGGCAACCAGTGGGGCAACGCGTGAAGAGTTGTTAGCAGTCGCTGAAATGACTATGAAAAACTGGTCAGCTAATAACTAGCAAAGCGATTGAAATTAGATTTAATGAAGTTGCTTCAGCTCTAAGTCACGCAATTTAGGTGCTAATTTAGCAGTTGCACCCACCACGCCTAGCGTCATTAACCCACCAAAAATTACTGAGGGCACTAAGCCCATTAAGCGTGCAGCAACGCCAGATTCAAATGCACCGAGCTCATTTGACGAGCCAATAAATACACCATTAATCGCAGATACACGGCCGCGCATAGCATCTGGTGTGGCGAGTTGTAAAATGGTTTGACGCAACACAACCGATACGCAATCGAACATACCCGATAGAAATAAAAACAGGCAGGCAAGCCAAAAATGGGTGCTGAGTGCAAAAGCAATGGTAAAAACACCAAACCCTGCTACTGCATATAATAACCAGCGTCCAGCATGCCGATTGATCGGGAAACGCGTCAGCCATAGACCAGTGATAATTGCACCTAAACCGGGTGCGGCTCGCAAAATACCTAGTCCTTCTGGACCATAGTGGTAAACATCTTGGATAAATGCAGGCAGCATCGCCACGGCACCGCCAAAGAGTACGGCAAACATATCCAAAGATAATGCACCCAATACAATTTGATTGTTAAATACAAAACTTAAGCCTTCTTTAATGCTTTTAAATACTGTAGGCGCTTCTTTTACTACAGGCGGTTCATTTATGTTGAGCATCAGCATAGAAAGTGTTGCACCCAAGCATAGTAAAACGGCAATTTGGTAAGCTGCAGTTTTGCTTGCAAACCCAACTAGCAAGCCACCTAACGCTGGCCCTAACACTAAGCCGACTTGAAAAACTGCGCTACCCACGCCTGCTGCCTTGGCAAAATTTTCACGTGGAATAATGAGTGCGAATAAAGTGTTATAGCTAGGGGATATAAATGCACGGGCAATGCCAGTAAAAGCGATGGAGCCATAAATCCATAAACTTGCATCGCCTCCTATCCAACCCATCGCAACAGCGCTTAAGGTGATAGAGTTCACCAGTAAAAGTACCGCAGCTAAGGTGCCGAAAAAGCGTCTTGAGCAGTAATGATCTACCGCATGACCCGCAAAAAGCGCACATGCAAAATAGGGAACAACCTCTGCAAGCCCGATTAAACCTAATGCAAGGGTATCGTGGGTGATTTCGTAAATATGCCAGCCGACCGTGACCGCCATGATTTGGTAAGCCAAAACCATTTGGATGCGAAAGGCCAAAAGTTTGGCAAAAGCGAAATTGTGAGTTTTAAGAATATTAATAACCGCGAGCTGCATACGCCCATTATAAAATTAAATAGGGGCTAAAACGAAAGCGCATATAAAATTAGTCAGGTAAAATGAGTTAAGTGCAGTGAATAAGGCAGTAAGTAAGCGTTAAAGTTTACCGATGAGTCGTCGTTGACCTAGTGCGATTCTGCCGATATAGATTAGGCGCACTACCCATATTTATAAATGATGCGCTATTCCCTACTCAAAATTGTTATTTTTTTTGGTTTTTTGCTTAGCTGTAATGCGCAAGCTCAAACCATACGAGTCTATGTGACGGTAGATTGGGAGGGCTTTTCTTTAGAACAAGAAAACATTGAGGAAATGCAAAATTTCCGCAAAAAATTCCCTCATATTCCTATGTTGCAATTGCTTAATCCCGTATATTTTTTACGCAACCCAGAACATGTGGCACAAACTGCGCAGATTGTGCGATCCACTTTTTTACCCATTGATAATCAAGGCTTGCATGTACATGCATGGAAATCACTGGTCACGAAATGCGAAATACCTTATCAACATAACTATTCATTTGCAGATACTGACGAAGATTGTAAAACTGGAGATTGTGGATATACCGTGAGTTTAGAATATGCTTATTCTAAATCCGAGCTAACTAAACTTATTTCTTGCAGTAATGATCTTTTAGTTAAATACGGTTTTAACCGCGCTATACATTTTCGCGCGGGTGGCTGGCAGTTAGGCCCAAAGCTAGAAGCTGCTTTGGAAGCCAACGGTTTTGTTTGGGACAGTTCGCGCATAGATGCAAATTTACTGACTACTCGCTGGCATACGGACAGTGGCATGGTAAGAATGGTGAGCGCTTTGCATGCAGGCAGTACGCCGCTAGATCAGCCCTACGCATTGGGGGAACATATAATGGAGTATCCTAATAATGCGGGTTTAGCTGATTACACTAGTACCAAAGAGATAGTTGATATTTTTAACACATTGATAATTAATAAGAAAACAGTCATGGTATTGGGTTTTCACCAAGAAACAGCTGCTGATTATTTACACCGTTTAGAACTAGCTATTCCGCAATTGGAAGCTATCGCAAAAGCTGCTCACGTGCAGTTAGAGTGGGCTAGATAGTTTTAGGCACGCGCCATTTTTAAAAATTAACGTGGCACTCGCCACAAGTACCAACTCGCAATAGTGCGGTAGGGAGACCAAGCTTTGCCAATCTCGCTAATTTCTTTAGGTTTGGGCGCGACTTCTAATTTTTTAAGGCGCTTATAACCTTCAACAACACCAAAATCATTGGCAGGTAATATATCCATACGCCCTAAGGTAAACATCAACATCATTTCTACGGTCCAACGGCCGATGCCTTTAAGTGTGATTAAGCGTTCAATTAAAGCTTCATCTGTCATCGCTTCGGCATCTGCGCGCGATGGCACAGTGCCGTTAATTGCACCAGTGGCAATCCCTTGAATTGTTTCAATCTTTCTACCAGAAAAACCACAAGCCCGTAAATCATCAAATTGCGCTTTTATTAGCGCTTCTGGCGATGGGAACTCACCTTTACCATCTTGTCCAAATAGATTTTTGAACCGCGTAAAAATCGCGTCGCCCGCTTTGCCGTGCAGTTGCTGATAAGCCACTGCTTGCACTAAAGACTCATAAATATTAAGCACTGGTTCGGATTCGGCATCGAGGGTACAAATACCTACTGTACTAATTAATTTTGCCCAGTCATTGTCAATTGCACTTAGAAATTCTAAGGCATGTTGGTGTTTGTTCATTCTTTCAAGATTATAAACAAAAGCGCATTAAAAATGCTTAATGAATTCAAAAGCAAGATTCGGAGTGTTCTATTTCTTAAGTGTTGGTAAATTGCTATTATTTATAAAGAAAATAAGCCATGAACCAGTCAGTTGAAAATATCAAAGCCACTAACATAAAAAGTGACCCACGTTGGGCAATAGTGCAAGCGCGTGACGCAAGTGCAGATGGTACATTTTATTATTCTGTTAGTACTACAGGCGTTTATTGCAAGCCATCGTGTGCATCACGCCCTGCACGACCAGAGCACGTGGCATTTTATAGCAATTGTGAAGATGCTGAGCTTGCAGGGTTTCGCCCCTGTAAACGCTGTAAGCCAGGACAGCCTGACTTGGCAGAAACACACACAAAAATGGTGACAGAAATTTGTCGTTTGATTGAAGATGCGGAGCAAATGATTAACTTGGAAACTTTGGCAAATAAGGCAGGCTTAAGTGTCTGTCATTTTCATCCGGTGTTCAAAGCGGTTACTGGGCTTACTCCCAAAGCCTATTCAGTCGCGCATCAAGCAAAAAAAGTACGTAACGAATTGAGTAAAAATACAACAGTGACGGAGGCTATTTTTGAGGCGGGTTATAACTCTAATAGTCGTTTCTACGAGAAATCAACGCAGTTGCTGGGCATGACGCCTTCAAATTACAAGGCTGGTGGTGCAAACATTACAATACGCTTTGCAATTGGTGAGTGCTCACTAGGTGCAATTTTAGTGGCGAGTAGTGAGCGTGGCGTTTGCGCGATTTTTCTAGGTGAAAACTCTGAAAAATTAGTGCAAGATTTACAAGATACTTTCCCTCGCGCCCAATTAATAGGCGCTGATCAAAATTATGAGTACTTAGTCGCCAATGTGGTAGGTTTTATAGAAGCGCCATCATTGGGCCTAGATTTGCCTTTAGATGTGCGCGGAACAGCCTTTCAGCAGCGTGTGTGGCAAGCGTTGCGAGAAATTCCTGCAGGCACCACTGTAAGCTATACCGATATTGCGCAGCTTATTGGTTCACCCAAAGCTGTGCGAGCCGTTGCGAGTGCTTGCGCTGCGAATAAAATTGCTGTCGCAATTCCGTGTCATCGAGTGGTACGTAATGATGGTGCGCTTTCGGGTTATCGCTGGGGCGTAGAACGAAAACGGATGCTAATAGAAATGGAAGCCAAAACCTAGATGGATTTGTTTGAGAATATTCAGTCCAACAAGTTAGCAATTGATAAAGATGCTTATTTTCTGTCAGCTTATGCACTCACCAATGAAAAAGCGCTCATGATTGATTTGCAGGAGGTTTTAAGTCAAGCGCCGCCGCATCATATGATGACAAAAATGGGTTTTTACACTTTAGCTGCCATGACTAATTGTGGACAGTTAGGTTGGGTTTCAGACAGCAAAGGCTATCGTTATGATGCATTAGATCCACAAACGGGAAAGACTTGGCCTGCAATGCCAATCAGTTTTTTAAAGCTAGCGCAAAATGCGGCGATTGAAGCCGGATTTAACGATTTTAAACCAGATGCTTGTTTAATTAACCAATACAAGGTGGGCGCGAGTATGGGGTTGCACCAAGATAAGAATGAGCTAGATTTTACCCAGCCCATTGTGAGCGTTTCACTCGGCATTCCTGCAATTTTTCAGTTTGGAGGCTTAAGTCGCGGCGATAAACTTATCAAAATCCCATTAACGCATGGTGATGTTGTGGTTTGGGGCGGAGAGGCGCGCTTAAAATATCACGGAATAATGCCTCTAAAACCCAATAAGCATGAGGTTCTTGGGCTATATCGCTATAACCTAACTTTTAGAAAAGCGGGCTAGGGCTGTACTAAAGTTAAGATTTGAATTTAGCAACAATGCGTTTAAATGCTTGGCTTAGCGCGTTACCATCAAGCTGATAGTGTTTGTGCAATGCATGTTTTACTTCCCAGCTTGCAGTCATGCCCGCAGGAAAAGTCACCAAGTCACCTTTACCAAAGCTCACAGGCTCACCCCCTGTTGGGGTTATTACACATTCACCTTCTAAAATATAGGCTATTTCTTGCTCGTGGAAAGTCCAAGGGAATACTGATACTTCTTTTTGCCATGTGGGCCATTTAGTTACGTTTAATTCATTTAAGCGGGTTTGGCTGGGGTTCTTTTCAACAGTGATTTGCATGTGAGTCCTTAATTAAAACAACATTTTAACGCATGCTTGGCTTCATGAGTTCGACATAGGTAGTAAAATAGCGTTTTTAGTTATTTTAAAGTGATATGCGCGTAAGTTTACACGAAGCGATAGCTAGGCTTAAAAACGGGGAAGTGGTGGCGATTCCTACCGAAACAGTCTACGGCTTGGCGGCAGATGCGACTAATGACGGCGCTTTGCAACAAATTTACACGATTAAAGCGCGCCCTGCTGATAATCCGCTGATTGTGCATATTGTCGATGCGAAGCAAGTTGAAAATTGGGCTACAGAGTTTTCGCCATTAGCACAAAAACTTGCAGCCGCGTTTTGGCCTGGGCCTTTTACTTTGGTGCTGCCCGCCAAACCTCATGTTTCCTCAATTGTGCGCGGCGGTCAACCAACGGTGGCTTTGCGCGTGCCAAATCACCCGCTCACTTTACAATTGCTTAAAGAAAGCGGCTTGACGCTCGCCGCACCTTCTGCCAATAAATTCACGCAACTCAGCCCGACGACTGCAGAACATGTGACGGCGGGCTTGGGCGAGGAAGTAGCGGTGCTGGATGGCGGCGCGTGCAGTGTTGGCATTGAATCGACAATTGTCGCGGTGCGCCACGGCGATTGGCAATTGCTGCGTTTAGGCATGGTCTCGGAAGCAAGCATAGAAGCGGTTGCTGGCGTGCCCGCTAAAAACTTTTCACAGCCAATTAAAGCGCCAGGGCAGCATGCGTTGCATTATTCACCACGCACGCCAATGCGCTTATTTGTTTCGCGCGAAGAATTACTTAAAAATGCTACTGCCTCCTCAGCCGCACTGTTATTGGGTTCTGGGGCAGCGCCTTATTGTACTTATTTTGAGCTAAATAAAAGCGCAGCCGATTTCGCGCAACAATTGTATGATACGCTGCATAAAATGGACGCGCTTGGCGCAGAAATGTTGCTGATTGAAGCGCCGCCATCTGCACCAGAATGGTTAGCGATTTTAGATAGGCTGACGCGCGCTGCGCATATTTAAAAAAGCTTGTTTTTAAGCAAAAAAGCGCGTAAATTTAGACTATAGGTAAGTAAATTTGGAGTTTAGAATGCCAGATAATAAATATGGTTTAGGTAGCAGCAAAGTAGCGACCGAGCACCATGAGGCACATCATAAACCCGTATCTACAGTACCTACTCAGTGTAAATTTTGTAACAGCACACATTTAACTTTAAG
>JANNOS010000070.1:0-21169 GCA_031399315.1 Methylophilaceae bacterium | reverse complement strand
CACACGTTTGAGGTGCGCCCCAGCCAAACCGTGTTAGAGGCCGCCATAGATGCAGGCATTAACTTACCATACGGTTGCCGTAACGGCGCGTGTGGCAGTTGCAAAGCCAAACTTATTTCGGGCAAAGTCATGCATAACGATTACCAAAGTAGCGCGATGACCGATGCTGAACTAGCCGCTGGCAATGCCTTGTTATGCTGCGCTATGGCGCTTGAGGACTTAACGATAGAATGCCGCGAAGTAGGTGGTTTGGCAGGTATTAAACCGCGTATTTTGCCCGCACGTGTGGCTAAAAAAGAACAGCTATCGCACGATGTTATCGCGCTACACCTACAATTGCCAGCGAGTGAGCGCTTACAATTTTTAGCTGGTCAGTATATTGAGTTTATTTTAAAAGATGGTAAACGCCGCGCCTTTTCTATCGCCAATGCGCCGCACGATGCGGAGTTTTTACAACTGCATATTCGCGTAATCCCGGGTGGTGTGTTCAGCGCCTATGTGGCGAATGAAATGCAAGAAAAAGCTATATTGCGGCTAGAAGCACCATTTGGTAACTTCTTTCTGCGTGAAGATTCAAACAAACCGATTATTTTTGTAGCAGGCGGCACTGGCTTTGCGCCCGTTAAAGGCATTATTGAGCACATGCTGCATAACAATATTAAGCGCGACATTATTTTGTATCGCGGTGCGCGCGTGGCAGAAGATTTATACATGCACGAGCTGTGCGAAAAATGGGCAGAATTCACCCTGCATTTAACTTACATTCCTGTCATTTCAGAGCCGCAAGGGGATATATGGCAAGGCAGAACTGGCTTGGTTCATGAAGCTGTGTTAGCTGATTACAAGGATTTAAGCGGCTATCAAGCCTATGTGTGCGGCGCGCCCGGTATGTGTGAAGTTGCGCATACAAGCTTTGTGCAACAAGGCTTGCTGCTAGATGAGTTTTTTAGCGATGCGTTTACGTTTGCGAGTCCAGCATCGAAACCAGCAACAGTCTAGTGTCTTGTTTTTCACTCTGCGAGTTTTTTAATTGTGATGTAAATATTTTCGATATGTTTCTAATTCTTTCATAGCATCTTCAAGAGACAAGGTTGGTAACCTTGAGTGTGTTAAGCTTATTAAAGTTGGAATCGACTGGGTAGAAACGGGCTGTTGACCATCGACTGTATTTGCTATATGTAAGAACGTTGCTTTTTGGAGCTGCTCGGCACAAGTTGTTTTTAGTATTTGAAGTAATTGATTGATGTGCTGGAAAACGATATTACCGTAGGCTTGTGCTTCGATGGTCGAAGGTATGTAGCATTTATGTACAACAGCGTTTCGAAAAGATTTCCATGCCCGTATATTTTCCTTGGATATACTAGGCAGAGTTGGCTTTTCGTCTTCAATGGTTACGGGGCAAACCTTCTTATCTTCAAGAAGCGATGTAAAAATGTAAGCACCAAATTGCCGTTCCGATTGATTCTCAACGAGCTTCCAAGATTTATTCAATAGGGTTTGATCTATTTCATGCTTAATACAAATTACCCGAACATAGAATTCATAAAATCTCTCTAAGGCTGCAGCCATGCTAGTAATTGCTTCACGAGGATAACCATCTAATAAAGCCATTGCTCCGATATCAAAAAGAATTTCAAATTTTTGTTGTTGAATAACAGTAACTGTTGTATGTCCTTTTATGCAGACCAATGAGTAAAGGCCATCATCGCGCATTTCCATGGTCATTAATTCATCGGATGGATGGCCTTGTTCATGAAAGCATTGCATGCAGGAAAAGCGAAGCTTCATATTCTATTAAACCTTGTTCAAATCAAAATCAGTTTATTTAACAACGCTTCATCCCCCAGTGTTTCTGCAACTCGTACTTTTAAACCTAATTGCAGTGGTAATTCAGCAATTCTTGCATGGTTCACAAATAAAGTCACATGTTTTAACCAGTCTGTATCACGCGCCAAATCTAGCAAATGGCGCATGGCTTCGCTGCTGGTAACGACGATACCATGCAGTTTTTTTTCTGTATAAAGTTGCGTGAGTAAATTGCAATCGATTTGTGGGTTAATACGTTGGTAGCATTCGGCAAAAGTGACTTGTGCACCGCGTTTTTTAAGGGTTTCCGCCAAAATTTCGCGCCCTCCAATCCCGCGAAAAATCATGACTTTTTTGTTGCTTACATCTTGCATTTCGGGCAATGCGAGTAAGGATTCACTATCAAAACGGTCGTTAGGAACGAGTACGTTTGTCACCCCAAAACCTTGTAACTCGCTTGCTGTGACTGGGCCGATGGCAGCAAATTTTAAGGTTGGTGGAATGTCTTGTTTTGCGGTTTGTTTAAGGAGTCGTGGCATACCGTTTTGCACGGCGTTGCTGCTAATAAAAATCGCCCAATCGTAGTTGCTAATCTCGCTAATTACCGCTTCAAACTGGCTGTAATCAATAAGTGATGTAATTTCTATAAGCGGGAATAAAATCGGCGTGCCACCTGCTTCGGTAATCAGCGCAGCTAGTTTTTTAGCTTGGTCTACAGGTCGTGTAATCGCAACGCCAATGCCTGTAAGTGATGGTTTAGCCATTTTTCCCCAACTCGTCATTCTGGCGAAGGCCAGAATCTAGGCAGCTTACTTGCATAGCTTGGTTACATATAGTCACAGTTTGAAATTTCGTCTTATCTGGATACTGGCCTTCGCCAGTATGGCAATAATGTTATTTAGCATGATCTAATGCAGCTAAGATTTTATCGGCACCACGCGCCACCAGCTTTGCAGCGAGTGCTCTACCAACCGCTTCTGCATTGGCTGCTAGGCCTGTTATATTTTCTTGTAGCATTTGCGTGCCATCTACACTGGCCACAAAGCCGGTCATATTAATATTGTCGCCATCGCGCAGCGCATAAGCGCCTAGTGGCACGGTGCAACTGCCCGCTAAAGCACGGCTAAAACCACGCTCAGCCTCTACGCAAAGCTGTGTATCGATATGATTTAATGGTGCGAGAATTTCAATTAAATCGGTGCGATTTGCGTTGATTTCAATGCCCAGTGCGCCTTGCCCAACGGCTGGGATACTATCGGTTGGCGAAATAAAATCGCGAATACGCTCACCCAAGCCCAGCCGAATTAAGCCAGCCGCTGCTAAAATAATGGCTGCATATTGATCTTCATCCAGTTTGCGCAAGCGCGTTTGCACGTTACCGCGCAGCGATTCAATTTTTAAATGTGGAAAACGATGTTGCAATTGGCTTTGGCGGCGTAAGCTAGAAGTGCCGACAATGCTGCCGTGCGGCAAGCTTTGCAAATTGGTAAAATTGTTGGACACAAACGCATCGCGCGCGTCTTCACGTTCGCCCGTGGCGGCCATGGTAAAGCCATCAGGCAGGTTCATCGGTACATCTTTCATGCTATGCACGGCCAAATCTGCGCTACCATCAGCCAACGCAGTTTCCAGCTCTTTTACAAATAAGCCTTTACCGCCAATGCGCGCTAGCGGTGAATCTAAAATTTGATCGCCCGTGGTGGTCATACCTAAAATTTGCACGTCACAGTTTGGGTATAACGCCTGTAACCTTGCTTGAATATGCTTGGCTTGCCACATTGCAAGCGCGCTTTCGCGTGAGGCGATGACTAATTTAGTTGGAGCGAGTTTTTTTGGTAGATTTTGCATTTTTAGATTTTAACACGCCTTTAAGTTTACAAACTGTTAGCAAAATAGCACTTATTTAAGTTAAGCTTACAGCTAAGGGTGGCTTTAAACATAATTAAAAAATAATGAATTTTTGAGTTAACACGCTGTTTTAACTCAGCTTTAAAGGAGAATTTTATGCAATATCAAATCGATATTTTTATGGCTTCACTCAATCAGTTTTGGTTACAACTAGTCAATTTCGTACCTAAATTATTAGCAGTGATTGTAATTTTATTTGTTGGTTGGCTGGTTGCCAAATTAGCTAGGTCAGCTTTAAAACGCCTTTTAAACTTTACTCAATTTGATAAATTCGCCCAAAAATCAGGCTTAGAAACCTTTATGAATAGCGGAAACTACAATATCACCTTGAGCGGTATTATTAGCCAAGTAGTATATTGGTTAGTGATTTTACTGTTTGTGATTACCGGTGCAAATGCACTTGGCTTGAGTGAGGTTGCAGATTTGTTGCACCAATTGGCAAGCTACTTGCCGCGTATTATTGTTGCAATTGTAGTGGTGATTTTTGGTACTTTATTAGCGCGTTTTGTAAATCGCCTAGTATTTGCCTGGCTTTACAGCATCAAGTTTCCACATGCTTTAACAGTCAGTACGTCGGCTGAATACGGCATACAAATTTTCTCGGTGTTTGTCGCCTTAGAGCAACTTGGCATCGGTATGCAGCTTATTTATTCACTCTTTGTGATTGTGTTTGGCGCGTTTTTCTTAGCGTTAGCAATTGCCTTTGGTTTGGGTGGAAAAGATTGGGCAGCCAGAATGATTGAAGACTTTGAAAGAAACAAAAACAAATAAATATTTTTACATTTTAGGCAGTTTCGTCATTCCCGCGTAGGCGGGAATCCAGTCGTTTTTAAGAGCGCACTGATTTAAGTTTGCTTTACTAGATATTGCTGGCGCCTGCTGATTGCAACGGTTTCTGGAATTTCTTTGAACATGGCAACCCAAAGGCTTTCCTCATCAATAGTACGTTTTTCGTAGCCCGCGATAAACTGCGGCGCAACTAAGCAGTTGCGATGCAGGCGTATAAATCGCTCACCAAATTCAGTTTCTAAACTGGTGAGCGATTCTTCTACCAAATATTCACGCTCAGCAGTTCTAACCGTGATGTATTTTAACTCGGCACGTAAATAAATAATCGTTTCAATTGAAACCAGCAATACACGCCCACGTTCGTGGATGCTCAAGTGGCTACGCATTTTTTGCAATGGTTTTAGCGCATCTAAAGGCAGTGGTTTTAGTGCATGGGCTTTATTAATCGCGATTTGCAAGCGTTCTAGTCGAATTGGCTTAAGCAAATAATCAATCGCGTTTAAATCAAACGCTTTAATGGCGTAAGCATCAAAAGCGGTGGTGAAAATAATATACGGTTTGGGTTCTAGCTTCTGCGCATGTTGGGCAGCCTCAATGCCATCCATCACTGGCATACGAATATCTAACAACATGACATCTGGCATGGTTGTTTGTGCTAAATCAATCGCTTCTTTACCATTTTTTGCTTCAGCTACCACAGTTACGTGTTCAATATCGCCCAATAAATCACGCATGCGATTTCGCGCAGGGGTTTCATCGTCGGCAATTAAAATTTTAAGGGTTTGTGACATGTTTTATAGAATTTAAATTTTTTCTGGTATCCGAATATGTACTTCGTAACGACTATTTTTAGTGCTCGTTTTAAGTGAGCTTTCTAAATCAAAATGTAATTTTAAGCGTTCTTCTATGTTTTTAAGCGCCATTTTATTGCCATTATGGCGGTCATTTTGTGGGGCATAGGGGTTATTAATCACAATGTTAAGTTCTTTTAGTTTGGTGTAAATCTTAACAATAATTTCGCCACCTTCAGGCATGGGCTCAATGCCGTGATAGACCGCATTTTCTAATAGCGGCTGCATAATAAGCGGTGGAATCATGGCATCAGATGGCATGTCATCAATTTGCCAAGTAATTTTTAGGCGCTCTTCTAGACGCAATTTTTCTAAATCTAAATATTGGTGGCATAAGCCAATTTCTTGCGCGAGAGGCACTAAATCGCGATTTTCGCTCATTAAAACACGAAATAAATCTGCCATGTCTTCAAGCGCAGTCTCAGCACGTTTGGGCTGGCTACGAATAAGTGAAAGTACAGCGTTGATGCTGTTAAACAAAAAATGTGGGCGTATGCGTGCTTGTAAAGCTTGCAGACGCGCCTCAGCAATAGCGGGGGAATATGCGCGTTCTTGTAGGTAAAAATAATACAGTACAATACCAGTGACGATGGCGCTGAGTAAACAAGCGCGGCCAATTTCGGGAATAGTATCAAAAGCGAAATAATGATATATAAAAATAAAAACAAGGTAGGTAAAGGTTATTTCTAGTAACACAATGACGAGTGCACCTTGCCAATACTTAAGTTTATTTAAAACAGGGTAAAGTGCATACAGCCCTAGCATGCTGAGCAATATGATGGGCTGAACAAGTGCTGAAATTTGTGCCAGTAACGTGAAAAACTCGCCTAATTGCTTGCTGAGTAAAATAGCTGCCATCACGGCTAATAGGTTCACAATTAGCAAAATTCGTAAGTGAATGCCAAGATTATGCAGATTAGGAAGGCGACTATTTTTGCGCACAGCGTATACTTAGTTATAATATTGCGATAAGTATATTATTATTAAAGTAATTTTTACAATAAAGCTATTAAATATAAACCTAATAAATACAAACTTAACGCGTAAAGTAATTTAATAATTTAAAGAGAGTAGTTTTGCAAAATAATAGTTTAAACAAAAAAGCCAAGAGCTGGTCTGGTCGCTTTAGTGAGCCAGTCGCTGAGTTGGTTAAAAAATATACCGCATCCGTCAGTTTTGATAAACGCCTGGCTGAGGTTGATATTCAAGGCTCGCTAGCGCACGCACAAATGCTGAGCGCACAAGGCATTATCTCAAGTTCGGATATCAGGGCGATTGAAAAAGGCTTAAAAGAAATTTTGGCAGAAATTAAAGCTGACAAGTTTGAATGGTTGCTAGATTTAGAAGATGTGCATCTTAATATCGAAAAGCGCCTGACTGATAAAATTGGTGATGCAGGTAAGCGCTTACATACTGGTAGAAGCCGTAACGACCAAGTAGCGACCGATGTGCGACTTTGGTTGCGCGGCGTAAGTGACGACGTGCAAGCAGGTATCGTTAAGCTACAAACTTCGATTTTAGATTTAGCTGAACAGCATTTCGATACGATTATGCCTGGCTTTACGCACTTGCAAGTGGCGCAGCCGGTGACGTTTGGCCACCACTTGATGGCGTATTATGAGATGCTAAAGCGCGACGCTGAGCGCTTTGCTGATTGCAGAAAGCGCATCAATAAATTGCCATTAGGTGCCGCCGCCTTGGCAGGCACGAGTTACCCGATTAATCGCGAAATGGTGGCAAAAACCTTAGGTTTTGACGGCGTGTGTGAAAACTCTCTCGATGCAGTGTCAGATCGTGATTTTGCCATTGAATTTACTGCTTCTGCGAGCGTTTTAATGATGCATTTATCGCGTTTTTCAGAAGAGTTGATTTTGTGGTCTAGTCCCCGTTTTGCGTTTATTGATATTGCTGATCGCTTTTGTACGGGCTCTTCGATTATGCCGCAAAAGAAAAACCCAGACGTGCCCGAGCTGGTGCGCGGCAAAACTGGTCGCGTATATGGGCATTTAACCGCTTTGTTGACTTTGATGAAAGGCCAACCGTTAGCATATAACAAAGATAACCAAGAAGATAAAGAACCTTTGTTTGATACAGCAGATACCGTGTTGGTAACGCTTGCGATTTATGCCGATATGTTACGTGGCATAACAGTTAATAAAGACAATATGCGCCAAGCCGCTTTAGAAGGTTATGCAACGGCCACTGATTTAGCCGATTATTTGGTTAAGCAAGGCTTGCCATTTAGAGATGCGCACGAAGCCGTTGCGTTGGCAGTAAAATTTGCAGCAAAAAAAGGTTGCGACTTGGCAGATTTAGCACTGATAGATTTACAGAAATTCAGCAAACTCACTCAGCAAGATGTATATAAAGTACTTACGTTAGAAGGCTCGGTAGCGAGCCGTAACCATATTGGTGGGACGGCACCTGCGCAAGTAAAAAAAACCATACAGCGTGCGCGTAAGTTGATAAGTTAGCAGGGCTAATATTTTGAAGCTAAAACTCATTACAGTAGCTTTGCTTGGTCTAATACAAACAGGCAATCTAGCTGCAAAGCCAAGCGGCACAATGGTTTTAGACAATAAATTGCTAAGCGCTGAATTTAAAGGCACTGAATTAAAAAGTCCTGAACTCCCTGATTTGGATGAGAACAGCATGAGTTGGCCCATGTTGCCAGGTGAAAGTTTGAATGACGTAGCGCGACTGTTCTATCCGAAAAATCAATATATGCAAACGCAGTTTGTATTTAAGACTCTGCGTTTAAGTAAAAGCGTTCAGCCAAATTTAAATCCGAAACACCATTTTAAAGAACCAACGTTACTGGTAATACCCACTTTAAAATCGCTTTCAATCAATAGCCATACGATTAAATCAGGTCCTCTAAAATCAAAAAAACAAACGTTTAATATGAGTTATAACATTGAGCGAGTGCCTGAAGCATTAGTGAAAGAATATGAGTCTTTAGTCACTAAAAATGAGTTTTTAAAAAATGAGCTCGCAAAATTAAACGAAAAGCTTATTTTTTTGCAGGCAAAATTGAATGATCTAAAATTGACTTTAGATAAAACACTGGGTGGCCAAAGTGTTAATCAATCAAATGAACAGTCAACAATTTCTAAGTCATCTGCCAAAAAAGTATTTAAAAATTTAGATGCAAAAACAAATCAAGTCAAAGTAACGGTAGCAGAAAAGTCTGCGATAAGTAAATGGTTCGATAGCAATTTACTTTTGGTAGTTTTGGCTTTAGGTGCACTTGTAGGCTTGGGTACTTATGTATTCAAAAAGTATCGGCAATCTGCAGATTCAAAAATTAATGTTGTGGCATCTAGAGTGCAAGAAACAGTGACTGATTTAAATGGTTATTGGCAGGCTACAAAATCGGCCACTGTGCGGGAGGTTTCATCTCAAACTACGCAACAAGTGCAAGCAACTCAAGCCACTAAACAAGCTGAAAATAGGGTAGATGCAACGCTAGAAGAAGCTAAACTTCTGATGAGCATTAATCGCACCAATGATGCAATTGCACACCTTAAGATGACGATAGAGTCACAACCTAAAGCTTCAATTAATCACTGGCTGTATTTGTTGGAAGTTTTTAGAAAACTTAACTTAAAAGAAGATTTTGAAAATTACGCTAAAGAGCTGCATACGACATTTAATGTATTACCGCCCGTTTGGCATGACACTGTGGTGCCTATGGTGGTGCCAAAAAGTTTACAAGAGTTTCCGCATATTATGGAAAAACTTTGCAAAACATGGCCTGAAGACTCGGCTTATGCGTATTTACGCGGCTTGATTGTCGATAACCGTGGTGGCGAGCGCACGGGCTTTGGTAGAGAAGTAGTACAAGAAATTGTAATGTTGATAGCGCTATTAGATATGCGCAAAGAATTGAGCTAACTTAAAAACTAGACTGGCTCAAAAATAGTTCTAGTAGATTATTTAAATAACGCTGGCCCTGTAGCGTTGGTTTAATGTGTTGTAAATCTTGCATAATCAATCCTTTATTTAATGCCTCTGAAACCCGCATGGATACTGCCTCCCAGGGCATGCCTGTACGCTCTTGAAATAGCCTTTTTTCAAAGCCGTTTGTCAGTCGCAACGCGTTCATCATAAACTCAAAACTCAAGTCTTCTGTTGCTATCGTCCAAGTATTATCTACAGCGCCATTATTTTGTTCATTGGCATTTTCGGCGGCTTCCATAAAGGCATTTGGGTGCTTATGTCGTGTTTCGCGGGTTATTTTATCGTGAAAACTTAATTTGGAATGCGCACCCGCGCCTATGCCTAAATAATCCCCAAATTGCCAATAATTTACATTATGTCGTGCTTCATTGTTGGGTTTACAAAAAGCAGAAGTTTCGTAATGCTCATAGCCGTTTTCCGCTAATAAAGCCTCAATTTGTTCTTGCATATCTGCGCTCACATCATCGCTTGGCAAACTAGGCGGCGTGTGGTGAAACGGTGTATTGGGCTCTAAAGTTAAATGGTAAAAAGATAAATGGTCAGGGTTCAAACTCACCGCCATTTGCACATCGGCTAAGGCATCGTTCAGGCTTTGATTCGGCAGTGCGTACATCACATCCAAATTAACACGTTCAAAGGTGTTAAGTGCTAGCTCCGCGGCTTGCAAGGCTTGTTTATCATCGTGAATTCTGCCCAAAGCGCGCAAATAGTCGGCATTAAAACTTTGTATGCCGAGCGAAACACGATTCACGCCAGCTTCTTTGTAGCCCTTAAAGTGTGCGGTATCTTGTGTTTTTGCACCAAGCGTACCTGGATTCGCTTCCAACGTAATTTCTGCACCGTAATCTAATGGCGTCAGCATACGTACTGCGCTTAAAATTTCGTTAATGGAATGTGCACTAAATAGACTAGGCGTTCCGCCGCCAAAAAACACGCTTTTGATTTTACGGCCATATACGCGTGGCACAGATTGTTCTAAGTCTTTGATGAGTGCCGCCACATAGCGTTTTTCGGGGATTTCGCTGCGTGATTCATGCGAATTAAAATCGCAATACGGACACTTTTTTACGCACCACGGAATGTGAATATACAGCGAAAGCGGCGGTGGGTTTTTTAGCCCAGAAAGTGTGGTTTCACCAAGTATGGGTGAGCAACTGTTGATAAGCTTGGAGGGCGCAAAATCGTTGATGGGGATAATCGGAATCATTAAATAGAATTACTTTGTTTTATTTAGAATTAACTTTTTATAAAAAGTAATAATGTTTTCTTTAACAAAATTCAAAAGTAAGCCACTTATAACAGTCATTCCTAAAAAAGTTATCCAAAACCCCATGAAATCTTTCTCAAGGTAAGTTTTGCCGTATTTTCTTGGTAATGAATGACTGGAAATAGCTTCGAATAATGAAAAATAAAGCGTCAAAACAAAACCAGTTAGCAAAAGCAGGAATATGAATTTACACAAGGGAATTACGTACTTATCGGCGATTTTTTTTGGGGTTAGTATAACTAAGCAAGGAAAAATAAGGAAAGGAGAAAAAAGTACCATACCTAAATCTTTTGATTTAATTGGTGAAGCCGTAATTACGCCAAAATCAACCCCTAAAATAACAAATAAAAGAAAAGTCGCAAGACATTTTATGGTTACTGAATATTGATGTTCTACGGGAAATATTTCTCTGCCATTCCTATCATGCCAACGTCCATCAATCTTTATTATTAAAGAAATACCAATCGATATCACTAAAACAGAAAACATTATTATTTCATTTGAATAATTCAACATTGCACTGCTATTTCTTTTGATACGGGTTCACGAGTTGGTCGACTAGCTGATGTAGCGCATCACGCATTTGCGCCTCAGAGACTTCCATCAATAAGCCATCTTCAAACGCGTCTTGGGTAATTTGTTGAATTTCAGCAAAATTTTCTTTCATCACTTTTATTTTTTCGGTGCAGGCAACAATGCTAGCATCGTCGCGCACCCAAATAGGTAATAGTTTCATCGCTTTAGTCATCAGGGTTTAATCGTTAGGTAAGTTTTCAATTAAAAGCAGCATTTTACGCATGGCTTGTCCGCGGTGACTGATTTTATTTTTAATTTCTGGTGGTAATTCTGCTCCAGATTTTCCCGTTTTACTATCCATAAAAAGCGGGTCATAACCAAAGCCGTTGCTGCCGCATGGTTTTTTTAATATCGCGCCAGACCAAACGCCTTCTGCAATAAGCGGCTGCGGGTCATCGTGTTTTCTTACGAACACCATGCAACAATAATAATAAGCAAAGCGGTTATGATGTTGTTTGAGAACTTTGAGTAAGTGAACATTGTTTTTCTCGTCATCTCTAGGCTCACCTGCGAAATATGCAGAATGCACACCAGGTCCGCCATCTAGCGCATCTAAACATAGGCCAGAATCATCCGCTAAAGCGGGCAAGCCAGTGTGCAAGCTCGCGTTGCGCGCTTTGACAAGCGCGTTTTCTATAAACGTGCAATGTGGTTCTGCAGCTTCTGGCACGTTAAATATCGATTGTGGCAACACTTCGATATTCATCGGGCTTAATAGCGCTTGAATTTCTAGCAGCTTGCCTTGGTTGCCGCTGGCGATGACGATTTTTTTAAACACTTAATTTGCGCTTTAATTTTTTAGCGCTGCTTTTTGATGTTTGAGTAATTCGCAAATGCCGTTTGCGGCTAAATCTAGCATGGCATTCATGGCCTCGCGCGTAAATGGTTCGCCTTCAGCTGTGCCTTGAATCTCCACAAAGCCTCCATCGGCTGTCATCACCACGTTCATATCTGTGTCGCAATTAGAGTCTTCAATATAGTCTAAATCCAGCACGGGTGTACCTTTGTAAACGCCGACTGAAATCGCTGCTACGGCTTGCTTAAGTGGATTTTCAGTAATAAGCTCTTTTTTTAGTAATGTAGAAACGGCATCGTGCAATGCCACATAAGCGCCCGTGATGCTGGCTGTGCGGGTGCCACCATCAGCCTGAATAACATCACAATCGAGATGAATGCTTCGCTCGCCTAGTTTATTTAAATCAATAATTGCACGCAAACTACGGCCAATCAAACGTTGAATTTCTTGGGTGCGGCCAGATTGTTTGCCTTTAGCGGCTTCTCTATCCATGCGGCTGCCAGTAGAGCGCGGTAACATGCCATATTCAGCCGTCACCCAGCCCTGATTTTTCCCTTTTAGAAACCCAGGTACTTTTTCTTCTACGCTTGCTGTGCACAGCACATGCGTATCACCAAACTTAATAAGCACCGAACCTTCAGCATGTTTGGTGTAGTGGCGAATAATTTCAATGCTGCGCAGTTGGTTATTAGCGCGTTGATTGGGGCGATTAGGAGTAGACATAGCATTGACTTGCATATATTAGGCTTATAAAAATGCCAATTATAAGCCATGAAAATCAAATTGGCTTTAAAACGAATAGAGACTTTTGCACGAGCTACAACAAATGAGTGGTGTCAGTTGGTATTTTTAAATAATAGTCTTCGAATTTGTTCAAAGTGAACTTTGATCATTGCGTGGAAGAATATAAAACAATCCAGCTTGAATGATTGAATGTAGATTCAGCACAAAGCATATACTCAGTTAGACGATATTCTCAAACTGATTAAGTGGTACAACGTTGAGAAACAGTTATAAGATATTACAGAATAGCTAAAGATGAATGTTCATGCTTGCCTTTATCTAGAGTTACTTTACTAAAATCGCTTCATGGAAAATTCGCTCCATATTTTTTACTTTTTTTGCCATAAAAAATTATTATCAAATGCATGAAATTTGTGTGAGAATTAAGACTCAGTTTATCAATTGTATATTTTTTACAAATGAAGGGTGAATTTTAAATGAAGTTAAGAGTATTTTTTCAGACGTTATTTGTAATCTTTTCATTATTTTTCTTTACTAGTAACGCCAGTGCTGACCCTGCTCCAAAAAAAGATTTGTGGGATGACGTTGATATGCAAGCTACCCCTGAAACAAAACAGGCTGTTGCACAAGACAATAAGCCAGATACTAAAACGCAGTATGCGAACCCTGAAATTCAAATGTGGGCGATTTCGAAAGCAAGGGATATGTATCGTGAGCAGCCGCCTGAAGAAACATTTCGAGATTTTAGACAAGGTTCCGTTGATTTTTGGGTGAAATACGACCCTGAGTGGAAAACCAAGGATGACAGTGGCACGATTGTCGCGCTTTCAAATGGTTACGATACTTTATTTGAATTTAGTATGAGTGCAGAAGGTGATGCCATTTACATGGAGAATTCAGAAGATGATGCAATCACTGGCGCGAAAAGCAGAAGAAACGCAGTCAATTTTGATTTTAAAGATGATTTAATCCATCACGTTGCGTTGATAACAGACGGCAAGCTTACCAGAATGCATGTGGATGGCAGGTTAGTTGGTCAATTTTCATTGGGCTATGCGATTCCAACAGATGCGCAAGGGCAACGAGATGACTTGCAGTTGTCGATTGGTTCTTTAGATGGCAGAAAAAATAAGTTTCAAGGGCAAGTCGGTGCCGTTCGCATATGGGGCATTCCGCTAGATGCAAACTTGCTGTTAAAAGCCGCTTTTATGCGGGATGACGAATTGTTAAACCAAGCTTGGGCAAAAAGTTTTTTAATTGCATATCTTGGAAATGAAGCGGGGCATAAATCAAAACCAATTTTTAATATCATGCCAGAAAGCTTTAGACGGCCTGAAGGTGTTTGGATGGCAAATAATCAGAAAGAAAGAAAACAAAAAGCAAGAAGTTCATTTGTAGAGCAGTTTAAAAGTGTTGATGGTGTGCCATTAAATTATGAGTACGAGCCTCAAGCCTATACACAAATTTTAGTAGTCCCAAGAGATTCCGAGTTGGCACGTTATGCGAGTGCAAACCCAGGCGTTTCATCTGGTAATCAAGCGTCTTCATCGAGTAGTGAGCTAACAGGTTATTCAAAAATGGCTGGCAAATTTATGAAGGGAGTCGCGATGGCGCCTGCAGTTCCAAAGACTTTGAATGAATGCGCAAATACTTGCTCAAGTTCCACGAAATGTACGCACTTTAACTATATAGGTAATACTTGTTACCTGATTAGTGAAGAAATTGCAGTGCAATCTTTCCCAACAAATTCAGTGCTTTATACAAAGCTTAGAAAATCAACACAGGTAAATACTGCTACTAATGATAATACACAGCAGGACGAAGCAACAGATTTAGAATCTCCATTAGCGGTACAAAAACCAAGAAAAGCCATTACCGATAAAGAGTTACCAGTGATGGTTGCGTTAAGTTTTGATCCTAATAAAGGTGTTGCAAACCAAGTGACAGCTGAAGCCTATGAGGCAACCTCAGAGCGTAATCATTACAAATCTGCTACAAGTACGATTAATGTCAATGGCGTAACGAGCCTGAGTAAAAATAATGTGCAGTATGAGCGCACTAGTAGCCTTGGGCTGCCAAAGAAAACAGATACGAATGTAGATGATGTTTTTATTGTTGCGAATCAAATACGTAATAAAAAAACCGTATTGTACGGGTATGACCCGCTTTTTTTAGACCCATTTACGTTAGGCGACCCTGGGATCAAAAAACAAATTTTTGAGCATACCAAATATGGCTTTAACAACGGCGCTAACAGAGTTGTGCCGCTTGGTTTGGACTTAATCGACATACAATCTGGTGAAGGTCGCGTTAAAACACGTGAAGCCATGTCGCAGTCATCCATACAGGAAATGTTGGGTGGAAGTGTCAGTTCTTCTTTTGACATTAATACGCCAAAAGGCGGTGGGTCTTTTTCTGCCAACGCGAACTTTAAAACCATTACAGATACTTCACAGGGCGTTGAAAAAGGTTACACCTTTGCACAATCACACCAAACACGATTTATTGTGTTATTGGATAAATCAAAAATAGGATTGTCGCAAAACTTTAAAGATGCAGTGTTACTTGCCGCAAGAACACCATCACCAGCCAATGCTAAAAAATTGGTTGAAGATTACGGTACACATTATGCACATGCAGTTGCGATGGGCGGCAGAATTATTCAAATGTTGGAATTTAGCAAAGAGGAATGGGGGCAGGGGAAAATTTATGAAGGTGGTCTGGGTCTAGCTGTTGAGGCAAGAATAGGGCCGAAAGAAGTTGGCGTAACGGCGAAAGGAGCGTTAGGTGTTGATGCATCTAGTACTGCAAAATTCGAAAGTAAAGTGTCTAGCTCTAATGATAAATGGAAATTTGTAGGTGGGTCTCAAACAGGTAAGGGCTTAGATGGTTGGGGCGTGACAGATGAAACGACCACGCCAATCTTTCTTGATTTAAGAGTGTTAAGTGAAGTATTAGCCCCTCCATTTTTTACGGATCCAAAAGTGTTTAACACGCTCAGGCCGATGGTGTATCAAGAAATTTTGGCCTATGTTCAACGCAATAAAGGACCGCTTTCAACAGCAAATTTAGTCCCAAAAGAATTAGTAGTAGGCAGCACCTTAATACTAGAAAAGAAATCCTGTGCAGCGGAAAAATCGAAGACTTGGAGGCTTGAAAATAATACCGATGACAAGTTGGAAGGGGGAGGTGTATGGGCGCGCTTTTCACTTCCTGCAAAAGAACATAACCAGAGTGTTTCGTATAAAGCAGGCTGTATTGCAGGCTCACATTTTGACGGTCCAATCGATGCAGCACTAGAATGTAACCGTGTATGTTGGGAGAATACACAGATGATTTGCGATGATGGCAAGTGGAAAGAAATTTATGATAAAAAGCCCAATCAAGTATTTTCTAAGGATCTGTTATGCCACAGCACTGGGGAAATTATCCAAGAGCATTTAGAGGCTACAAAAGGTACATCGCCTTGGAAGAAAGAAGAGAGTTGGAATGCTTACTTAAAAGCGCTAGAACCAGCTTGTAAGGCTTTACCTAAAGGTATGGCTGGTAGACCAGCTGATTGTCGATATATTGACAAATAGCCCTTAGGGTTTGGTATTGGTGACTGATCTGGTAGATCAGCTGATTGTCTAAATTAAAAACTTATTTGAAATTACTGCTTGATATTTCAAGGAATGAAACATGAATAAAAAATATAGCCGTATAAAGCTAATTCAGTTGGTGATTGCAGCAATTTTTATAGTGCAAGCAAATTTAGGATTAGCGGCAAGCTATAGGCCGCCATTGGCTAAGTTTACTGGGATTGATAGTGTGACTTACCCTGACGATATTAGCTTAGAATTTAAGCGATTTGCCACCATAGAGTTTTGGGTAGCTGCCAGTTGGAACAAGTTAGATTACGACCCAGCCATTCTTTCTTATTTGGGTGATCAAGGCGCACGTTTTGCTGTTTTAATGCAAGCAGATAGAAAAGGCATTGGCTTTATGGCGGGTCAAAAATGGGCCGTTGCGCCTTTTGATTTTTCTGATGGCAAGCTACATCACGTTGCTTTTATTGTGATTGATTCACGAACAACCGTCTTTGTAGACAGCGAAATAATTGCCATCATGCCGATAAGCATCGCTGATTTACCCTCAAGAGACTTCAATATTGGCTCATTTAACGGTAGGGATGCACAATTTATAGGGTCGTTAGCGGGGTTACGTATTTGGGATACTGCTTTAGACCCCGATGATATTGCCGCATACAGGTTAATAGATCTTAAATCTGAAGAGGGCTTAAAACACCCAGAAATTGATTCACTGGTTGGCACGTCAGCTGTAGAAAATGGCAAACTGGTTTTTGTTTTAACGGAGGAGCCATTGTCATTAAATAGTCCCGAGCCAGTAATAGACGCGGTGGATGTTGATGATATGCCTACCGAAAGTGCAAGATGATGACTGATAGTGTTTTTACACTATCAGTAGATCTAATCTAAATCAATATTGATAAGGATAGCAGCATGAAATTGATAAAGTTTGTAGCCTACTTATTGCTTGCAATAAGTTTTTCTATTGGTGCAACTAGTACAGCATTTGCAGATAAAAAAGACGCACAAAAAAAACAGAAACAAGTCATTGAAAAAGCACAAAAAGACGCTGTTAAAAAAGTTAAAAAACAGATTATGCCAGAACTTGATAAAGCCATAGCTGCTAAAGAGCAGGCCATTAAACAGGAAAAAAATGTAAGAAAAGCGAATAAGAAAGAATACAAAGATAAATTTTCTGAGCAAGAAAAAAACAGGGCAACTGAATTATCTGCTAAAAATAAATTAGTGAAACTACAAGATAAAGCAGAAAGAGCCAGAAACGAAATAGAATTAGTTACAGATCCAAATGTTAAGGCCAAAAAACAAAAGGTAGTTGATGGCTTGGATGCGCAAGTAGAAGCTGCACAAAAAGCTTACGAAGATAGCCCTTTAAAAAAATATAATGATAGCGTCGCTCAAACCAATGCCCTGAGAGCAAAGATTGTTAAAAATAATGAAAATTTGGATAACCTAAATCTGGAGGATATAAAACTTAAAGCAGACAAGATACTTGCATTAAGAGATGCAAAACAACTGACAGATGCAAAAGACATTACATCCATAACCGTTTACGATAAATTGCTTCCTCATAATAAATATTCAAGAAATGTTCGTGAGCCATTTGCAACAAAAGTATTCGATCAACCGCTATTTAAACGATTTAATGTTGCTGATAATCCACCAGCGAAACATGACGCTGGCGCGGAAAATGTTTTAGATAGATTTAAAAAACCAGTAATTGTATTAAAGGATGACCTAAGAGATAAAGGCTTGGGTAAACGGATCACTAATGGTGGTGTATCGACTGTTTATGCGGATAAAGATCCTAAGTGGGTCAATAAGGTAGTTAGGCTTACAAATAACAAAGGACAATATAATCCAATAGGAGAAAAAGCTATCAACGATCAAAAGGCTGGTCGAGCCATTTTAAATAAAGTTAAACAAGATTACGAAGGTACAGAATTGGCTAAGCTGTTTTCGGTAGCTAAAACGGATGGTTCACCCGAAATCTTGACTGCGAAAGTAGGAGCAATAGAGCATAAGTTTATCAAAACGCGCGATGAAAATATCAGTTCTGACGAAGTGGATGAAACTGGCAAAGTCCTAGGCAAAGTAACGAATGCTTATGACCGTATTCAATTACGAAAAGCTAATGGTTCAAAAGAAGAGGGCCTCAATGAAATGGAAGAGTTGACGATTAACATAGTGATACGAGCATTAAATCAAAATGGTATCGCCTGGACTGACCACAAGCTTGAAAACCTAGACGTTGTAAAAGACCCAAACAGTCCAACAGGATATAAAGCAGTTTTCTTTGATTTTGATGCCTTTCGGCCAGTCAAAGGAGATACACGAAAAGAGCGCTATAGAGAAGCGCGTCAGATTCAGAAAACCTTTGATAACATGGAAGTTGACCTAAGAGATAATGTTGAAGTGAGCAAGATGTGGGACAAGGTAGAAAAATTACACCAAGAAAAATTTGATTTTACTGCTTTTGGTGGTTCTGCGCATGACCCAGGCCCACTCTTATCGCCGAATATCAATAAATTACGTACAGCTTACAAAAATTTTGATGGTCAGCCCGCAGCAAAATTAAATGCGACTACGAAAAAATTATTTAAAACAACAGATGAAACATTAGATTTTGAACCAGAAATTTGAAATTAAATATATGAATTGGTGATAGTGGTTTGATTTTTAAAATGAAAACTGGGAGTGGTTTTATTGTGAATGATTATTTATCCTTAATACTCAAAGACTTAGTTGTGGCATTCATGCTCACGTCAATTTCATTGTGCGCATTTGCGGAAAATGCTCAGTCAATAAAAAAAATACCTAAATGGCGGCAAGAGCATAATCAAGCTTCTATGAATTCATCCAAGGTTTGCGGTACGCCGATCATGCAAAAAAAAATCGTTCCAAAACAGAAACAAACGGGTTTTTATACGATCAGTTTACCCAAGAGTGAAAATGCTCCGAGTGAAAATAAACAATATCTTGATATCAGTAGCGATACAAAAACGGTATTTTTAAATAATAAGCAAGATGCATCAAACCCAGCTAGACAGTGGTTGGTGACAAAATTAGCGGCAAATCTGTATCAAGTTGCGAGCTGTTATCAAGAAACCCCTATGTGTTTTAACATGCAATTGGGGAATGACAATGAGCATCATCGGAAAAATGGCACAGAAGTTTTTGTGGCGCCTTGCGACCCAATTGGTCTTGAAAACCAGCAATGGTCGATGATGGAAACGCTTAGTGGAGAAGTGATATTGGGTAATAATGGCTTGGGTCAATTATCCTGTATGGTGGTAACGCCGGATAAAAAAAGTGTGAAATTAGAAGTGTGTGATGGTAAGCATCAGCTTTGGCAATTTGATAAAGTGAAACAAGAAAAGAAAAAATCAAAAAAACTCGCGAAAGCCGTTGTAATGGTTGAATATCAATGCGATAGCGGTGAATTCGTCCAAACCTCTTATGATGAAAAACAAGATCAAATGCATGTTTTATACAAAAATAAAAAATTAGTGCTTAATCCCACGGTGTCTGGCAGTGGCGCAAAATTTGGCGAGACAAAAGAACCTTGGGGTTGGTGGACGAAAGGCAAGCAGGGTTATATCTATGAGACAAATGCTGACGAAACTTTTATCGAAAATTGTAATGAGGTTTTTGAGTCAAAATAAAGCCCTACGTCATCCCCTTTTAGTGGTTGCGTCCTTGACCAAGGCTGCCACATACAACTAGCTACGACACCTATTCTACTGCTTGAAAACCCTTCTTGGTGGCTCAAAGACTGAGCCGAGAAATACTCGAATAAAGTTTAAATTTTAGACTTTTGATGTGATTTATTCAGCGCGTTTTGTATTGCAGCGATGGTATTTTCAATTTCATCATCACTAAGCTCTAGGGGATCAGCACCATCAGCATTTTGATGTGTGACTGGATTCATAATAGTGGTTGTTTGGCCTAAAGGCATCAATAATGTAGAAACCGCAGTGATGTTAGAAGAGCGATCACCCCACTGCAAACCAATAGCGCTCATATTATCGCCCTTTTCATTGCTCGCGAATTCGGCGCTATCCATTAATTCGGTAGTCGCATCGACTATTGTCATATTATTTTGGATAATTTCTTTTATTTGCTGGTCGTTAATAACCCCCCATACGCCATCTGTACACAAAAGTATCGTGTCACCATCAAGTAATTCGTGCCTATCAGATAAATCAATTTGTGGTGGGTTTTCACCGCCGATACAGTTATAAATTTTATTTTTATAGGGATGTGTTGCCATTTCATCTTTGCTAATCATGCCTTTTTTATAGAGTGATTGCACCACTGAATGGTCTTCGGTCCTAAAAAGTAAATGCCCGCCACGAAAGTGGTAAAGGCGTGAATCGCCCACATGTGCGCAATACAAATAACCACGCTGAATAATCGCTGCCACAATGGTGGTGCGTGGAGATTCAATAAAACCCTCTTCTTGCGTCACGTTTTCAATCATATCGTGAACTTGCTGGATATTTTCGATTAGGAATTTTGCTGGACTGCTTAGCGTTGGCACAGCTAAACGCTGAAAAGCATCGGTAAGCGTTTTAACCGCCAATTGTGCCGCGATTTCACCATTGCGATGCCCACCCATACCATCTGCCAGCACTAACAGTAGCGCGTCTTTACTATATGAATAAGCAAGCCTGTCTTGGTTGTATGGTCTGGGGCCTTGCCGACTATTTTGATAAATAGTAAATTTCATTTGCTAAATTAATTGTGAGATTCGATAAATTTTTATAGTTGTTTATTGAGCACGGTTTTAATTTTATTCACAAAACTGGGTTTTTTTATTGGAATAGGTTTATTGGTGCCTTGAAGCAACGTTTTTTGCAGAGAAAACACGCTTTGAGGG